>NZ_JAMQKA010000020.1:0-98759 GCF_031569985.1 Aliifodinibius sp. S!AR15-10 | reverse complement strand
CTTCTCACCAGACCACTCTCCATATTATCCTCAGTTGTTTGCTGCCAGCGGTCCCGCTGGCAGCAGGACATGTAACAACCTAAATTATTTAACCTTCCTCAATCCATTGTTAACATATGACTCACCATAAAATCCCAGATATTCCCCTCTTCAGCATTTAAAAAGAACCTGCTTTCCCACATTCATTGACTCTCAGGGAATCTATAGCAGGGATTTTCTGGACTTGGGGCTACCTGTGATACCTGGCGTCATTCGCCCCCTTGATTTATGAGCCGTCCCGGGCATACGCAGCGAAGGCGTTAAAAAAGAAATCTTGTTTAATATTCGTTATGTGTTTTCTATTCCCGCCCTTTGAAATTTTTGTTGGGGAAAGTGCCCGAATCCGGAGCGTTAAGAAACCATTTTTGTCTGAGATCCAGGCTTTTTCAGCGGAGGGAGTTTAAATGGTTTTATCCCGACAGCCGTCGGGAGAAGTGAACGCAGCGACAATTACTCCGGCGGTGATTTTTTTGATTCGTTTTTTTATCACTAACGCGTTTAGCGGTTAAAAAGTAGCCTTTGTGTCATCCTGAACTTGTTTCAGGATCTCGTAGAGCCTCTATCTTTGATATCGGCTCTAAACAGATCAGGGCTTAGTGCCACTACGAGATCTCCGAGAGCTGTCGGAGGTCCGGGATGACACAGAGGGTATTTCTTAGTTCTTTGCCATCTAATCTAACCGCTAAATACGTTATCACTAAAAAAATTGAACAGCACAACAGCAATAAGACGCCAAAATGATAATTAGATCTCCCCTTTTTCGCGGACAGTTCTTTAGTCGCCTGCCTGCGGATTGTACACACAAAAAGGAACATACCTACCCAAGCTCACAGCCCCCTTTACCCCGCTATAGTCGTATTACCAATTTGACTACCGTCATTTAGCCTTTCTGACTACGGTCAAATGATCTGAATGACTACCGTCAAACAGACCAAACGACGCCGTCACTTAGTCCATACGACGACGTCATATTCCCTTTGCGACGTCGTCGTACTGCCTTTGTGACTGCCTGCCCCCTAGTGAAGAACCCGGGGCGGTTCAAGTTTACCAGGATCAAACTATTAGGGGGCTTTGAAAACCCTATGTCATTGCGAATGGAGCGAATGAAATGAGCGAAATGCGGCAATCTCCATTTGTGTGGGGATCGCCACGCCCCGAAAAACACGGGGCTCGCGATGACAATTTCAAATGGTGTAGTTTTGCAAAGGCCTCTATTATTAATTCCCGCCGGGTCGGACGACCTCATAATTAAATGTATCGTGAAACTGCCGGCCGAACATATCGGTCACCCGCACCTGGATGGTTTGCTCTCCTACAGGGAGATTATTCGGCACACCGGCACTCCACAAGTGGGAAGAAATTACGGGGTTTGAGGGACGTTTGCCCGCCAGCAGTGATTCTGATGTATCCCACTTTTGGCGCAATTGGGCTACATAGGGATCGCTTTCTTCAACTTTACTCATCGATCGCCAATCATTGTCAGCCACTCTGTATTCTACTTTAGTCTTCTCATTGCCCATAAAATAATTCACGTAAAGTTCAGCGCCATGCCAACTGTCTTGCGGAACAACTTCCGGTCCCCAGATGCTCATGCGATGGGACTCCTCGTAATCGGCTGCCCGGTAATCCAGGGTAAACTCATTGCCCTCAAATGTAATCGTTGCATACCCGTTGGGGGTTCCGTCACGCATAAGTGTGGGTGGAATTCCGCGTTGATCCGGCACGCCTGACCACCAATCGCCGGATGTTGTGCCTACATTGTAATGAATATGAGGATTCTCCCGGTGCCAGCCTGATTCATTCCCAAAAAACTCGAATTGCTGGATATGGGTATGGGCTGAGAGAGATAACGTTTTCGGATACTCTTTCAACAGG
This sequence comes from Aliifodinibius sp. S!AR15-10, assembly GCF_031569985.1. Classification (NCBI taxonomy): domain Bacteria; kingdom Pseudomonadati; phylum Balneolota; class Balneolia; order Balneolales; family Balneolaceae; genus Fodinibius; species Aliifodinibius sp. S!AR15-10. Next base: position 96,845 of record NZ_JAMQKA010000020.1, on the reverse strand, counting down.
TCAAAAAGATGATTGCGCTCTTCAATACGAAATGTGTGGCGGCCTTCCGGAACGATAAGTGGAATGTGAAACGCCAGCACTACCAGGTGGTCTTTTGGAACATGCTCGAGATCATTTTCAATAAAGGTAAGCTGCTCACCAGTAAATCCGCCTATATACCCCGATTCGCCGTCAGCCCGCGGGTAGAACACATCATCCAGCACAATGAAATGAACCTGCCCGTGATTGAAGGAATAGGTAGCCGGACCAAACACCCGTTCAAAGGTCTCATCCGCGTACTGATCGCTCTCAGCATCAAAATTCATGTCATGGTTACCATAGACATTAAACCAGGGAATGCCAACGCGGGCAACCGATTTTGTGTAGGGATCAAACAGGTCTAGATCATCCCCGACCAGGTCACCAAGGCTGATCCCAAAGTCATACCCCTCAATTTCTGCCACTTCCGACACAATATCTCGATCAAAATATTCGACCTCCTGCTCGGAATAGTGCTGTGGATCACCAAATACCAGCATTTTAAAATCCTTCTTCTGCTCAGCTTTTATCAGCGGAAAGTTCACCGATTCCGGAAGTGGACCTGTTGGCTCTACCCCGGGAAAATCCAATTCCGGTGACCCTTTTGGTTTGTGATTATAATAGAATTGGGGAAGATTGCGCTCATTCACGGGCAATCGGTAGCCGGACGGCTTAATCACAAAAAGGATATCATCCTCATCTACCGGGAGTGAATAGCGCCCGTCCTCGTCCGTCAGTACCACATCACGGCCATTTGAAACAGTCACCGATGCGATTCCCGGTTCTGCCTTTTCTTTTTTACTATTGCCATTTTCATCCTCAAACACCACGCCTGAGGCCGTTTGCTGTGCGGTTGCCCAACCTGAAAGCAGGAAGAGGAGTGCGAATAGAATGCTGGTATATTTCATGATATCTACTGATGTGATTCCTTTTTAAAGATGGAATAATTATACAAATCGTTTGTCAAGGTTCCTGAAATTTAAAGTTATTTTCTTGTTAACTTTGCCGACCAATTTGTCATTCTTAATAAAACTAAATCACGTGAAGGTAATACCCGCAATTGATCTCCTTGACGGACAGGTGGTCCGGCTGCATAAAGGTGACTACGACCAAGCTACAATTTATAATGACAATCCTGTGGAGGAGGCCCGCAAGTTTAAAGAGGCTGGCTTTTCCCACATCCATGTGATTGATTTGAACGGTGCCCGGCAAGGGGAATTCATGAACCTAAAACATATCACAGCTATTATTGAAGAAACCGGGCTTTCCGTACAGACCGGCGGCGGAGTCCGCAGTTATGAAGATGCGGATATGTTGCTGAAACAGGGTATCAGCAAAGTGATATGCAGCTCAATGGCGGTGCGGAAGCCGGAGGATTGGCTGAAGCTGCTGGATGAACGGGGAGAACGAGCAATTCTCGGCATGGATCTGAAAGATGGCAAAGTGGCATATGCAGGATGGGAAGAGACGTCGGATGATTCTCTTGACACATTCCTTGAACCAATGCTAAAACGGGGCCTACAAAATGTACTGTGCACTGATATCAGTCGCGACGGAACCCTGGGAGGGCCCAATATTGAGCTCTATAACTCACTAAGGAAACAATTCCCCAACCTGACATTTATTGCTTCAGGCGGAGTGGGAAGCTATAACGATCTACTCGATCTGCAGAAAGCCGGGATGCCTTCTGTTGTTGTCGGGAGAGCGTATTATGAAGGCAAAATAGGCTTAGAAGCGCTGGCAGAATTTGCTTAAAAACAGGCTAGGTGCGATGCACTTCAAAAGTACGTCGCACCTGGGTTTTAAAACTATCGACCAAAATCATCCTGTACCCGGACGATGTCATCTTCGTTTGAAGGATTGTTGATGTCGGTGTGCTGCCATATTTCTGCCAGTACACCCCAATCGTCAAGCCCGACCAACCGGTGCCGCTCCCCTTTTTTTAATCTGACCTGTGCCCCTGTCTTATAGGTATCAAGCGGACCCTGCTGGTTGGTATCACTGGTAATAATCCCTACGGGACCCTCAATTATCTTCCATATTTCTGCACGGCGATGGTGATACTGCCAGGAAAGTCTTTTACCAGGTTCCACAATCAATATTTTGGGGCTCAGTCTGCCTGCAATCTTGAGTTCATCCACAGGTTTTTCCTCAAAATAAGTGTTGGCAAACTGTTGTGCCTGTTCCTCCTCAATTACAAAAAATCCTCCCCATGGGCGCTCCCTGTCCTCGTCAACTATGGTAAAGCCTAGATCCTTTACCTGTTGTTCGGTCTCCTCAAAAACCTGCTGCTTCGTTCGTTCGGTACTCATTCCAATATTAGATTTATTCCAGATAGTATTTGTGACCGACCGAACTTAAAAAAGAAAGGATAGTTACGCCATTTTTAATCTCAGATACTCGAGTAAATCAGGAACGGGCCAGTTGCAGGTACTCTTTCAGACTATAATCATTCTGAATTTCAGATTCTTCTTCCTCACCCTCATCCGAAGTAGACTCTTCGGCCTCGGATAGTTCTTTCCCCAGCTCATTTTCGACCCTGCATTCCGAGTCATGTTCCTCCTCCAACAAACCATCTTCGGAATCATTTTCTTCCGTAAAATCTCGTTCCGATTCCTTTGCTTCTAGTCCTCCATCTCCAAACTCCTCATATTCACGTGGTTCAGAACGTTCAGTCTCCAACTTTTCATTTTCAGGCTTTGGAACCTCATCGTCAGAGTATTCATCGAACTCTTTGATATCATGCTCTACCTGTATATCCAGGTCCATTTCATCACTACCTTTGGCAACAGAATCCACGGTTTCTGGAGAAGGACAGGGTTCTTCCGTAAAGCCTTGTCCCAACTGTTTTTGCTCCTTTTCCAAAACAGTTGGCTTTTGCTGGATTTTGTGCTGAGCATTTACCACAGCGAGTTTCTTTTCCGGGACTGAAACTTCAGTAGTCGTTTCTGAATCGGTTTTGTCGATCTTATTGACCTGTTCATCTTCAAAATGCCATTTCCAAAGCTTCTTTTCCATTCGGATCCAAAGCAGGTCCTCTCCCCCGCGCCGCACGAAACCCACAAGTGCTCCCCCCACATATATGGGCAAAAAAGCCAGCAACATGGCAACCAGTGTACCCATCAAGTCCGTCGATAAATTATGATTGGCATTCCCCACAAAAAAAATGAGCTCGTTGATGGTAGATACCAGGCTAGAGGGCATAGCGGGGCTTGGGCCTCCTGCCAGTTCACCGATAGTTTCTGGATACAGGGCTCCAAGTAGATCCATATCAGCCAATTGGCGATATAAAGAGGAACAATTGGATAGAACGGCTGGAAAAGAACTGAGCCCGGACAAGCTTTTTTCAATGATTGACCCGCTGGAACCCAGTGTGATAAGGGCGGAAAGAAAAGCACAACCCTTTAACCCAAATTCTACAATTGCCAAAATTATCCTGCTCACAGATTTGCCCAGAATACGCAAAGTCATCGTTAATTTGATTTTGTTTGAAGTGAGAGCACGAGTTAGACTTGGTTTCCAAACTCGGATGTATTCGCCTGTAGTAAGTCCGTTTATATATAAGAGCGGATAACGTAGGTACTGTTACAAATTCTTTTAGCAATTGTATTTGGAGTATTGTTAAAAGGTAGGAAGGCTAATAAAAAAAAGCCTCAAGGTTTTTACCCTGAGGCTCAACAGAGTTGTTCATATTTAGGAATTTTCGTCTCTAATGCAGTCATCTTTTGGTTCTTTGTGGCAGGGATCTATCGCTGTTGCGCCACATTCTGGACACTCAACTGGTTTATTCATGATTACCTCCACTACATTTAATTCAAGATTGAAAATAATTTTATCCAGAGATCAGGGGAATGTCCAATATCTGGCCAAATTTAAATATGATTTAAATAAAACATACCTTCATGGAGGTGAAAAAATTACCATTCTTTGTCTATATTATACCTTCAAATTTCTTGCAAATAAAGTTACTATATGCTCGCTAAACGAATTATTCCTTGCCTTGACATTAAAGATGGTCGAACTGTTAAAGGAGTCAACTTTGTAGATCTGCGTGATGCGGGGGATCCTGTTGAGCTTGCCAAACGTTACGCCGATGAAGGGGCCGATGAACTCGTTTTTCTTGACATCACGGCCACCCAGGAAAAACGTAAAACCCTGGTTGAATTGGTTCGCCGTATTGCCGCTGAAATTGATATTCCGTTCACAGTGGGTGGGGGAATTCGCACCCTCGATGAAATTGAGGATCTGCTGCATGCCGGAGCAGATAAAGTTTCTCTCAACAGTGCAATAGTTAGAGACCCGGAGCTAATCAATAAGGCTTCCGAGCGTTTCGGTGCGCAGTGCATTGTTGCTGCCGTAGATGCCAAGCGGCAAGGAGATTCCTGGTCGGTCTTCATTTCAGGCGGCTCGAAAGATACCGGAAAAGATGCACTGCAGTGGATGCAGGAAGTGGAGCAGCGCGGGGCCGGGGAAATCCTGCTTACGAGCATGGACCGCGACGGAACAAAATCGGGCTTTGATCTAGAACTGTTGAAAAGAGTAAATACAGAGGTCCGAATACCCGTCATTGCCAGTGGTGGCGCCGGCACCATTCAACACTGTATTGATGCGATACAGGAAGGGCTTGCAGATGCCGTTTTAGCGGCCAGTATCTTTCACTTCCAGGAAATAGATATCAAAGACCTAAAAGCTTCCTTCAAAAAAGAGGAGATTCCGGTACGCCTGGTTTCTCAACACTAGCCTCCCTGAACTGGTATTATTTTCGCCGTTAATTGCGTACTTTCACCCCCGACATTAATCAACAACTGAAGAACTAGGTGCTACCAACCCGATGGATATCGACAAACTAGATTTTGACAAGGGCGACGGCCTTCTTCCAGCTATCATTCAAGACGCTGATACCTACCAAGTACTCATGCTTGGTTATATGAATAAACCTGCGCTGGAAAAAACGCTGGAGGAAGAACGAGTTACCTTTTACAGCCGAAGCAAAGAACGGCTGTGGACCAAAGGGGAAACTTCTGAAAACTACCTGGATGTCGTAGAAATCCAAGCCGACTGTGACAACGACACGCTCCTGATTTTAGCCACTCCTCAGGGACCCACCTGCCACACCGGTGAAACCTCCTGCTTTCATGAGAAAAAGTTCGTCCCCAAAAAGAATCGCTACTCATTCCTGAAAAGCCTTGAAGATCTGATTAAGGATAGAAAAGAAAAACTGCCGGAAGATTCCTACACCACGTACCTATTCAACAAGGGAATTGACAAGATTGCTCAGAAAGTGGGTGAAGAAGCGGTTGAGACAGTTATTGAAGCTAAAAATGACAGCAAAAAACAATTTGTCGGGGAAGTGGCCGACCTCCTTTTCCACCTTATGGTATTGATGGCGGAAAAAGGCGTATCACTCAAGAAAGTGGTAAAAAAACTGAAAAAGCGCCACAACAAAGGCAATCACAAGCACCTTGGATAACAAGTTTGTAAGAGATGTCATCTTGCGAAAAGATGACATCTCTTATTCCTTCTCCTACCTCTTCGTTACTACTTTATACAACCATATAATAAAGAAAATGCCTGCAATCCCGCCCAGCCAATCGGCGTAGGGAGCAAACGATTCCGGTACAATACGTAGCGCTTCCGTGCTCTCCTGGAGAGCAAAAGGAATGGCCAGGACGATTCCAATGAGAGCCTCCCCTGTTATAAGCCCTGATGAAAAGAGCAGACCTCGCCGTTCCCCAATCTCCTTTGCCTTTTCAGGGTCTGAACCCTCAGCTATGGAACGTGCTGCCAAACGTTTACCGGCATACCAGGCCAGAACTCCTCCAATGAAAATCGGTACAGTGAGTTCCAGCGGTAGGTAGATTCCAACTGCCACGGCCAACACCGGCGCACGGAAGTCCGATCCGCGCGCTTCCAGCACCTTGTCAAAAATGATAATCGCCACAGCGATGAGACACCCTATTACAATCATGCTCCATTCCAGGTTCCGGGCAAAAACGCCCTCCGCCACCGACTGCATCAACGTAGCCTGCGGGGCACTGAGCATCTCCTCCGGGTTCATTCCTTCTCTGGGGAACACACCGCCCATCCCATAAGCATTGAAAAGCAGGCTCAAAATCGGGGCGATAACCAGTGCCGAGGCTACCACTCCCACAATCTGCATGATCTGCTGTTTATACGGGGTGGCGCCCACCAGCTGACCTGCTTTGAGATCCTGCATGTTATCCCCGGCGATGGCTGCCGCACAGGCTACCATGGCTCCCACTACTATCGCCGCAGCGGCTGCAGCCCCTGCCCGATCGGCATCCACACCGAATTCAAGTTGTGATCCCAACAGGGCCAATAAGATAAGTGCTGTTGCCAAAATAGTTGCAATGGTGACTCCCGAAATTGGGTTGTTGGAGGAGCCCACCAAACCGGCCATATATCCGGCAACGGAAGCAAACAGGAAACCGGCAATGAGCGAGAATAGCACTCCGATGCTCATAGTTGTCCAATAAAGTCCACTGGTAACCGGAAGGTGCGTGGTGTCGATCACCTGGGTAAATACAATTAGGATAGGGATAGCAAGTCCGAGAACACCCCAGAGCACGTAGTTGATCGGCATATCCTGTTCGGTGCGAAGTATAGCGGCTCCCTCGCCAGATCTCACTTTTTTTACAGCTTCCCAAGAAGACTTTATACCGTCAACCAACGGTTTTGCCAGTGAAATCAGGGCCCAAACGCCACCAACGACCATGGCTCCTACGCCCATGTACCGAATTTTCTGGCTCCAAACCTCCAGGGCTGCGCCATACCCGGTATTGCTCCCTACTACTTCCGACAACACCTGCGGATCAGCAAACGCCATGTAGATCGGAATTCCGAACAGCCAGGAAATAAGTCCACCGCCAAATACCAGCACAGCGATATTTAAACCAACGATATATCCCACACCGAGCAGTGCCACCGAAAGTTCAGTTCCAAGCCCGAAAATTGAGCGCCCTGTAGTGACTGAACCGCTGAGTGAACCCGAAAAAAGTTTTAGCCCGGTTTGTCCAAGTTTGTACAGGCCACCAACAAGTCCAGCCCAAAGGATATATTTGATTCCTTTTCCTCCCTCGGTGCCCGCTTTCAGCACCTCACCAGTCGCTACGCCTTCCGGAAATTTGAGCCCTTGTTCAATAATTAATGCGCGACGCAATGGAATAGTGAATAATACGCCAAGCACGCCGCCAAAAAGGGCAATCGCCATTGTATCGATGAAGGGGAAATCCATCCAGTATCTAAGCAGAATTAGTGCGGGAAGCGTAAAAATGACGCCGGCGGCAAGCGATTCCCCAGCCGACGCAGCTGTTTGCACAATATTATTTTCCAGGATATTAGATTCCCTGAACAAGCGGAGCACAGCCATTGAAATCACGGCAGCAGGAATAGAGGCCGAAACAGTCATCCCCACTTTCAACCCGAGGTAGGCGTTGGCACCGGCCAGTATTGCAGATAATAAAATACCCAGGATAACCGCTTTCACTGTTATCTGGGGAAGATCGTCTTGTGGACGTACGTAGGGCGTAAACTGTTGAGACTCTTTATTCAAAGCTGAACTCCATCCTTAACTTAATATTTGTCCAAAGTTAACAGATGCAGGCGTTATTCCAAGACTTGTAAAAATTGACAATAAAAAAAGCGCATAGTGCAATCTCACTATGCGCTTCGATTTTTAATCATTCGACCTCTAGCCTACTCAACCGGATCCACAACTTTGTATGGCAGCTTATCTGTTACACACCCTTCAGAAGCTGATGAAACCAGCATCGCATATTTATAAAGTGATCCACTTTGGATTTGCAGAGGCGGTGCCTCCCACTCTTTGCGGCGGGCCTGTAACACTTCGTCGGAAATATCGACCTTGAGTACGCGCTCTTCGGCATCGATCAAAATGGGGTCGCCATCTTTGAGCAACGCAATGGGACCACCAACTTGCGCCTCAGGTGTTATGTGACCAATAACAAAACCGTGACTGCCACCGGAAAAACGACCGTCAGTAATCAGGGCCACTTCCTTACCTAGTCCCGCTCCCATAATTGCCGCAGTAATCGAGAGCATTTCTCGCATGCCCGGTCCGCCTTTGGGACCTTCATAACGAATGACAACGACGTCACCCGCCTCAACTTCCCCGTTTTGAATCGCCTCCAGGCTCTCCTCTTCAGATTCAAACACTTTGGCGGTGCCCTCAAAATGAGTTCCCTCTTTACCGGTGATTTTTGCAACTGCACCCTCAGGTGCCAAGTTCCCATACAGAATCTGCAGGTGCCCGGTTTCTTTAATCGGATCAGAAACAGGATGGATAATATTCTGTTCCTCAAACAAGCCGGGAACATCCGCCACGTTTTCAGCCAGTGTCTTGCCCGTTACGGTGATGCAGTCCCCGTTTAAATATCCTTCTTCGAGGAGCAGTTTTTGAACGGCGGGGACGCCTCCCACATTATAAAGATCTTCCATCAGGTATTTGCCGCTGGGTTTGAGGTCCGCGATGTAGGGCGTGCTGTTGCTGATCTCCTGGAAGTCATCAATAGTAAAAGGCACTTCAGCAGCATGTGCAATGGCCAGCATGTGCAGGACCGCATTGGTTGACCCACCCAGTGCTATAATTATGCGAATCGCATTTGTAAGAGATTCCTTTGTAATAATGTCGCGCGGTTTCAGATCCTGCTCCATTAAATTGAGGATAGCTTCTCCTGCTTTTTCGCACTCAGCCAGTTTCTCTTTGTGCGTTGCGGGAATCGAAGAACTGAACGGCAGACTCATCCCCATCGTCTCAATGGCTGATGCCATAGTATTGGCTGTGTACATTCCACCACAGGCTCCCGCACCTGGACAGGCGTGCTTGATCACATTATTCAGTTCTTCCTCATCTATATTATTCGAGAGGTACTCTCCATACGACTCAAACGCCGATACAAGGTTCAGATCCTCTCCATTCAACTTTCCGGGGCTAATGGTTCCGCCATACACCATTATAGAAGGACGATTCAAGCGGGCCATAGCCATTACCGATCCCGGCATGTTTTTATCACAACCGACAACTGAAATATTTGCATCATACCATTGGGCACGCATCACGGTTTCGATGGAGTCAGCAATGATATCACGAGACGGCAGAGAGTACTTCATACCCTTGGTTCCCATAGAAATTCCATCACTCACACCGATGCTGTGAAACACATATCCCACAAGTCCAGCATCCCAAATGCTATCACGTATGCGCTCAGCCAAGCCGTTCAAATGCATGTTACAGGGATTTCCTTCCCAGCCGGTACTGGCGACACCGACCTGTGGTTTGTCCATATCATCATCACTCAACCCCGTCGCATATAGCATAGCACGCGAGCCCACTTGCGACTGTTGTTGGGTAAGTCTGGAACTGTATTTATTGAGTTTATCAGCCATAGAAGTCGAAATATATCTTTGTTTATTACTATTTTATGCTTACTGCTGCCGGTGGGTTAAAGTATCTAAAACTTAACGATAAACAGAAAGACCTAAAGCTATAAGTTTCGTTAAACTATACAAGTCTAATCCGGTCAAAAAAATTTTTCTTTTTGCTTGACATGAGAAAAATGGTTACCTATTATTGAAGAGCTTCATCGAAAAGCAATAAATCACTTTTGGGGAAACGAATCAAACATATAACCACAGCTGATATCAACGCAGGCAACAGCATTCTTCCTGCGGATCGTAATTCCTCTGTTTTGTTCATGGTCGCTTTCTCCATTATTGCTACTCTTTCAATTTCGTTAGCAGCAACTGTCTCTCCTGTAGTAGAGCTTATCAATAGCTACGGTGTAATAGGTATAGTTGTAACCGTACTATCCATCCTACAGGTTCTAATTTCTGGCATTCTAATTCTAAACCTACTAATTAGCTAACCACAACAGCCAGAGGTTAGAACTTAAATCAAAGCTCTTTTTAAAAAGATTTAACTAAATTCTGACCTCTGGCAGGAAAAGTACATTTACGAGGTCATATGAACCATTTAAAAGCTCAAAGATTCGAACACAGCACCGATGAACAACCTGTTGAGGCCTCGGAAACTCACGTGATGAACGGGGCTGAAATTTTGATAAATACGCTGGAAGACCTGGAGGTAGATACTCTTTTTGGGTATCCCGGGGGAGCTGTACTACCGATATACGACAAACTTTTTGATAGTCATGATATCCGGCATGTTTTAATCCGACACGAACAAGCCGGAACACATGCTGCCGACGGATACGCCCGAGCCACCGGAAAACCAGGGGTTGTCCTGGTTACTTCCGGTCCGGGCGGTACCAACACCGTTACAGGTATTGCCACGGCAGCTATGGATTCCATACCTCTGGTTGTGTTTACGGGACAGGTTCCTTCCAGCCTCATAGGGAATGATGCATTCCAGGAAGCTGATATAGTAGGAATTACCCGTCCCATCACCAAGCATAACTACCTGGTGAAGGATGTCGACGATTTGGAGCAGGTAATACGGGAAGCGTTCCATGTTGCTACAAGCGGGCGCCCTGGTCCGGTGCTGGTTGATCTTCCAAAAGACATGTTGAATACGGAAGGTCGCTACAGCGGGCTCAAGAAAATTTCAATGCCCAATTACAATCCGGTAACCCAAGGGCACAAATCCCAGATTCAAAAGGCAGCCAAACTGCTGAGTGAAGCCAAAAAACCTCTGATATATGCTGGTGGCGGCGCTATTCTCGGAGAAGCCTGGGAAGAGCTGACAACCATGGCTGAACGGCTCGACATTCCGGTTACCACTACCCTTATGGGTCTTGGTGCGTTCCCGGAAAGCAAGAAGCAATCGCTGGGGATGCTTGGCATGCACGGTACGTACTACGCCAATATGGCTATAACGGAATGTGATGTCCTGTTGGCGGTTGGAGCCCGCTTCGACGATCGGGTAACGGGGCGTCTGGACGGATTTTCACCACATTCGAAGAAAATTCATATCGACATTGATCCGTCCAACATCGGTAAAAACGTCGCTGTTGAAGTACCCATCGTGGGGGATGTTAAGAAGGTACTCCCACAAATTGATGAACTGACAGATAAACCGGAAATCAATCAATGGTGGGAAACGATTAATACCTGGAAAGAGGAACATCCACTGAAGGTTGCAAAATCTGAGGATACTATTAAGCCTCAGCACATGATCGAGGAGATTTCCCGTATCACAAAAGGTGATGCAGTTGTGGTAACTGATGTTGGCCAGCACCAAATGTGGGCTGCCCAGCACTACAAGTTCAACCACCCACGCTCCTTCCTCACATCTGGTGGACTGGGAACCATGGGCTATGGATTTCCCGCGGCTATGGGAGCAGCTTTTGCAGTGCCTGACCGTCCGGTTGTCTGTATCACCGGAGATGGAGGATTCCAGATGACAGCTTATGAACTGGCCACTGCGGTTGAATACGAAGTGCCACTCAAGATTGCCATTATGAATAATAATTGCCTTGGAATGGTGCGACAGTGGCAGGAACTCTTTTATAATAAACGATACAGCCACTCCATCCTTAAAAAGGGAAATCCTGATTTCGTGAAGCTGGCTGAAAGTTATGGTGCCGCTGCTTTCCGGGCCACCAATCCAAAAGAGATGACGGAAGTGCTCGAAAAAGCGATGGAAATTAATGATCGGCCTGTAGTTATGGACTTCCAGGTTGAGGAACACGAAAATTGCTATCCGATGGTACCAGCGGGTGCAGCATTGAATGAAATGGTAGAAGGGGAAGAAGAATGATATCAACACAGAACGGGAAAACGGAAACTAAAAACAAGCATACCCTTTCGGTTCTGGTTAACTACAATCTCAATGCTCTCTCCAGGATCATTGGAATCTTTAGCGGAAAAGGCTTTGAGATTGATAGTGTGAGTTTTGGTCCTGGCGAAGAGTCGGGGCTTGCAAGAATTACTATTACCACGCACGGTGATGAGCATATCATTGAGCAGATTACGAAACAGCTCAATAAAATCATCGACGTGGTCAAGGTCACAGACCTTACGTATGATCATTTCGTTGAGCGGGAGCTGGCACTGGTCAAAGTGGCCGCTACTGCCTCCAGCCGGACCGAAGTGATGCAAGTTGCCCAGGTTTTCCGGGCCAAAGTTATTGATATTAGCCCTGAAAAACTTTCCATCGAAGTGACCGGCAACCGGGATAAAGTAGACGCCTTCATCGGAATGATGGAGCCGTTTGGCATCTCGGAAGTGGCCCGAACCGGGACGGTAGCCCTAAAAAGAGAATACAGCGGATCAGTTTAACAGTTTTTTAACATATAACACATAATCAAAAGCAGGACTTATTTAATGAAAGCGAAGACATATTATAACAATGATGCTGACCTTCAGTTTCTGGCAGATAAAACCGTAGCCATTATGGGATACGGGAGCCAGGGCCATGCACACGCCCTTAACCTGAAAGAGAGCGGAGTCGATGTAGTTGTTGGCCTCCGTGAAGGCAGCTCGTCCAGAGATGAAGCCGAAAAAGCTGGACTCAAAGTATTGGATCCATCTGAAGCGGCCAAAGCCGGCGACATTGTTATGATACTTATTCCCGATCAGTACCAGGCAGATTTTTACGAAGAACACGTAAAGCCCAATCTTGAGGAAGGCAATGCTCTTGCTTTTGCCCACGGGTTTAATATCCACTTCGGTGCAATTGAGCCGGAAGATAACGTTGATGTTTTCATGATTGCTCCCAAAAGTCCCGGGCATCTTGTACGCAGGGTCTATGAGCAAGGTTCTGGCGTCCCCTGCCTCATCGCTGTTCACCAGGATTACACTGGTTCAGCGAAAGATATCGCACTGGCCTATGCAAAAGGGCTTGGCGGAACGCATGCCGGAGTTATCGAAACGACATTTGAAGAAGAGACAGAAACCGATCTTTTCGGAGAGCAGGCAGTACTCTGTGGCGGCGCTTCTGAGCTGGTCAAAAAAGGATTTGAAGTGCTAGTTGAAGCTGGTTACCAACCGGAAATCGCTTATTTCGAGTGCCTGCACGAGCTGAAGCTGATCGTCGATCTCATGTATGAAGGTGGTATTGAAGGAATGTACTACTCTGTAAGTGATACTGCTGAATATGGCGGACTTACCCGTGGCACCGACATCATTGATGATGACACCAAAAAACGCATGGAGAAACTGCTGAAAGATGTTCAGGACGGCTCTTTCGCTGAAGAATGGATCAACGAGAACAAAGAAGGACTTCCTAATCTCACAAAACTTCGCTCTGAGCTCGACAAGCATAAAATTGAGAAGGTCGGCAAAGATCTCCGGTCAATGATGGACTGGATCGGAAATAAGGAGCAAGCCGAACCTGCAGAATAGTTTTATACAGCGCTTTTAAAAAAGAACAACAATGACTGCAACAAACATCCAAATTTTTGATACCACGCTGCGTGATGGAACTCAGGGGGAGAAAATTTCTTTTTCCGCCGAGGATAAGATCCGTGTAGCTCACAAGCTCGACGAATTTGGATTCAACTATATTGAAGGTGGCTGGCCTGGTTCAAATCCAAAAGATATGGAGTTCTTTGAGCTGGCCAAGCGTCATTCCTTTTCAAATGCCAAAATTGTGGCTTTCGGCAGTACCTGCCGGGCCGGTAACACCGCAGAAGAAGATGCAAACCTTTGTGCATTGGTAGAGGCGGAAACGCCCGCTGTTTCCATTTTTGGCAAAAGCTGGTTACTGCACGTTGAAAAAGCGCTTAAAATTTCGGCTCAGGATAACCTCAAAATAATCTCTGATTCCGTGGCTTTCCTTAAGAGTCACGGAAAAGAGGTTATCTATGATGCCGAGCATTTCTTTGACGGGTATAAAGACAACCCGGGATACGCCCTCAAAACACTGAAAGCGGCAGAAGATGCCGGGGCTGACGTCTTGGTTATGTGTGACACCAACGGTGGTACACTTACCCATGAAATCACCCAAATTGTTTCAGAAGTCCGGGAGCATACAAATACCAAGCTTGGTATTCATGCGCACAACGACTGCGAAGTGGCGGTTGCAAATTCTTTAGCTGCGGTTGCTGCAGGGTGTGAACATGTGCAGGGCACCATTAATGGATATGGCGAGCGGTGTGGTAATGCCAATCTCTGCTCGGTGGTTCCCAACCTTCAGCTCAAGCAAAGCTACAGCTGTATTCCGGATGAAAAAATGGAGCAACTTTCTTCGCTTTCTCACTTCGTAAGTGAGTTGGCTAATGTTAGCCCGGATATTCGTCAACCGTATGTAGGTCGCAGTGCTTTTGCCCACAAAGGCGGTGTACATGTAAGTGCAGTGATGAAAAATGAGCAGACCTATGAGCACGTCGTGCCTGAAAAAGTAGGAAATCGACGTCGGGTGCTTGTATCGGATCTCTCGGGCAAAAGTAATGTCTATTACAAGACAGATGAGCTTGGCATTCAACTGGATGAGCACGGCGATGATGCTCCCCAGATTGTCCAGAAGCTCAAAGAACTTGAAAATGAAGGGTACCAGTTTGAGGCAGCCGAAGCATCGTTTGAACTGTTGGTCAAAAAGATGACCCAGCCGTGGGAAGAATATTTTTCCCTTGAAGGCCTGCGTGTCATCGTGGAAAAGAACGTATCTGGTGAAGCCCGATCAGAAGCCACAATCAGGCTGAAGGTTGGCGACCAGATTGAACACTGTGCGGCCGAAGGCAGTGGTCCTGTGCACGCCCTGGATGGCGCTATGCGAAAGGCGCTTCACAAATTCTTTCCAGAAATTGTTGATATGCATCTCCAGGATTACAAAGTGCGCGTACTCAACGAGAAAGACGGCACAGGAGCTCGCGTTCGGGTTCTTATTGACTCGAACGAAAATGGCGACTCCTGGGGTACCGTCGGCGTCTCAGAAAATATTATTGAAGCGAGCTGGCAAGCTCTCTCCGACAGCTTTAGCTATTTCCTGATGAAGCAAAATGAAGAACTTCTTGATACATCTACAAATAAAGCAAGCTAACAACGATCCATTAATCATAAATCATAATTGAGGCGTAATTTAAACTACTAAGTTATAGAACACAGAATCATGGAAAACCAAATTCAAATTTTCGATACCACGCTCAGAGATGGAGAACAGTCACCCGGGTTCAGTATGAACCAGGAAGAAAAGTTAAAGCTTGCCCTCCAGCTTGAGCGTCTAAAAGCCGATGTTATCGAAGCCGGTTTTCCTATTGCCTCTGATGGTGACTATGAAACTGTTCGCGCGATCGGGAAAAAGATCAAGCACAGCACCGTTGCTGCTCTTAGCCGGACAAAAAAGCAGGATATTGAGCGGGCGGCTTCTGCACTTGAATTTGCTGAAAAGCCTCGCATTCACACATTTATTGCGACCTCCGATATCCATATGAAGTACAAGCTCAAAAAATCTCGTGAGGAAGTGCTGGAATCGGCGGTGCAAGCGGTGGAATATGCCCACTCGCTTTGTGAAGAGGTTGAATTCTCTGCAGAGGATGCTTCTCGCAGTGATCCTGAATTCCTGTATGAAATTTTTGAGGCGGTAATTGATGCCGGGGCTGAAGTGATCAATGTGCCGGATACCGTCGGTTATGCCCTGCCCTGGGAATACGGGGAGCTGATTAAGGGTATCAAAGAAAATGTGCCGAATATTGACAAAGCGGTGATCAGCGTACACTGCCACAACGACCTTGGTCTTGCGGTGGCAAACTCACTGATTGCTGTGCAAAATGGCGCCCAACAGATTGAATGTACGATCAATGGCATTGGAGAACGGGCAGGTAATGCCTCGCTGGAAGAGATCGTTATGGCGATGGCGACGCGGGAAAACAATATTGGCAAGAAAACCAACATTGTGACTGAAGAGCTTTATCCCGCCAGCCAGCTTCTCACCAAAATTACGGGTAACCCCGTGCAACCCAACAAGGCGATTGTGGGAGAAAATGCGTTTGCCCACGAAGCGGGCATCCATCAGCATGGTGTGCTCAATAACCCGATGACGTATGAAATCATGACGCCTAAATCGGTGGGTCTGACAGGTAATCGCATTGTGCTGGGGAAACACTCCGGCCGTTTTGCCCTGAACAAAAAGATGGAAGATCTTGGCTATACACTCGATAAAGAGGAGTTGAATCAAATCTATACCAAGGTAACACGCCTGGCTGATCAAAAGAAAGTAGTGACTGACAGTGACCTGCTGATGCTGGTTGATGAAACCCTGAATCACAAAAAGGTATCCGGAGATACGACGGTCACCAAAAACTAGGAACGCAACGATTTACAAAATATAAATCCAAACTGTTAAAAATACAGAGTTCGAATAACCATGGGAATGACTCTCACAGAAAAAATATTAGCTAATCACAGTGGCGCCTCTTCGGTTGAACCCGGGGAAAGTGTCTGGGTCGATGTGGACGTTTTAATGACCCATGACGTTTGTGGGCCGCCTTCTATCTCAATTTTCAGAAATGAGTTCGGGGAAGATGCCCGTGTCTGGGACAAAGAAAAGCTAGTTATTATTCCCGACCACTACATCTTTACCGAAGACAAATACGCCAACCGAAATGTCGATATCCTGCGCGCTTTTGCGGCCGACCAGGATCTCCCCTACTACTATGATGTAGGATCTGATAACTATAAAGGAGTTTGTCATATCGCGCTTCCTGAGGAGGGCTTCACTCGTCCTGGTGAGGTTCTTTTCGGGACCGATTCTCACACTTGTACTGCCGGAGCATTCGGACAGTTTGCCACGGGTATCGGAAACACCGACGCCGCATTCATAATGGGTACGGGCAAGCTCTGGGTAAAGGTACCGGAAACCATGCGTTTCGTATTTGAAGGGACTGAGATGCCCGATTACCTGATGGCGAAAGATATTATCCTCCAAATTATTGGAGATATCGGAGTGGACGGCGCAACTTATCGCACGATGGAATTTGGCGGTGAAGGAATCAGTGCCATGACCATGGAAGATCGCATGACACTGACCAACATGGTTATCGAAGCCGGTGGTAAAAATGGTGTTGTTGAACCGGATGAAAAGACGGAAGCTTATGTAAAAGAACGTACAGACAAACCGTTTGAGCCGGTATACAGCGACAAGGATGCCGACTATCACAGTGAATATACCTATCAGCTTGACAAGCTGGTTCCCATGGTGGCTAAGCCTCACAGTCCTGACAACAAAGCAACGGCTGAAGAGCTGGAAGGCACCGAGCTGGATCGCGCCTATATCGGATCATGCACCGGTGGTAAGCTCTCCGACTTTGTGGCAGCAGCCAAAATTATTGATGGACAGGAGTTGAAGCTGGAAACCTTTATCGTTCCGGCCACTACCGAAATTAAGAAAGGCCTTAAAACTGAAAAGGTGAATGGCAAAACGCTGCAAGACATTTTCGAGAGCGCCGGTTGTCATATCGGTAACGCCTCTTGTGCAGCCTGCCTTGGTGGTCCTTCTGATACCTTTGGTCGCCTGAACAACGAAGAGCGATGTATCTCAACGACCAACCGGAACTACCCGGGTCGCATGGGATCCAAGCAAGCACAGGTCTATCTGGCTTCTCCCTATACTGTTGCGGCTTCGGCCATCACCGGTACAATCACTGATCCACGAGCATTTATTAACTAAATAAAATCCACTAGAAAGTTTTAATGTCTACACCAGATACGATAAAGGGAAAAGCGTTTGTGCTCGGTAAAAATATTGACACAGACCAAATTATTCCTGCAGAACACTTGGTATATAGTCTTGACGATCCTGAAGAACGAAAATTTTACGGGCGATACGCTCTCTCCGGGGTTCCCGATGCGGAATCCGGGCTTCCACAGGGAAATATTCCCCTGGTGGAAGAAGACAAGTTTGAAAGCGAGTTCGAAATCATTATTGGAGGACATAACTTTGGTTGTGGCTCCTCACGTGAACACGCTCCGGCGTCCCTGAAAATTGCAGGTGTCAAAGCGATCATCGCTCCCACATTTGCCCGTATTTTTTACCGAAACTCTGTTGACGGTGGATTTGTAGTTCCCTACGAAAGCATCGAAGACCTGAGTTCTAAGGTAAAGACCCATGATATACTGGAAATCGATCCAGCTGAACGCGAGGTTCGCAATCTCACCCAGGACGAAACCTACAAGATTCGTCCACTGGGTAGTGTTGCGGATATCGTCAACGCCGGGGGAATTTTTGAATTTGCACGAAAAGAAGGAATGATCGCATGACAGCAACGAAAGAAATAGTAGTTCTACCCGGCGACGGCATTGGGCCGGAAGTCACCAAAGAAGGAATCAAGATCCTGGAAGCCGTATGTAAGCGGCACGGGTATAAGCTCAAGACACGTAGCTTTGATGTCGGTGGAGCCAGTATCGATCGCTATGGGCGCCCCTTGACAGATGAGACGCTTGAAGCATGCAAGGAAGTACCTGCTGTACTCCTTGGAGCCGTGGGAGGTCCGCAGTGGGATAATGAGCCCAAGGATAAGCGTCCGGAGGCTGCCCTGCTGGGATTGCGGAAAGAGCTCGATCTTTTCGCCAACTTGCGGCCTATTAAAGTCTATAAACCGTTAATCGATGCCTCTACCCTCAAAAAGGAGATTGTAGAGGGTGTCGACATCATGATTCTCCGTGAACTGACCGGGGGCATCTACTTCGGCAGGCCTCGACTTATTGAGAAGACGGAAAATGGGGAACGCGGGGTAGACACGATGGAGTACACTACTGATAAAATCTCCCGCATCGCCCATAAGGCTTTTGAGATGGCCACTAACCGTGCAAAGAAAGTGGCATCGGTGGACAAAGCCAATGTACTCGACAGCTCGCGTCTTTGGAGAAAAGTAGTCATAGAAGCCGCCAAGCAGTGGCCCGAAATTGAACTGGAGCACGTCTTGGTGGATAACTGTGCAATGCAACTTGTTCGCTATCCCAAGCAGTTTGACGTCATCCTGACCGGCAATATGTTTGGTGATATTCTCAGCGATGAAGCTGCGATGATCACCGGATCAATCGGTATGTTGCCTTCGGCCAGCATTGGTGAAAAATTTGCCATGTATGAGCCTGTTCACGGTTCTGCACCGGATATTGCCGGTGAGAACAAAGCAAATCCATTAGCGACCATTGCATCAATTGCAATGCTCTGCCGCCATTCATTGGATATGGAAGAAGCTGCCCAGGAAATCGAAGATGCAATTTTAGCAACTCTTGAGGATGGCTTCCGTACAGGAGATATCTACACAAAATCTCCGAAAGAATATTTAGTAAACACCTCAGAAATGGGTAGTGCAATCATGAAACATTTAAATCCTGATTTACAACCAGGCACTTTCTTATGAAACAGTCACCAGCAAAACACTTCGCACAACAACCGAATACCGACACTTCAAAAATTCTGCTTCAGCTACGTAACACAAGCAGAGTGAATGAAGTGGACCTTGACAATCCGGGATTTGGCGATGTGTTTTCCGACCATATGTTCAGCCTGGAATACAAGGCGGGAGAATGGCAAGACGCACAGATCATTCCCTTTGATGATCTCAGGATCTCACCCGCCATGTCCACGCTGCATTATGGACAGACTGTTTTCGAGGGAATGAAAGCGTTCCGTGGTGAAGATGACCAGGTTCGATTTTTCCGCCTGAATCGTCACCTAAACAGGCTTAATGATTCCTGTGAACGCATGTGTATTCCTCCACTGGATACAGGACTCCTTGAAAGGGCCTTAAGGAAGATGATTTCTGTTGATAAAGAGTGGGTACCTAAAAAACATGGAAATGCCCTTTATATTCGTCCACTCGTGTTTGCAACGGATGCCTGCTTGGGAGTACGTCCCGCCGAAACATACCGATTGTTGATTATGACTTCCCCTGTTGGGGCTTACTACGAGGAAGGGTTTAATCCCGTAAGTCTTACAACAACTGATGAGTATATCCGTGCGGTGCGAGGTGGATCTGGTTTCATTAAAACGGCCTGTAACTATGGTCCCACCCTCCTACCTGCTGAGAAAGCCAAAGAAGAGGGCTTCACGCAGATCATCTGGCTTGATGCGCATGAGCATAAATACATCGAAGAAGTGGGTACCATGAACATCTTCTTCAAAATTGATGGTGAACTCCATACTCCTCAGCTGAGCGGTTCGATCCTCAGTGGCATAACACGAGATTCCGTTATTAAACTAGCTCAACACTGGGATATTCCCGTTCACGAACGGCCGATAACCATCGATGAAATATTTGAGGCAGACAAACAGGATACCCTTGAGGAAGTTTTTGGTACAGGGACGGCAGCTGTTATTTCTCCGGTAGGATCCATTCACCATCAGGGTAATATGCTGGTAACGGACGAAGATGAAATTGGACCTTTTGCCAAAAAACTTTTTGACACTATTACTGGTATACAATATTCAACTCACGAGGACATCTATCACTGGATGTCCACTATTAGCTGACCTAATCTACCCGATTGATAGTCGGGTAGATTTCTTTTTTTTCTGGGTAATTCCAAAGGGATCATTTGATGGATCCGGCACTATGCTTTATCTCATTTCTAATACGCAAAATAGTTGTACAAACTAAGTGACCAGCCTCATTTTACAATCTAAACGGCATTTTTTGGGTGGAATTCTTTTCATAACTAGCCGCTTTTCTTACCTTCCTGCTGGCGCAATTAGAATTGATAATAACTCTTATTTTCTATGAAGATTAAGATCAACAAGCTGGATGAAGAGCTGCATATGGAAGCACAAAATGAAGAAGGAGGGGCGATCCGTATGGATGGCACTCGCACCATCGGGGGGATTGAAGGCGGTATGAGTCCCATGCAGCTTCTACTGGCAGGTATTGGGGGGTGCAGTACTATCGATATCATCGGGATTCTTAAGAAACAGAAACAGGATCTGCAGGATATCAGTGTGGAAGTGGATGGAGATCGTCAAAAAACGGACACCTACTCCGAATTCAAAACCATTCACCTTAATTTTATCTTGAAGGGAGATCTGGATCCCAAAAAAGTTGAACGCGCTATTAATCTCTCCATCGACAAATATTGCTCGGTTTCAAAAGCGCTGGAAAAAACATCCAGGATCACCCATAGTTACACGATTCAATAATTTAGCTTTACATTATTTTCATGGCAGATTCAGAAAACAACACCGGTACAAAGGCAATTCGAACACAAACAGAGCGTACGGAGCAGCGAGAGCACTCTACCCCGCTGTTCATGACATCCAGCTTTGTATTCGATTCGGCGGAGCATGCTCGTGCGATGTTTGCCCGTGAGGTAGAGGGCAATATCTACAGTCGCTACTCGAATCCCAATACAGATGAGTTTATTACCAAAATCTGTAATATGGAGGAGGCTGAAAGTGGGATCGCCACCGCCTCGGGAATGTCGGCTGTGTTTTCCAGCCTTGCGGCCCTGCTAGACCAGGGCGACCATGTGCTGGCTTGTCGCTCATTGTTTGGTTCCAGCCACCAGATCCTGAACTCTATTTTCCCACGCTGGGGAATCAGCTATTCCTATGCTGATATTGATAAACCCGAGAATTGGAAATCATTGATCCAGGATAACACACGTGTACTCTTCCTGGAGACCCCTTCCAACCCAGGACTCGATCTCATTGACCTGGAATGGGCGTGTAAGCTTGCCAAAGAGCATGGGCTTATAACGGTGGTGGATAACTGTTTTGCAACCCCCTACCTGCAAAAACCGATGAAATACGGAGCCGATATCGTCATACATTCGGCCACAAAGTTTATTGACGGACAAGGTCGGGCTATTGGAGGGATCATCGTTGGTAAAGATCGCTATATTGAAGAGATGCAGATGTTCACCCGACATACCGGGCCGGCACTCTCTCCTTTTAATGCCTGGCTGTTCTCCAAAAGCCTTGAAACGCTGCCGGCCCGCATGGATCGCCACTGTTCCAACGCCCTGAAACTGGCTGAATTCCTGGAAAATCAAGATGATGTGGATTGGGTTAAGTATCCTTTTCTGCCCAGTCACCCGCAGTATGAACTAGCCAAAAAACAGATGAAAGATGGCGGTGGTGTTGTTGCTTTCAATATTAAAGGTGGATATGAGCGGGCGAAGAACTTTCTCGATAATCTCTCAATGATATCCCTTTCTGCCAACCTTGGAGATACAAGATCCATTGCTACACATCCCGCTTCTACTACACACTCCAAACTCACCGATGAAGAGCGTGCCGCTGTGAACATTACACCAGGCTTAGTGCGTATTGCAGTGGGATTGGAAGAGATTGAAGATATTATTGCGGATGTGGATAAAGCACTCTCTACTTAAGGAAACTACCAGATACAGAGCTTTAATACTTTTGCTGGATTAATAATCCCTTTGATATACAAAACCCATCGAACGGTAAGCCCTTCGATGGGTTTGCTAATTTAATACTTTTTAAACTGGTTTAATCCCAGCCTTCAATCATTTCAATTTCCTTTTCCTTGTCTGCCCAGTCGTCGGCATCAGGGAGCGGATCCTTTGTTTCATTAATCAGGTGATCCATCCACTCTTCGGAGAGCTTGTCATTCAGGTCGATGTAGTGCTCCCACTCCAGCGGCAGCTCATCATCCGGATATATCGCTTCAACCGGACACTCTGGTACACAGGCGTCGCAATCAATGCATTCAAAAGGATCGATAACCAAAAAGTTGGGACCTTCCCGGAAGGCATCTACCGGGCACACCGCCGCGCAATTGGTGTATTTACAATTAATGCAAGGTTCTGCTACTATATAAGCCATGCTTGAAAAAAATTATCTTTTAAAAAATTAATTTTTGCTAAACAGGATGTGTACAAATTCTACAACCACTCCTGTTCATTTAAATAAATACAAATTAATTATTGAAAACTGAGGGGTTAATCTAATCTTCTTTTTGCGTAGTTTCCACTTTTAAAGCTTCATCAACCACATTTCTTCCCACAATTTTTGCTGTTTCTTCGTAAGCCCTAAGCAATTGATTTTCTCGGAAATAATCAATCACACCAGAGTCAATCAATTCATACCAAATTTTTTTTCGGGATTCGAAGTCGGGATGATGCCTGGACATTGGTTTGCGCAAGCGTTGCATAAACTTGAGGAAGTGCCCGTATTCCGGTCCAAACTCTTTCTCGAACCGCTGTCGAAGCCGCACAGCCAGTGCTGGGGCCGCACCACTGGTAGAAATGGATAGTGTTAGTGGACCCTGCCGAACAATAGAACCAAAGGCGAAATTAGCGTGTGGCAGATCATCCATCACATTCACCAGGATGTTGCGCTCCAATGCTTCATTGTAGACACGTTCATTGAGATCGCCCTCATATTCAGCGACAATAGCCATAAAAGCGCCTTCCAAGTCACCATCCTGGTACTCCCGATCCAGCCACTCAAAGCGTCCTTCGTCGGCCCAACGCCGCATATTATCAGTTATGTGCGGATAAATGACAGTGAGGTTAGCATTTCGATCCAGTAGCTGCTCTACTTTTTCTTCTGCTTCTTCATCACCACCGATCAGAACTGTTTTGCGTTCATCGAGCCGTCGAAGGTAAATCGGGAACATTTCCATAATTCAAGTGCCGGTCATGCTGTTTTGATAATTCTGTGTAGGAAGATGGATGCCGCATTCTGTTTTCTCTGAACCATTCCAGCGGCCAGCGCGTTCACCCTCCTCTTCTTCAGCATCTACCGGTTGTGTACACGGAATACAGCCAATACTGGGATATCCTTCATCATGCAACGGGTTATACGGCAAACCCCGGTTGTGGATATAATCCCAAACATCGTCTCCAGTCCAATTTGCAAGGGGATTGATCTTGATTACCTCATTCTCAGGATCCCATTCTACAATCTTGGTCTCTTTGCGTGACTCTGATTGGTTGCGACGCACACCAGTAACCCATGCTTTTTTATCCGAAAGATAATTTCGGAGTGGGAGAACCTTCCGTAGATAGCAGCAGCGGTTGGGATTCCTGTTCCAGAGTTCATCGCCATATTTTTCTGCCTGCTCATCCAGCGAAAGATCAGTGCTTACCCGGGTAATATCAATATCATACCGGGCTTCCAAACGATCACGCAGTTCGTAAGTCTCATCAAAAAACAGGTGCGTATCCAGGTAAAAAATCGGGATATCGATGTTTGCTTTTTGAAGACGATCGATCAGAAACACTCCTGAAGGGCCAAATCCCGTACCCAGCACCATTTCCGAACCGAAGGTCTGAAACCCCCACGATAATACTCGCTCGGGACTAGCCTCTTCAAACTGCTGGTTGAGGTTATCTAGCAGTTCCTGTGTTAAATTTTGCTGTAAAAATGTAATGGGTTCTTTTAACTTCTGCATGATTTAATAATTTATCCTGCAAAATTTGTCACAAATTTCTCATTTGTGGTCGTTTCTTGCTCGATGGATTCCTTTTGGAACCAGTTTAATTCTTTACCTTTTGAAGCCAACTCTCCCACAACGATTGTTGCCGGAGAAGAAAGATGCGCCGCTTCATCAGCGATAGTAGCAAGGGTTGCCACAACCGTCTGCTGTGACTCGTAGGTCGCTTTTTCAATCACAGCTGCCGGTGTATCGGCATCTCGACCAAAACTAATCAGTCTTTCGGTAATATTTGGCAAATTCCGCATACCCATCAATATGACGAGCGTATCGGCCTTGGCCAGGTGTTCCCACTCTTCAAAAGAATCACTTTTTTTGATGGTGTGCCCGGTAACGACGGTAAACGAGCGCGCCACCTTACGATGGGTTACCGGGATGCCGGCAAAAGCGGGTGCTGCTAACGCAGAACTGATACCCGGCACTACTTCGTACGGAATATCGGCCGCCTTCAGAGCCATGCACTCTTCCCCTCCGCGACCGAAGACAAATGAGTCGCCCCCTTTGAGGCGGACCACTTTTTTGCCTTCGCGCGCTTTGGTGATCAGAATATGGTTTATTTGATCTTGAGAAACGGAGGGTTTTCCCGGGCGCTTACCCACGTAAATATGCTCCGACTCTTCCGAGGTAATGGAGAGCAGGTCCGGATTGGCCAGACGATCATAGACGATAACGTCGGCCGTCTCCAGTGCCCTGGACCCCTTGACTGTAATCAGTTCGGGATCTCCGGGACCGGCGCCCACCAACTGGACTTTACCATCCTGCGATTGAAATTTTTGTTGGCTCATAGTGAATTTACTCGCTGTTATGCGGGAATTTCTTCGGTTTCTTCTAACCCGACCCGGTTCCAGAAGTCACTGAAACTCTCGCCGTTGGAACGGTTTTCTTTGAAGTGTTTTAAAAGTGGTCGCACTTCATCAACCAGATCTTCACGGTCAATCAGGTCCTTATACTCCTTATTAAGCCGCGTTCCTTCGGGATTTCCACCGATAAAAATCGTGTATTTATCGAGTGAACGACCCACGAAGCCGATATCGGCTACATAAGGACGGGAACAACCGTTCGGGCATCCCGTCATACGCACGGAGAGCTTTTCATTTTCAAGACCGAGCTCCTGCAACACGCCGTCCAGATCACGAATGATATCCGGGAGTGCGCGTTCCGACTCGGTAATCGCCAATCCACAGGTTGGCAGTGCGGGACATGCCATAGAATATTTAATCACATTGGCAATTTCGTCATGTAGCAGCACGCCGTGCTCATGGAATATATCTTCAATATCCTCTTTATCCTCTTCTTTAACATCGGTGAGCAGTATATTGTGATTGGGTGTTAACCGCACGCCAGTGCCGTATTCTTTAACGACTTTTCGTACTGCTGTTTTTAGTTTCAGCTCACCATCATCCTTGATACGTCCGTTTTCAATGGAAAGTCCAAGAAACCAGTTGCCGTCAGACTGCTGATTCCAGCCCAGGTAGAGATCCAGGTCAAAATCAGGCATATCACGGAATGGCTGCAGCTCAAATCCAATGCGCGAGATAAGCTCTTTTTCAAATTTCTCGAGTCCCCATTTATGGATGAGGTACTTCATGCGGGCCTGCTTGCGATTTTTGCGGTCACCGTGGTCCCGCTGAATCTCAATTATACCTTTGACCACATCGACGACCTTGTCCTTGGTTACGTACCCAAGGTCATCGCCCAGTCGTGGGAACGTGTTTTCCTTGCGGTGATTCATTCCCATGCCGCCGCCGACGGTCACATTAAATCCTTCAATTTCGTTGTTATCATCAAACAGCGCTACAAGTCCGATATCCTGGGTATACAGGTCAACACTGTTATCTTCCGGCAGAGCGATACCCACCTTGAACTTACGTGGCAGATAGCTCTCTCCATAAAGAGGCTCACCTTCTTCAACTTCCTCTTTACCGGAATATACCTTATCACCATTCAGCCATACCTCGTGGTATGCCTTGCTGGCGGGGAGCAGTATATCTGAGAGTTCGTCGGCAAACTCTTGTACTTTTGCCTGTCTTCCGTCAATATCAGGAGCGGGTGTGGCCATTACGTTTCGCACAATGTCACCACAAGCTCCAAGCGTGGTAATGAGTGAATTGTTGATCTCCCGTAGCGTGTCTTTCAACTCGCTTTTAATCACGCCATGCAATTGAAAAGCCTGTCGAGTGGTAACCCGCAGTGTCTCATTGGCGTATTTGTCAGCAATTTCATCAATTGCCAAGTATTGGTCGGCTGTCATTTTGCCGCCCGGCAGCCGGCCGCGGATCATGAAAATATAGTGGCGGTCTCTGCCTTCTCGGAGATCACGATCATCCTGCTGATAGGTGCCGTGAAACTTCAGCACCTGGATAGCCTCTTTGCCGAAGTGGGAAGAATCATTTCCCACTTCGTCCAAAAGAGGCGCGCGCAGATAATCGCTGTTCTCCTTTATGACTTCAATTTTGCTTTTTGTTTTTTTTCGTCGTGAACCCATAAAGGATTGTGTTATCTGTTTTTTGAACTAATTATAATTTATCGCTCGATCGGAGCGTCAATCAGGTTGCCCCATTCGGTCCAAGAACCGTCGTAGTTCTTAACATTGGGATATTCGAGCAGTTCGTTGAGAACGAACCAAGAGTGTGCAGAACGCTCTCCAATTCGGCAGTAGGCAACGATATTTTTATCAGGAGTAATGCCTTCGCCTTCATAGATTTTTTTCAATTCCTCTTTGCTCTTGAACGTACCATCCTCATTTACTGCTTTAGACCAAGGGATATTGGAAGCTCCCGGAATGTGTCCAGCACGTTGGGAAAGCTCATTCAGGCCCGGAGGTGCCAGGATTTTCCCGGTGAACTCATCTGGGGAACGAACATCGACAAGACCGAAGTTGTCGCCTTCGAGCTGCTCCTTAATTTCATCACGGAATGCACGATACTCGGGCTTGGTGCCGGAAATAGTGTAGTCCGTTTTATCATAGCTTGGCACGTCGGTAGTGAGCTCGCGACCTTCAGCTTCCCACTTCTTACGACCGCCATCCAGGATCTTCACGTCCTCATGACCGTAATACTTCAGCAGCCAATAGGCCCATGCAGCAAACCAGTTGTTATTGTCGCCATAAAGAACCAGAGTAGTATTCCCTTCTACTCCGCTCTCTTCCAGCAACTTTTCGAAATCTTCTTTTGAAGCAATAGTTCTGCGCAACTGATCCTGCAGCTGCTCTTTCCAGTTCCAGCCTACAGCGCCTGGAATATGACCAGACTCATACGCTTCGGTATCAACATCGACCTCGACAAATCGAACGCCCTCATCATTTAGATGATCGGCTGCCCAATCTGTTGAAACGAGTACTTTTTCGTTAGTTAAAACTTCAGACATAGTTATTAATCTTTATGATTATGGATTAAGGTTGTTTTCGGAAGATTCATTAAGCTTTTCTGAGGCAGGCGTGTGAACTTTTGCAAACAAAAAAGCCCACCACCTGCTTTCAGGTAGTGGGCTTTAAATCAAGTTCTTTTAAACCTATTTAAGCATATTACATCCACTACCCTTTGAGGCATCCATACAACAACACATACAGAGACAACACATCTGAATGTTTGTAAAAAGGTTGTGAATGTTGTTTTGAAGATTCATTTAAGTAGATTTAAAAAACTTTCGCGATTTCTTTCTTCTGCATGCCTAGAATACTAACCTTCTTGATAGAAGTCAACACCTAATTCAAAAAAATCTCTTGTCCGCTAAAATGTAACGTTTAGCTCAAGCCTGAACGATTATACAATTAATCTGGTTTGGGATCTTTGATAATACTCAATAAACAGCATTGTATATATCAAAAAAATTCTTAATTTTAGGCCAACTGACATCGGGAAATGTCAGACAAATCAATTATGAAAACTTTGAATACAACAAGCAACATATCAGTCACCTCTCTTCAACCACGTAATATCTGTGCGTGTTGTTGTTGCTGTTGTTGTAGCTAGTTGCCGGAACTTCTCTCTACTCTCACAACTCATTTAACATTGCCGGTAACGAAGTCAGATTCCCCAAACACAGCGTGAAATCTGTCTTTCATATTTCTGGCAAAAAATATCCAAGAAGCTTTTTTATAATGAACGCACTAAAATTATTAGAACACACAGATTCAGATTTGGGTCAACGAAGTGATCAATTGAGCTCATTTATTGGAGAAACACCGCTCTACCCTATTACCAATATTAATCCAAACAAAAATGTTAAGGTCTTTGCCAAACTTGAATGGCAACAATTTGGGAGCAGTGTCAAAGCGCGCCCTGCGTACCGAATTGTTCGCGATGCTATCCAGCGCGGAGACTTGACGCCGGAGAAACATCTGCTCGACGCGAGCAGTGGAAATACCGGTATTGCCTATGCTCATATCGGCGCAGCACTCGGAATTCCGGTAACCTTGTGCCTTCCAGAGAATGCCTCTGAAGAGCGGAAACAGATTTTAAAAGCACTTGGAGTAAATATTAAGTACACCTCTCGCACAGGCAGCACGGATGAAGCCCAGGAGATTGCGCAGAAGCTGTACGAGGAAAATCCTGAAAAATATTACTATGCTGATCAGTACAGTAATCCCAGCAACTGGAAATCGCATTATTACACCACAGCACCTGAGATCCTTGAACAATCGGGGTATGAGGTGACACACTTTGTTGCTGGACTGGGCACAACCGGGACCTTTACCGGTACGGGTCGCCGCCTGAAAGAGTATGATGAGGACATTGAACTCATTGGTCTGCAGCCAGACTTGGCAATGCATGGTTTGGAGGGCTGGAAGCACCTGGAGACGGCACACACGCCGGGTATTTATGATGATTCCGTAGCCGACCAGATGCGCACAATTTCTACCGAACGATCACATGATATTGTGAAGCGGGCTGCCCGTGAAGAGGGTTTACTCATTAGCCCATCGTCTGCTGCAAACTTGGCTGGAGCCTTAGAAATAGCTCAAGAGCTAGATGAGGGAGTTGTGGTAACGATCTTCCCTGATGATGGCAGTAAATATGGTCAAGTAATCAATCAACTGTTTAAGGGACAATAAAACAGAGCATGAAGGTAGTTATTGAAGAGCAGGCATTGGCGGAAATGGAACGTCATGCTGAAGAATATTATCCCAATGAATGTTGTGGTTTTTTCTACGGCAAGGATGGCGATGTGCGTAAGATCACCCTTGCTAAACGCGTCGATAATACCAAGGAGGGTGACCAGCGACGACGTTTCCAAATCGATCCAAAAGATTACCAGGAAGCTGAGCGGTACGCGATTGAGCATGATCTGGATTTGTTGGGTGTATATCACTCTCATCCTGATCATCCCGCGGTGCCTTCGGAGCACGACCGAAAAGTTGCGATGCCCTTTTTCTCCTACATCATTGTTTCTGTTGAAGATGGAGAGGCTGTTGTCACGCGATCCTGGCAGTTAAATGAAGAACGACAATTTGAGGAAGAAGCATTTCAAGCTGAGAATATCAAAGATAAACAGATAACCTAAATTTTTTTGAAGTAAAACTATGGCTAAAATCATAATTCCGACCCCGTTGCGAAAATTTACTGATCAGAATCGCAACTTTACTACCGACAAGGATACGCTTTCTGATGCGATCCAACAGTTTGTGGAGGAATACCCCGATGTTAAGAGTAACCTGCTTGATGAGGATGGAAACGTCCGTTCATTCATTAAGGTTTATATTGGGGATGATGAAGTTGATCCCAATGAAGATGGCTCACTTGAACTGAGTGAAAATACCGAAGTAAGTATTGTACCGGCTATTGCCGGAGGTTGTTGATTTATTGAGCCAGCAAACGGGGAACTTCGATTTGTAAAGTATAATCGCGGCTCCTTTGACTTTTTTATCTCATAAATTAACACAGTAAAAGTTTAAAGTACGAATTTAGAAATGACGAATTGGCAAAACATAGAATTTTCAAGTGAAGAGCTGGGCCACTACAGCCGGCATCTTTCTATCCCGGAATTTGGAATGGAAGGGCAAAAGAAGCTAAAAGCGGCCAAAGTCTTGGCTGTGGGGACCGGTGGACTCGGTGCCCCGATGCTGCAATACCTGGCAGCCGCCGGTGTCGGAACGATAGGCTTGGTAGACTTTGATGTCGTTGAAGCCAGTAATCTGCACCGTCAAGTGCTCTTTGGAGCCTCTGATGTGGGCCGCCCCAAAGTGCAGGTCGCTAAAGAACGATTGCAGGAAATCAATCCCCATATCACCATCAACGTGCATGAAACACGACTAACCAGCGATAATGCACTAGATATTATTAAAGATTACGACGTTGTTGCCGACGGGACTGATAACTTTCCCACACGCTATCTTATCAATGATGCGACCGTAATGCTGGATAAACCGAACGTGCATGGTTCAATCTTCCAGTTTGAAGGACAGATCTCGGTCTTCAACTATGTGGATCAAGAAGGAAATCGCGGCCCGAATTACCGGGATCTATTTCCTGAACCACCGCCTCCCGGGTTAGTTCCAAGTTGTGCCGAGGCCGGAGTACTGGGCGTATTGCCGGGTATTATTGGCTGTATACAAGCCAGCGAGGTAATTAAGGTGATTACCGGTATTGGTGAGCCGCTAGCTGGCAAGCTGTTCCTTTTTGATGCGCTCAACTTCAGCACGCGCACCGTGAAGGTTAAGAAAAATGAAGACAATCCGCTTACGGGTAAAAACCCCGAGATCACAGAACTGATTGATTACGAACAGTTCTGTGGGATTCCTTCGGCAAGTGCTGAAGAGGAACAGGAATCTGTCGTTCCTGAAGTTTCTGTCAAGGAGTACAAATCCTGGATCGATAATGGTGAGGATGTCCAGCTTATCGATGTTCGCAAGCCATATGAGGCGGAAATCGCAGAAATCGGTGGCGAGCTTATCCCGCTGGATGAGATCATTGATAACGCGGATAAAATTGCCCGCAACAAAAAGGTTGTTGTTCATTGCCGCAGTGGTCAGCGTAGCTCCGATGCGATTAAAAAGCTTAAAGAAAAGTACGGCTTCGAAAATCTCTATAACCTGAAAGGCGGCATCCTGGCGTGGTCAGAGGAGATTGACGAAAGCATTCCGCAATATTAATACCACATGTGCGACGCACTTCTGAAGTGCGTCGCACATAACTTTGACTTCCCTTCCTTTTTTCTACTCCACTAATTGAAGTGACGCCGAGTTAATGCAATACCTCAACCCTGTTGGTTTGGGCCCGTCCGGAAATACATGTCCCAGGTGAGCATCACACACATTACACAGCACCTCAATGCGATGCATCCCGTGGCTGCGGTCCTCTTCATAGCGTATCACATTTTCTTCTACGGGCTCTGAGAAACTAGGCCAGCCCGACCCTGATTCAAACTTTTCTGTGGAATCGAACAGCTCGGTGCCGCAACAGATGCAGGCATACAAACCTGGCTGATGCGCCTCGCAGTATTCACCGGAAAAAGGTTGCTCGGTTCCTTTCTTCCTGGTCACCTGGAACTGTTCTTCAGAGAGCTGTTCTTTCCACTCCTGTTCACTTTTTTCCACGCGCCGGGGTGGTTCAGGGGCTCCGTTTACGGCATATTGATTTACCTGCTTCCAATCAATCATAATGCTAAATCTAAATCATGTGTTATAATAGAAAAGGCCAGACTCTTAAAGCCTGACCTTGATGATATGATTAGTCGGGACGACTGGATTTGAACCAGCGACCCCTTCGTCCCGAACGAAGTGCGCTACCGGACTGCGCTACGTCCCGAATAAAATGTGCGACGCACTTCAAAAGTGCGTCGCACGAAAAGCGTGTTTAGCTGATTTTGGTAATAAGATCAGCGGTACGTGCAGAGTACCCTGCTTCGTTATCGTACCAGCCAAGAAGCTTAACCAGGTTTCCTTCTACCTTGGTAAATCCGGTATCATAAATGCATGAGTGCGGATTTCCGAGGATATCGGTAGAAACCAGTTCTTCCTCAGAATATTGCAGAACACCCTTCATCGGGCCTTCTGCAGCTTCTTTATAGGCGTTGTGGATATCTTCAACACTTACATTTTTTTCAAGAACCGCGGTCAGGTCTGTCAGCGATCCGTCGGGAACGGGAACGCGAACAGCACTACCATCAAGTTTGCCATCCAGGTGCGGAAGTACAAGGCCTACAGCTTTGGCCGCACCAGTAGTGGTTGGCACGATGTTGTGCGCAGCGGTACGACCACGACGGAGGTCTTTATGAGGTCCGTCAACGATCTGCTGGCTACTGGTGTAAGCGTGAATTGTAGTCATAAAGCCTTTTTCCAGGCCAAAGTTGTCGTCCAGTACCTTAACCATCGGGGCAAGGCAGTTGGTTGTACAACTGGCATTGGAATATACCTGGGTTTCATCATCAATTTCTTCATCATTTACACCCAGTACGATTGTTTTTACATCGCCACCTCGTGCAGGCGCAGAAATAATCACTTTTTCAGCACCGGCTTCAATGTGTTTTGAAGCATCTTCTTTGTTGCGGAAAAGCCCTGTAGACTCCACAACAACCTCAGCTCCGCGTTTATCCCAGCCCAAATTCGCCGGGTCGCGTTCTGAAGAAATTCCAATCTCCATACCGTCAATGGTAAGAGAGCTATCAGTGGAACTCACTTCACCGTTGTAGGTTCCGTGAACAGAATCATACTTAAAAAGATGTGCCAATGTTTTTGCATCGGTCAGATCGTTGATTCCAACAATTTCAATTTCATCTTGGTGATAGGCCAAAATAGAGCGCGTAACCAACCGCCCTATTCGTCCAAATCCGTTAATTCCTACCTTGGTTTTCGCCATAAAAAAAGTACCCTTTCTTATCCTTTATTCTTGGTTAGTTTCCTGTAAATTTTCCTAAGGTTTTTGAAAACAGCAATTGAGCAAAGTCGGTCAAAAAGTATCATTCAAGCGTTCAATATTCAATACTAATTTTCTGCGAAAAAGTATTGATTCTTCTTGACCTATGCTAATAAAGATAGCAGCAGATTGGTAAATGATAGTGGAGTAGTTAAAATATTAACTCTTAGTCCTCATCAAGGTCAACATCCTCCGGTATATTTTCTTCATCCAGGAGGTCCTCAAAATCAGGACTCGTATCCTCGTCTTCACCTTCATCATCATAATCGTCCGTAGATGCACTGGATTTCTTTGTCACCTCGGTAGCTCCTGCCCTTTTTAGTTGGTTAGAAATATCAATCTGATCATTATCCAGTGCTATAGAGAGAGCGGTGTCACCATTACGATCTTTCAGGCTTACATTTGCACCTTTTCTTATTAAATAATCAACAACTCTTGCATGGCCTTCACGTGCTGCCTGCATAAGGGCGGTTTGTCCCCACCGCTGCTGGGCGTTGATATTGGCTCCATGCTCCACCAACAGTTTTACAATGTTCAAGTATCCTTCGCGAGCAGCCACGACCAATACCAGCTCTCCAACCTTTGCCCCGTTCTGGAGTAGAAATTCAACCATTTCAAGGTTGCCATTTTCAGCTGCCCTGTTGAGAGCTGTTGCCCCCATGGAAGTAGACATATTGGGATCGGCCCCTTGCTTAACAAGGTATTTGACGAGTTCCAGTTGGTTTTGTTCAGCAGCCAGGATCAATGCAGTAGAACCGTTTTTGCTCGTTTCATCAATATCTGCACCACCGTTGAGAGACTTTTTTATCTGTTCGAGTTTACCATTTTTGGCAGCGCTAAGTAGTGGTGATAGTTCCATAGTAAAGAGTTTTAAAAATAGCGGTTAATGCATTTTCCGCAGATGGACAGGTATATCTAAATATTTAAGAAATTAATCAAGAAGATTTCGCCGTAAAGTTGGGAATTTATGCTTTTTGCTCCATTGGACCACTAATGTATTACACCTATTCCGCTGTATCCGTTCATAAAATCTTTGCCGCTCATTCTACGCTTACCCGCAATTTGAACTTCTTTCAGGACAACAGCCCCGTCACGGCAGCCAACAAGCAACTCCTCATCCTCCATTTGCAGTTCTCCCGACTTGAGATTTAAACCCGATGCGTCTGCCAGTTCCGAGCGATACATGTTGAACTTGAGATCATCAAGCTTGGCCCAGGCAGTGGGGAAAGGACTTAATCCCCGAATTTTATTGTGAACCTCCAGCGCCTTTTTGTCAAAATCAATTCGACAATCATCAGTAAAAAGTTTCGGTGCGGGGGTAGCTTTGGAATCATCCTGCTGATATGTAGAATACGAATCATCAGCAATCTCATCTAACGCCTCAAGCAATAGTTCACTACCCATTTTTTTAAGGCGTTTATAAACATCACCAGTCGTTTCATTTTTCCCAATGGCCGTTTCTTTTTGTTTAATAATATGGCCTGTATCAACCTTTTCATTAAGGAAGAAAACGGTGCACCCGGTCTTCTCTTCCCCATTAATTATAGCCCAGTGAATAGGGGCGGCACCCCGATATTTAGGCAGAAGGGAAGCATGTAAATTGATGGAACCCTTCCTGGGAATATCCAATATTTTCGGTGGAAGAATACGGAAAGCAACGAGAACAAAAAGATCGGCTTTCAAAGCCGCAAGTTTGTTTGTGAAAGCGGGTAATGATAGGTCATCCACTCCAATTACCGGGAGATCAAGCTCCAGTGCCCTTGCCTTTACGGGGGTAGGACTTGTACCCCCTCCCCTGCCTCGTCGTTTGTCTACATTGCTTACCACGGCAACAACATCATGTTCTGAGGCATGGATCTTTTCCAGGCTGGGAATGGCAAAATCGGGGGATCCCATAAAAACAATATCCATCAGAGAAATGCTTCCGTTACTTTACTAGTTGTTAAGTATAATTCTCGATATAGTTATTGCTGAGCACTCTTTTCTTTTTTGGGCACCAAGGGATAGTCAGTCTCTTTTTCACCTTTTTCAATTTCATTCAATTTAGAACTCAACATCTTCTGCTTGAAATATGAAAGGTACTCCAGGAACAGTACCCCATCCAAGTGGTCTTTCTCATGCTGCACAACGCGGGAGAGCCATCCATCCAGATCAAGTTCCTGCTGATTGAAGTCGCGATCAAGATATCGAACTTTGATCTTCTCGGGACGTTTTACTGCAGCATTGACGCCCGGAATACTCAGACACCCCTCTTCCATTTCAACTTCAGCCTCACTGGTTTCTGCAATCTCAGGATTAATCATGGTGAGTGGCCCATATTTCTTTGCGGACTGGTCGGCATCGTCAATCATTGGATCGGCATCAGCCACGAAGACCCTGACCAGTTGGCCCACCTGGGGGGCTGCCAAGCCTACCCCGTCGGCGTTATACATCGTCTCGAACATGTCATCGATCAGGTTTTGCAGCTCCTCAGAGTTTTTTTTGACGGGCTTGGTTTTCGTTCTGAGCACGTCATCATCGTATGTAACGATAGGTAGAATGGGCATATATCAGTGTTCAGATATTTGTAAGTATTTTTGCAAAATAATGGCAGCAGCCGCCTGATCAATTCGTTCCTTCTCGCGCCGTTTCATTTTGGGAACACCAGCCTCAATCATCGCTTGAACAGCTTCTTTCGAGGTGTACCGCTCATCCATCTTTTCTATTTCAATGTTGGGAAAACGGTGGCGCAACTTCGTAATAAATTTCTCGACACGTTCGGTGGCATCGCCCTCATTTCCGTCGGGCGTCAGCGGCCAGCCTACTACAATTTTGATGACCCGTTCATTTTCATTTTCTATAAGTCGTTCCAGTTCATCAAAAACCTGGCGGCTGCCGTAGGTGCCGATAGGGTTAGCACTGGTACGCAACAAATCTGTACGAGCAAGGCCCGTCAGCTTTGTTCCTACATCAATTCCAATTATTCGACCGTATTCTGTCAATGATTAGCCTTCTGCTTCTTCCAATTCCTCTTCGTCTAAAGGTTCTTTGAGGAATTCTTTCATTAATTTGCTCGGTTTAAAATGGGTCTTACGATGTGGTGGTACGTAAATGACCTCATTTGTCTTTGGATTACGTGCTTTGGGTTTTGCTTTCGTTGTTTTCACTTCGAAAACACCAAAATCTCGCAACTCAATCCTGCACTCAGGATCGGCTTTCATCATTGTTTCACGAATTGCCACCAACACAGCTTCCACCCACGGTTCTGACTGAACCATAGGTTCATCCATCTCTTCGGCAACCCGACGCACCAAGTCTCTTTTAGTATAGGTAATCATAGAATAAAGTGTGCTTTATGTATTATTATTCAGCTCTAACCTTTGTAAACTCTTTGAGTTATAAAAGGAGAGATGATATTGTTTTTATTGCAGATATAAAAATTTAAAACGATTAAAAAAGCCTAAAAAACATCGTACTTATTCGTATCTAAATGCACTCTTAACGCCACTAACTTTTAGTAATTTCGTAATAATTTTATCCAAATGATCGATATCATCAACATAAACGGTCAGCAAGCCCTCAAACATTCCACTGTCACTGTTGACGTTGATGCTTTTCATATTTGTTTTAAGTGACTTCGAAACGATATCGGTCAGATCATTAACAAGACCAACACGATCTTCACCAATTATCTTAACAGCCCCGAGGAATTTTGAATCTATGTGCTTGGCCCATGATACGTCGACCACCCGTTCCCCGTCCGTTTGTATCAGGTGATGCACATTTTTACAATTCGAACGATGAATTTTCACATCTCCATCGCGACTTATAAACCCGATAACATCATCTCCGGGGATGGGGTTACAACAATTGGCATATGCATATTTTACATCGGTTAATTCTCCATTAATGAGAAGCGACTTCCTGTCACTAACTGAACGCGCAGCACTGATATATGTTTCCTGGATTTCTTCTTCCGTCAGCGGTCGTTGCTCTGGCGTATCATCATCGTCTTCTATGCGCCCCTTGCTGGTTAGCTGCTTGGCCGTTTTATAGAGTTCATTTACATCAAACGTGCCCCGACCAATTTCATAAAACATGTTTTGGGTCGTATCGAACTTGTGCTTATGGGCTACACGCATGAGCTCTTGCTCATTAATTTCAATATTACCCCGCTCGGCACGTTTTTGCCAGAGTTCGCGCCCTTCTTCGGCCACCCTACGCTCTTTCTGCTTAATATACTGGCGAATGCGCGATTTGGCTTTGTGGGTAACCACATCGTTAATCCAATCGGGATTCAGGTTGATTTTGTTACCCGTGATGATCTCCACCTGGTCGCCAATCTCCAGCTTTTGACGCAACGGTGCCATTTTCCCGTTAATTTTCGCAGCCATCGCACGTTCTCCCACCTCACTGTGAATATCGAAGGCAAAATCGATCGGGGTAGCCCCTTGTGGAAGCGTTCGCAGTTCGCCGTCCGGGGTAAACGCATAAATTTCATCTTGATAGAGATTGAGCTGAAAATCCTTCACAAACTCTTTTGCCTCATCAGGCCGTGGATTTTCCAGTACATCGCGCACCCAGTGTACAAATTTATCCAGTGTTTCGGAACCTTCTTTGCCCTCTTTATACTTCCAGTGGGCGGCAAGACCCCGCTCAGCAATGTCATCCATCTTCCGGGTTCGGATCTGTACCTCTACCTTCCGTCCCTTCTTTGTAATTACCGTTGTGTGCAGCGACTGGTACCCGTTCGCTTTGGGAACCGAGATAAAGTCACGGAATCGCTTCGGAATGGGCGTATACCAATCGGTGATGATGGAATACACTCTCCAGCAATCCTCTTTTTTGTGGGGATCTTCCAGGATAACGCGAATAGCAAAAAGGTCATAAATCTCTTCAAACGGTTTTTGTTGCCGCTGCATTTTCCTGAAGATAGAGTAGATATGCTTCGGCCGACCCTTAATCTCAAATGCGAAGCCCTGTTTGGAGAGTTCGTCCTCAATAGGCTGCATAAATTCTTTGATAAAAGCTTCCCGAGATTCTTTTTTTTCCCGAAGCTTGCGGGCAATAAATTTATAGGAATTGGGATCAATAACCTTAAAACAGAGGTCTTCCAGTTCGCTCTTGATATTGAAAAGCCCAAAACGATGGGCCAGCGGAGCGTATAGTTCGCGCGTTTCGGTGGCTATCTTTAGCTGTTTATCGCGCGGCAGGTGCTGGATTGTCCGCATGTTGTGCAGCCGGTCGGCAAACTTGATAAGCACCACACGCAGGTCTTCTGCCATTGACAACAGTAACTTCATAAACGTCTCGGCCTGCTTGGTATCGCGGCTTTTGAACACGCCGGAAATCTTGGTGACCCCATCAATAAGATGTGCTACCACTTCACCAAATTCTCTTTCAATATCCTCTAGCGTGACTTCGGTATCCTCAACGGTGTCATGCAGCAATGCAGCCGCAACCGACACGTCATCAATATTAATTTCTGACGCCACAATTTTGGCAACAGAAACGGGATGATAATAAAATGGTTCTCCCGAAGCCCGACGAACTCCCTTGTGCGAAAGGTAACAGAGTTTAAAGGCCTTGGTTACCATCTCATCGTCGGTAGAATCGGTGTACTGATGGCACATATCCAACAGTTGATTTAAATCATCCTGCTGTGCCGGATCTAACTCATAGGCGTCTAAATCCTGCTTATATGTTGTTTTGACCTCAGACATCTATTAACTGCCTTTCTCAACTCTACAGTTCTGGTAACACTTAAACAATTTAATTAAAGGATATGTCCACTTAAATACCAATTTACCCCATTATTCTGCCAAGAGATAATAAAAAAGGCGGACGCATTTCATAACGTCCGCCAATGGTAAAATGTTGGAAATACTTTTAAAACTTCAATAACACACCGAAAACGACCCTTCCATTAGAAGATGAAGGTACATTTTGTTGTTGTACATCATCATAAAAACTTTCACCAACATCAGAATAACGGTATTCGACAAAAGGTTTTAGTACTGGTATTGCACTTATTTCAGCACCGACAAGGGCATTCCAGTATATTTTACTTTCACTGTCGTCTAAATTATCGGGCAGGTCACTACCTTCCAGATCAACGGTATTCGAACCGAGACCTAAACCAACATACGGCTTCAATAAACCTATGGAAACTCCTCCAAGGGCAGTTACTCCGAAATCATAATCTTTCACCTCTGTATCTGCGTATAAATTACCATTGGATCTCACATCATTCTCTTCACTAAAGTTGCTAAAGTGAGCGCGCAGGCCCAGCTGCACAATTGGTAATTTGTTTAGAATTCCTCTTTCAATGCGTACTCCAAACCCATTTTTAGGTTCTTCATCCCGGATCTCGTACGATGCTCCCACGCCCCACTGTGCGGCGGCTTGATTTGGGGTAACGGAGCCTATGAGGATTACACCTGCTAATACCATTAATACTCTCTTAAAATTGTCCATAGAATAATTTCCTTATTTAAATTAGTGCACAAAGTTGTTGATTTGGCGTTAGTTTAAGTTCACTACGCTAGATTTCCAAATAATTAAACAAGGACAAAACGATTACGTTCCACAGTAATTCCACTACTACTGGATAATGCTTTTTTGTATCTGATCACACCTGTTAAAAACGGTGGGTATAGCTTACCTTGATTGCACCGGCCCGCTGGGTGGTGCGGAACCGCTGCATGGGGTTTTCGATCCAGTTGTGATTGTACACCAGGTACACATCTGAGCCGGGCGTGATAATCCATCGCAAGCGGTTATTCATGGCCAACAGCTTACTCAAGTTATCGTATTGGACATTTGTAGTGATGAAAAGTGAAGTTGTCAGGTCTATATTCGCCTCAAAACGAAACAGATCGGTAGAAAAGTCTCCCTCTGCGAGATCTACTTTGGTATGAATATATTCAGGGGCCAGTTCAATGCCGGGATACGGCCTGACCGTCACTTCACCGCCAAACTCTGTACTTGTTCCTGACCAGAACCCACCGGTCCTAACATTCAGTTCGGCCGAAATCCGGCGATAGGGAGCGGTTTCAACAGCAGATTCCATACCCCATGTCACATACTCGTCAACCGGAATGATGATCGACCCATCTCTTCTGATGTCAAACGGTTCCTGTAGGCGTTCGTAATTTCGGAACACATCCACTTGCAGAACGTCCCCGGTCATGAATGTAACATCAAACAGTGTAAGCCGCTCCTCCTGCGTTAACAGTTTAAAATCGAGGTCCATAAGATGCTCGAACCGAAATTCCCAGTCAATTTGCTGAACGATATTACTCTCGGGGAACTGGGGGGAATATTCGACGGAAGGCTGCAGGCGGCGAAAAGCATTACGTGGCGTGAAACCAACGGCTGGATCGAAAGCGCGACCGAATTCACGATACGATACGTGCCCGGCCCACGGCTGGTTGGGATAATTGATACGGATTCCGCGGGAGGAGCGGTCCCACAGGTTCGTCCCGTCATCCAAAAGAAAGGGGGAGTTGTGGAATACAAAAAAGGCCTGGAACTGCAGATTATTGGACCCCATAAAGTTGGAGGTCCCAAGCTCAAGATCGGCTCCAAAGGTGTGTCGGTCTTGCAGTGCTGGTGTCAGCTCTTCACTATCCTGTGTGGAACGACGGGTATAGATCATACCAATGGTACTTTCTGAGCCAATATTACGTTTGACCCTGGCCACGGAAAAATTTTCTGGCTGCACGGCCCCTTTCTCCCCTGTGCGAACATGCAGAAGTGCCATGTTGTACTTGCCGGCATTGCCCAGGATACGCGCACCGTAGGTAATCGGGATCGGTTCCCCACCCTGCAAGCCAATACGGCGACTAAAAAAGGGATTTATTCTACTAGTCGGTGCAAACTCATAAATATTGGCACCCTCAAGGAAGAAATCTCTCTGCTCGGGAAATTGTAGTGGAAAGCGGGTGAGATTTACTTGCCGCTGGTCCACCTCCGCCTCGGCAAAATCGGTATTAAAGGTTACTGAAGCCTTCAGGCTGGGCGTTATGCTGTAGTTCACATCAAAACCACCATCAACGTTGGTGTCTGTAGTTGTTGGAGAGGCAGCCTGATCTTCACTTGCGTTTACAATCCCAAACGGCACAACTTCCAGGCCTAACCCCTGGGAAGCCCCTTTTAATCCCGTCAGGACACCGGCATCCTGCGGTCGAGAGATGCCTTGGTTACGGTGATAGCCGGTCCAAAGAGCAGTTTCGTTTTTACGACGTATCACCCGCATAAAGTTGGCACCCCAACGGTCACTTTCCGCATCAAAATTAAAAGTTCTGAACGGAATCTTTATCTCGGCGGACCATCCAAAATCACCGATCACTGTTCGTGCATCCCAGATACCGTCCCAGTTGAAATTAATTGCATTCCCCTGCCCCGTACTTATTAACCCGTCGGTTCGGAGTCCATTGGGATTGATTTCCAGGAAATAGGCGCTCCGCTGGTCATTAAACGTATCGAAGATCCAGGTAAAGCGTTCATCAGAAACGATACGCACATCGCGCCTTTTTTGATATGCCTTGATCCCTGAGGGATTGCTGTCATACAGCGTTACTCCCAAATACATATATTCCTCATCAAAAGCGATATGTACTTCTGTCCGCTCCGTTGCCATGGCGCCCTCCCTCGGTTCCTGTTGGCGAAAATTGGTGGCCGGCTCTATCTTGCGCCAAAATGGTTCGTCCACACGACCGTCAAAAACAACATTTTCATCGGAACTAAGTTGATAGGCCTCAATTTGTTTTCGTTGCTTTTCCCCTTGGGCAAATAGTAGAGAAGGAACCAAAAGATATATTAAAAGTAGTAATCCGAAAAAGTGATCGGTTTGCAACAGAACCTTTTTGTATCGTTTTATTTCCATATAAAACAAGTATCTGCAGACGGGAGAGAGCCATTTTAACCCGACAATTAATATTTGTGTCTAAAACGCAATCCCTGGTGGGTAGCACCAAATGTGAGAGCAAAAAATAAAATAATGATTTAACGGGCAAGGTGTGTCTTTGAAAAAAATCTCAAAGAAAAAGGTCATGTACCATGAGGGCAATCCCGCTCACTCGCTGTGTGCATTGTTGGCAAAGTCTATTTGCACAGTGTGCTGTCGATCTGACTCTTCATAAGAATACGAAATTTCCAGATCCGACTGGTTAACAATCCGCCTCACTATTGAGAGACCAAGCCCGATGGAGCTGGTACTTTGATCAGCCTTTTTGAATCGTTTAAAAAGATCGTTGGGATCGATTTTCAGTGCCTTTCCTTTATTAGCTATCACCAGCTTTTCGCTGTCCAAACTAATATCGATATAACCTTCGGCAACATTATGTTTAATAGCATTCTGTAACAAATTGGTCCACAGTATATCGGCCAGTACCGGGTGCATCTGTACCTGGACATCATCCTGGAGATTTGCTTCCACGCGCAGACCGTTGAGCGTAATTAATTCATCAAAGGTACTCAAACTGTCTTTGATCAGGTTGGTAAAGTTTACTTGTTGAGAGTTACTGAATTCGTGGTTCTCAATTTTTGTAAGCAAGCCCAGCGATTCACTCAATTTGGAAAGCTTGCGAATTGCAGCCTGGGCTGACTCCACATATTGAAATTGCTCCGGTTTCAACTCGGTTTCGGTCAGCAGCTCCAGTTTACCCTGGGCGATTGAAAGAGGTGTTTGAAGCTCATGGGAAGCATTTTCAGCAAATTCTTTCAGGTTCTGATA
Organism: Aliifodinibius sp. S!AR15-10; assembly: GCF_031569985.1. Lineage (NCBI taxonomy): Bacteria > Pseudomonadati > Balneolota > Balneolia > Balneolales > Balneolaceae > Fodinibius > Aliifodinibius sp. S!AR15-10. The sequence goes on along the minus strand of NZ_JAMQKA010000020.1, from coordinate 53,916 downwards.
GTCCTTAACGGCCTTGGTAGTCATCTCATCGACAAACCGGTTAAGTTCGTCAAACTCTTTGACACTGGTTTTTTCCGCCTTAATGGGTTCCCGCTGATTCAGTTTGAAATCGCGTATTTTTTCAAGGGTCTCCCGAAATGGCTTAAAGAGTCTCCCTGACACCAGGAAACCAACTCCCAGCGCTCCTACCACCTGGAGGCCTAAAATCCATAGCAATGTTTTTACCACAGCTTCAATAATATCGTCTGATTCCACAATAGCACCCCATGTAGAAATGTAGTAGGAACGGTCGTTAATCTGTCGATAAGCTGAGACTTTCACATTGTGCTCCATTCGCCGAAGGTGGGGATGCCAAGCCATTGTATCGGTAGCAATCACGCGTTCATTGACCTGCCCTTCAAGCTCTCGAATTATCAAATTTCGGTCTTGGAATTTTTCAATCGTCTGTGTGCTGTCGAACCCGAAATCACGGCCTTCTTCAATGAGATAGCCTATGCGATCGATGCGATCCATATATCGCCAGCGGAGCTCGGTGTCGATCTCATCCTTAATCAGGTAATAGGATATGATCCCCCCAGCCGACAAGACAATAATAGTCACCAGCAGATAAATTAACAGGAATTTGTTGACAAGCTTCATCAGGATAAAATCTTAAATTTGTAACCGATCCCGTAGATCGACTCGATGTAGTCCCCGGCCCCGGCATTGACCATCTTTTTGCGTAAGTTTTTGATGTGCTGATAAACGAAATCGAGGTTATCGAGATGGTCGACATAGTCGCCCCACAAGTGCTCGGCGATAGTCTGCTTGGAGAGTACACGATTTTTGTTGGCAGAAAAATAGACCAGCAGATCATATTCTTTGGGAGTCAAATCGACATGTTCTCCATCAACCGTAACTTCCATTGTGTCGGTATTGATTTTAATTTCATTCACCCGGATAATCTCATCGCCGCCCAAGTTTTTCCTCCGGTTTACGGCCTTTATGCGTGCATGGAGTTCGGAAAGGTGAAATGGCTTTGTGAGGTAATCGTCAGCTCCCAGTTCAAGGCCTTTTACCTTATCGTCCAGTGAGTTTTTGGCAGAAATAATGATGGTACCTGTTTCTTTGTTGACGGACTTTAACTCCTGCAATAGCTGCAGTCCATTCCCTTCGGGCAGCATTATATCGATAAGCACGATATCATAACTGTATGACATTATCTTATCGAAACCCTGCTCGTAATCTTTTGCTGACTCACAGATATACCCTTCCCTCTCGAGGTAGGTCAGGATGTTGTCCAGCAGATCTTCATTATCTTCTACAACCAACAGTTTCATGTCAAGAAGTATAAGGTACTATTTTGAAGCAAAATTGAAGTTTTTCTGTTTCAATACTAAGGATTCCTGACACGAACTTATCTGTAAAGGAACGCTAAATTATTAAAATATCTAAGCAGTTGTCATGTTTACTTGGTCGTTTTTACCTCTGCCTTGCTTGCAAAAGAAAATCCAAAAGTATGTTGTTGAAGTAATTCTTTATACCTTATATTTGCAGTCTCTAAATTTTATCACGCATTTGCCCGAGTGGCGGAATTGGTAGACGCGAGGGACTTAAAATCTTTCCGAACCGCCCCCTGCAACGCCTGAAGCCCGTTTTTCGCTTTTCTGTTACCGGTTTGTTACCTAAAATCGGGTCCCATATCGTATTTCTCCCCCGGTTTGGGCGAATGAAAATCTGGTTCACCCAAACAAAGCCCTTCGTAAAATAGGTACTTCATCCTGCGACGTTAACCGCAAACCAACTAGCAGGAGGAACCATTATGGACTTCGCCGTTTATCCGTTCAAACGAAATAACAAATACCGGCTCTACGTGCGCTTCGAAGATGAGCAGGGCAACCGCAGGCACCTGTCGACCGGGGTCACCTACCCGCTGGATGCTTCTAAAAGGGAGCGAAAGCAGGCCCAAAAGCGAGCCGAAAAGAAAGCGACCCAATTGGTAGTGGAATATTTTAAAGACTACCGGGTCCAGCAGGAGCAGAAGAACAGGGCCATGCTGCTCTCCGACTACCTGGAGGACTACTATTACCCTCATGTCCGCTCTTCGTGTGCAAAGACTACCCTCACGACCTACAAGAAAGGGCTAAGGTATTTCCTTCGAATCATCGGGGATCACCCCATTGATTCCTACGATAGACAGATGATCAACGAATACAAGCTGCATCGCTTTGATAAGGAGGACGTCCGAAAGACCACGATTAATATTGAATTACGGTCGATTAAAGCCGCCTTCTCGTGGGCCTATAAAAATGATTATCTAGACAAACACCCATACAAGGGGCAAGACTTCATGTTTGATGCCAAAAGCAAACGGCGTGAATTCAAAAAGAAAGAGATCAATCGCCTGCTAAAACAGACCGAGGGGCAGGTTATCGGACTCGTCGTTCGCTTGGCCTATTATACCGGCATGCGTATTGGGGAGATGACCCGGATCACCTGGGGCATGGTCAACCTCGAAGAGCGCTACCTGCACTTGCCCGCTGAAATAACAAAAACAGGTAAAGATCGGATGATCCCGTTGGGAAAGAAGGCCTTCAACATCGTGAAAATTCTCGAAAACGTGTTGGCGAAAAAGATCAAAAAGGATCCGGACTTCTATATAGGTATGGATGAGACCGACTATCCCCTTCTGCAAAAACAAAGGGGCCATGGGCATTACGCTCGCCGTAGCATTGAGCAAAAGTTTCGGCGCTGCATGAACGCGGCAGGCTTGCCCAAGGAGCTTACCTTTCACTGCCTCCGTCATTCGTTTGCGACTCATGTGCTGGAAAAAGAAGGAGCTAACATCTATGGGGTGAGTAAAATTATGGGACACTCAACCCCGACTGTGACTGCTAGTTTCTATGATCATACCACGGCACTTAATTATCGAGAAATAGCTGATATGATATAATCAAACTTAATTTAACACCCTGCGAGTTACTCCTCGCAGGGTTCAATTTAAGATTCCTGCTCTGTAAAAGGCCTAAATTGCATTGTAAACTGACTTTCGCCTAAAAGCAGATGACTCATAAAATATTCAACGGGCTATTAGTTTTATCTTTCAATGCTGTGTTCAATTTAATTAAGCACATCACTATTTAAAAAAATGAGACAATTCTTAAATAAGAGACTAACTTATTTAATGAAATGATATTAGAGTTAAATAGAAGGTCTGAACACCGATATTTGCGCCTTATTAGATCAGCACAAACCTATTTGTGTTGCATATTTTTTCGTATGTGAAACACAAAATGATTAGTGTTTCACAGGTGAGACGTAAACTTCTACTAAAATTCATGAAGCCTTTTGTACCTCATTATTTACTCATCTGCAGGAATTACTTTTAATATTTTTTCGGATTGATCGTTGGCATTTCTTCATAGTTAGTTATACTGACCTTAAAATCTTTTTCTTTTTTCGGCTGCTTCCCGGGCATGGGCTGTTGGACGTGTGGCTGTGGTTTTTTCAATAAAAATGATACCATCGTAGAGTTTCTTGGGATTCTCATCTACATAGTTAGAAGACATTGGGTAGCCCCAATTGGCAATTTGTACCTGATGAGGCGTATTTAAAAATTGTTCAACGGCTGGATTATCCGAAGGTATCCGGAAATCTAGTATCATATTCCCAATGTTGGTACGCGACAAATACCATTCAAGTGATCCGACGGGAGCCGGAGGAAGAGTTAAGACTTTGAGATCTCCCGGGGCCTCTCCATAATTCAATATCCTCGTCTGATAAGAACCTTCGTTGAACCTGAAGCCGAAAGCATAATACTGATCACTATACTGCTTTCGTAGCATATAGCCGAACTTGGAATATCCATCGGATTCATCCACCCTTATATGGGCATTATGTTGCCAAATAATAAATTTTTCATCCGGACTTGAACGATCAACCAAATACATTAGGTTTTCAGCCATATATTTAGATCGTTCTGAAATTTCTGCTGTATTAGCCAATATCCATTGTTCCATAACCTTGATGTATTGCAAATTTTGATCGAATTCCAACGGCGAAGAGGCAGCAATGTATTTGTCTTTATTGGCGGCTAGATGACTGATTAAACTCTGTAGCCGAGGTAAAACATCTATCATTATTTTTCTATCGCTATCATCCAGCAACATAGGCCAGTCTGGCTCTAATTTCGAAAGAATCTGGAAAATGGAATCGGCGGCAGATACTTTATTAAGGTCGTGCTTCGATAAATAGGCTATGATACTTTTCCTGCCCAAATCGTTGTTCCATAGGTCCACACCATAAAACCGAACCTTCTTTGCATCCGGAAGCCCTTCATTATAGCTGCGTAGCCAGTCGAGCATTTCCGAAAACTCTTCGGTATCCCAGGCAATATAGCCTTGACCAGACAATACGGCTGCACGATCGCCCTTCCCATAAAGGACATAATCGTTGATGGGTTGGCATGCCGCATAACTAGACTCGAGCGCGAACGCATTAAAATCCATTTCTGTAACCAGAAATTCCAACAGTCGGTGTTTGAATTGGAAGAACTCTCGGGTACCGTGTGTTGCTTCACCAAGTCCAACTATTTTGACGTCCTGCAAAATCTTCTTCAAAAGCCGCAAGTCATTGAAATCATTTCCAGCCTCAATGTGGTGGATCGGTATTGCATTTTGCTGAAGATGCTCCTGAAGGGCTTGGATTGTAGCTTCATGCTGAACACGTTCGGTTATAAGCCGCTGCTTATATTCCGCAGGGGAAAGCAACTCCATAACCTGGATTTTGTATTTCCCGCTGTCGGCAGGTGATTCAAAAGGATATATATCCAGTTGGTAGTTTCCGGAAGTTTTTGCCTCTATTTCTACATGATCCGTGGCCTGGATTCCTGTAGGAGCATTAAGCTCGACTATTTTTTCACCAATAGGATTAACTGCTGTAACTGCAACATCAATGCCAGACTGTTCGACGGTAATATGCACAAATTGCCCGGATTCCAGCCACACCTGGTAAGTATGTTGCTCTCCTTTAGAGATGGAACTTTCAAGTGTATCTCCCAATACCAGCGTTTTCTTCTGCCCGAAAACACTGGAAAAAGTCAGCAACAGAAGTACAAACAGACAAATAGATGAGGTTTTCATACCATAACTCCCTAAATAAATGAGATAAAATAGTTTGTGACTTTTGATTTTAGCGCAGGTCATGCATAATATAAACCAATATTAATTATATACTTACAACTAAGTCAATACCTAATATTGCTGTTTGAAAATTATATGAAATCAAACTGCTTCTCTAGGGATTGCAATTATTGCGGCAGCAACTTGTTTGTCCAATGGCTCCTCAGTTGGCAGGTTTTCCCATAAGTACTTCAAATCCTTTTTTGCAATCGGATTTTTTATCAGCCACGATTTCAATTCTCTGAGGCTGTTAATATTTCTGCCTCGCTTGTAGGTCGAATCCTCTTCAGCTTTGTCAAAATATGGATGATAGACGTCAAGCAGAAGCTGACTAAACTCATAACAATCGATTGAATAGCTTTGGAGTTTATAGTGACTCTGGAACAAGCCATAAAAGTCTTTATAGATACTTAAACGGTTTTTGTCTGGATTTTCTTGATTTCCTACATTTTTAATCCACTTATTGATCAAATCCTCAAACGTATTTAAAGCGAGTCGTTTTCTATTCGGAAGCAGTTCTATCCTCCCTTCATTAAGCCGACTCACCATATCAAGAACATATCTATCAGCTTCCTTAAGCCGGTCAGTGATATTTGTACATTGGGGTAGTCGCTCTCGCAAAAATCCGCAGATTTCAGGTAGATCCCTGAAAAGATCTCCATTTCTGATTAGTACCCACTTTGGTGCTCTTTTCTTAGTGCCCCGGATGGCAAAAAAGCCCCAGTGCGCATCAGATTTCACAATGCTAACTCTGGAAAGCACTTTTGCTGTAACCTCTTTAAACTTCTCGTATAGATCCTGATCTATCAACCCATCTTCTTCAATAAAGGCACGAACCGGCTTAAACGCATCATCAACACCAGCCCACTCTCGATCCTCTTCCTGGCGCTTCTTATAGAGTTCCTCCATAAGCTCTGGGTCAATTTTCTCTTTCCCATTCACGGTAAATTCGTCCGGGACTTTAATATTTGAACCGATCACATTATTAACTAAGTCGTGCCGTTCGATAAATTTTTTATCAGCTTCAAGCTGAAATACCTTGTGATCCCTGGGCCAATAAATATCAATTTTGTCGTGAGGGCTATCTAACCGATCTACCCGTCCCGCCCGTTGCTCAGCCTTGCGTATAACAGTAGGCATATCCAGAAAAACGACTGCTGATGATTTCTGTAGGTTTACTCCCTCCGACAACGCATCTGTACAAAGACCAATAACCGATGAACTTTCAGAGGAAGGATGGAATAACTCTTGTAATTCCTCCTTTCCTCCATCATTCCGACCACCGGTTGCAATCACTAACTGGGTGCCATCCGATATACGCTCTTGTATGTGCTTGTTTATAACCGAATGTGTAATAACAATCTCATCAAAGGCCAATATATGGCTGTGCTCTTCAAGCAAATCAGCTAAAAAATAAGCTTTGGATCGCTCCCGACTGTCGCTCATCTGTTTTACACAATCTGCTATTCTGCTAAGTAAATCTATTTCCTGCTGAACAGCTTCAGAATACAACTCTTCATCGGTTAGCCAGTCAGGCAAATACTTTTTGTCAATGTTTTTAACCCTGGGAAGGCCGTCGATATCTTCTAATGAGGCAATGATATTACCAGATGAGGTTTTTGACAGAGCCCCAATTTCGGCCCACTTGCAAGCTTCTTTAGTACCTAAGAGATGTTCTATTAACGCCGCCCTGGAGGAACGCAAGCAGTTCTTAATATTATATCGTGATAGCGCAGGTGCCGATCTTATTCGCCCATTTACAAAATCTTGTGGATCAACGCCCTCTTCGAGTAGTTCTTTTGGCATATTGATCCGCTTCAAAAAGAGAATTCCTTTCAAATCATTACTTAACCGGTCAATCTTTCTTCCCAGTTCGACATCTCGCTCTTCCTGATCGATGGGATACGTATTACATACATGTTTGGGAAAGCGACACAGGTTTCCGTCACCATCCTGAAAGGCATGCGGTCTGCGATCTATAATCTCGTTTATCTCCCTTTTTGTACGTCGGACGATAAACTTTTGGGAATACTTTTTCAGATGGCCAAGGATCTGGTCACTAGGTTTAGCCCTGCTACGTCTTCTAGTTCGTTTTAATTTCTTATACGCTTTGTAGGCTTCTTCAGAAAGATTATCTAACCCCAGGAGCTCAACCATCCGAAGCAGGTCATTCCATTTTTTGTTGATTGGAGTAGCTGTAAATAGGATTACATGATCAGCCTTGTTATTTCGAATCGACTGTGTCCTGTTTGACGAAATATTCAGATAGTTATGGGCCTCATCCACTAAGAGCACGGTGGCATCCTGGATATCCTCTAAATGGGTTTGATTCTTAGAGCTGTCCAACCGACTCAGAATGCCATGAGATATTGGGTTAGCCACGGTAAAGGTTAGATTATCCAATTCCTCCTGCCAGTTGACCAGTACCAACGGTGGAGCAATAATTTTATATTTACTTCTGCTACCCCGTCCCTGCTGCCAAAAACGGTTCAATAAAGCCGCGAGAAGATGAGCCCCAACTCTCGTTTTACCAGAACCTGTAGGCTCAGCAATTAGTACACTCCCCTCATTATCCAAAATATACAACGCTTGCCCAATCGCTTGCCGCTGCGTCGGCCATAAAGCGAACTCTTGCCCTGGATGTAAGTTTTTGAAGTATTTCTCTACCCAGTCACCTTCCAACAGTTCTGCTATTGCCCGAGCCAGTGCCTCTTCCCAATTTACAAGTTGGAGCAGCTTTTTAAGTAGCTCCAGTAAGTCTTGATTGTACCCCTTGCTTTTAGATTTGTAGTGTTCCGCAATTTTTTTGTGCTCATCGTACTCGGGCTTTTCTTTGCCGTACCGCACGTTGATTTCGGCCTGATCTTCCATTCCCGAATAGGAAAAATTGCTGGATCCCATAACCAGGTGGTGATCCCCAACATATACCTTCCCATGTAATGTGGGATGAAGCCTGAACTGAATTTCATTGTCCTCGATAGCCTTTGTCAGTGACAGCAGGGGACCATTTAACTTGATTGATATCCCTTTTTCAAGCCAATAATCAGCAATGTGGCGGGATAGGGTGTTTTTTCTTTGGGTAAGGCGCTTTTTGATGAGTTCTTCCTGGATAATCGGCTCATTGCCTAAAACAATGGTGATATTTCTATCCCGCCAAATTTCTTCATCTCCAATCTCTTGGATTAGATATTCAAGAGAACTAAAACCGGTTAGGATTAAATAGTTTTGCGAGGCTTTCAGATCTCTGCTAACCCAAGTTCCAACTTTTCCCTTTTCGTTGTTCAGTGGATATTGGGCAGCAGGAGGCCACTGCCATTTGAATAATTCTCTTTGTTCATCTTTCGCCATCCCCAGAAATATTTATGTTTCAAAATTTAATAATAATGAAATCAGCTTTTATATACATTCTCTTGATGCCATTCCAAAAACGCCGCTGAAGGTCGCTCATTCGTTGGTTCCGGTATTTGTGAAAGCTGCTCTCCATACCAGGCGGAGTATTCTCTTCCATTTTCATATTCTTCTCTGATACGTTGGCTGATTTCCATCTTCAAATCTTTGGTTAAGGTCATATATCCCTTATCGAAAAGGATATGCATATCTGATCTTAGTAACAGTCCATTACTGGTCAAGTTAGGACCAGATTCAGCGTAGGGTTTAATATGAGCGGCCTCCAAAACAGGTAGAGTCTTCTCACCAGTTATAGCACATCTTCGGGAATAGGTATCTGTGACCAATACGCGGAAGGCACCTTGACCTATACGGGAACGGATCTCGTACTTTTGCCCATATCGTTCCCCTTCCTCGTAAACGAGTTCCGGTTCCTTTGAATCGGTCTCTTTATTGGACAGTCTTTCCTGAATCTGACTCCAAAGACGATCACAGATGGCATCATTGGTATCATAGGTTTTGCCCTGCACAATGTTTTTGCTCCAGTTGGATGGAACTGGTATCCAATCTTCTCTATCAAAGAAAAATGGTTCGGTCAGAATGGTACAGCCGATTGAGGGATTTAAAACGTTGTCATTTCTCAATTTGATTATCAGTTCTCGGAACCGATCATACGTAGCTGCACCGTTTTTAATACCAAAAGCATCCCATGCCAGGGAGAGGGGAAGGATGGAGTGGCGGACGAAGAAACCGCCACCGACTACATAATCATTGGGGCTGTGAAGCTTAAAAATAAAGAAAGCTCCCTCTGAGATAGCTTTAAAATTTGTTGTACTGCTCGGCCCGCCAGAAGTTCACCTCGTCCGGCTTATGATGAGCCAGAAAGTGAAACCAATCGTCATCTGTAACGGCCAAGAAGAACTTCATGAGTTAACCAAACCATAAGTCTTCATCGTTGCAAAGGCTCTATCAACATAGCCCACATCTGCTCCGATGCTCCTTTTTCACTTAAATCTTCTTTTTCATCAAAATCAAAAAATGTAGTTGAGCTTAGTCCACTAGACTTCAAATATTGGGTATAACCATCATCTTCAACAGTATACATCATATTGAAACTATTTCGATTACCAATAGAATTTGAATATTTGATAGCCTGAGAACTTCCTAAGTCGCCACCTCTCCAAATTTTACACTTGTTAACCAGCTTCTCCTCTTTATATATTTTTACGGTGAACGTTTGGGGATTTATGCGCTCAATATTAGAATCAATAAATGAGCTACGTTCTTCTAATTCTTCCAGTGAGTTTTTGAAAAATTTGTAGATATAGTCGAAGGCATTTCTTAGAAAATCGTCTTTTTCTTTGTCTGAAAAGCTTTTCCTTACTCTAAGGTTTGAAGATCGTTGAGGATCTTTTCTTTGAGCTGCGGATGTATCTTCTTGTTGAATATCACTTTGAGAAGGGGATGAACCTGAAGGTTTCCCACCACTCTTTTGTATAGCCTGTCTTATTCCCTTTGCTATTTGAGTAAAAGCTTTGTGCTGATTGGGATAATCGGTAACTGGTCTTCCATCTTCAGGTAGAGCTTGCAGCTTACTAAACTCAGCAATCTGCCAATGACAATGTTCCAGAATGATTGGAATCACTCTGGCCTCTCCATTGTCATGTCTTTCTAAAGCTCTTTCTAACTCAATGTCAAAACAGTAATCAGAGTCCAGAAAATATGGACTTATCAATAATAAAATGATATCTGCATCCTCAATATTCTCATCTATTTCATTTTTAAAATCATCTCCCGGTAAAATTTTACGATCGTGCCAAGTTGAAATCAGTCCTTTCCGTTTAAGCATTGAAAGATGTATCTCTAACTCATCTCTTAACTCTTCGTCTTTATGGGAATATGACATGAATACTTTAGACATAAGCAGAAATATTTGATTTTAGACCTAAAACCGAAATCGTTGAAGTCTTTCCTGAAACGATGTGCAAATTTGTTGGAAACGAGAATAACTTCCTCTAAAGAATCCAGACCTTAAAAGAGCCCAATCCTCCTCTTTTAATTCAGCTTCTTTAATAATCTCTTGAAATGGATTATCTCCATATTGTTTAAGTACGAATCTCCCTGTTGGAGCCCATGCCTTTTCCGGTATTTCATCATTCGTACGATTTATATAATCCAATGCATACAAAATCTCAAACCGATCAAATAAAGATTCAAAACTTGGACCAAGATAAATCACTTCATTCATTATTGGCTTAATCTGGTGAAAAAGATATTCACTTAATGGTGTTGTATGATCTTTGTTTTCCATCAATTTGTTATAGAGGCTATCCATTCGGCTATTAACAGCAGTTAAAGATTCACAAATAGATATTTTCTGCACCGTTCGGCTGGAATCGGTTATTCGTAAATCAAAAAGCTGATACAATTTACGATAATTTCCTGCAGCCAAAGCTGTGATACCTCCATAATAAAATAATAGACGGATTGAGTGCCACTTGACAGCTTTCCAACCCTTACTTTCTTTTGAACCTTTATATTTATTTGAAAGTGTCATTATTGGGAATACATAGTTATTAATCTGTTTCTTTGATCCCCAATAACCAAGTAACGCACTAATCTGACAGAGTTCTTTTACCAACTCCTCACATCTTTTAATACGGTTTTCAAACTCTTCATAGGAAAACTTGGTTTCACCGGAAAACTTTTCACTGTCAAAGCTTTCCAGAAGTGTTTCAAGATCATTAGCCATCAGATCATGAAGTTCAATTCTTAGTGTATCATCTACAATGAATTCTTTGATCTTTTCTATTTCCATAACTTACCTAATCTATAATTTCCCATCCAAAATCTTCTAACTCTTCTCTGTTTTCATTTATCAACTCCCGACTTATAGCAACACACAAAAGATCAGTTGGCCTTGAGAGCCCAACATGGGCTACTTTTATACACATTTCTTTACGTGAGCCATCAGTTCCATCATATGGAGTCCCTTTCAACTCATTTATAAGAAAATTGCCGCACGTATTATAATATTTTGTTTCAAGGTAGAGAGTAGCTGTATGTGTCTCTCCTTTGACGGAATGAACTGTATCTACATATACACCAATATCTTGCAATTCTTCTGTGGACGATCTATAAATATTAGAAGCTTCCGCTTGTGTAGGATTTATATCTTTGATTTCTTCCTCGATCAAGTACTCTTTCCCATTTCCATTTATTTCAAGTTCCGATGTTGGGAATAGTACATTTTGGAAATAGTCGCTTATTTTTTCGTGAAGATTTTCAATCGATATTTCTTTGCTCTTCAAATACCAGATGGATATTTGAGATTGGAAGTCACTCAATAACTCCTGATCTATTTCTTCAATAAATTTCAGTAGACTGGTTTTAGAATGTCTTCTTTTTTGTTCGGTATCTTCCCGATATACATTTTCGAGAAATAATATTTCTAGCAATCCATTTATAATGTTATCTCTAAACTCTTTTGGAGTTGCTTCTAAACTGCAAGCAATCAATGTTATAAAATTGGGGAAAGTTCGTCGGCTACTATTTAGCTTTTTGTTATATCCTTCGAAATAATCACCTATTGTAAGACCATCTTTTTCCTTGCCCACCCATCCTATAGCTTTAAAGGGATAACCTGTTTCATCGGATTTAGTAGTCAGATTATACTTATCAATTAATTCTACAAACTTCTGCAAAACTTCATCTCTGTCATTATTATCACAGACAATGATATGGGGTGGAATATCTGCTTCATTAAAACCTACTAAATCTTCTTGGGGCTCAAGTGCAACACTACGCAAAACATCTGCTATAGATTGCGAGAATCGCCAGGAGCCTGTTATTTTTAAATGTTCATCATCTTTCGACCAGGCAGTTTCGCCGTCTTTGCCAGCCAAAATAGCTTGGTTAAGATCTCCAATACGCTGGACTATTACTGAATCATCAAAAAGTTGATCAATTATTTTTAATTGATAAGGGTAGGTATCCTGCATTTCATCAATAAATACATATCCAAACCTATTACTAAATAAGGAATTCAAATCATCTTGTTCCTTTAAGTATTTCAAAGCCAATTGATAAGCATCATCATAACTTAGAACTCCATCTTCAAAAACCACCTTATTTTTTAATTTTATTGCTGCCGCTTTGATCTGTTCTTTTTCTGAGTCTGACCAACTACCACGTCCTGGTTTACTTATATTAATTATTTTATTAGAATTGTTATCAATTAAATGGAATGTATCCTTTTCGTTTTTGTAGTAAGTATAATAGCCAAATATCCCAGTTCCATTATTAGCTCTGTGGTTATAGTATCTTAGATTATTAAATGTCTGTCTGGCAATACCCTCCAACCAAAAGGTATTATTCATCCTTCGCATTTGTGCTTCAGTATCAATTTGCTGAACTCTTCTCTTAGTAGATTGAGTGAAGTAAGGTATTGCTAGAAATCGATCAATAAATGATTGGATCGTACCAAAAAAATTAGGGTATCGGAATAAACGATTCGCTTTACTACCCAATCTATTTTTAATGGTATCAATAGCTACGTTTGTATGCGTTAATACACAAATCGCTCTACCATCTGGGAATGGCATCTTCTCAGAAAGCAGATAAAGTTTAGCAAGCAAACTGGTTGTTTTACCACTACCGGGACATGCATGGACGTCTACCGACTGATCCAAACATTTGATAAAATCATAACGCTCGTCATTTTCGTCTTTAAAATCCCCACCATCTGGAAAAAATAATTTTTCAACGCGCTCTATATCCTCATTCGTTATCTTCATTATCAGGAAATTCTGTTACATGATAAATAGCGTCTCGTATATATTTAAGCTGCTCGTCTCGCATTATTATCTCTTTTATCTCTTCTTCATTTTCTTTTAAGATCCTCGTTAACCATTGAGCTGTCACTGTTTTGGATGCTAATCGATCTAACTCATCATAAATTTCATAGGCAATTTCCTTCTGGGTCAAACCATCTTCCTTCCAACCTTCCAATTTTCTTTTGGCTTCTTCATTCCATTCAACAAATTTCACTTTAGGAATTTCAGAAAAGTCTTTTCGTTTAACTCTATTCTGAATTCTATGTGCAATTGTTACTGCTTTATTTACATATGGTGCTAATTCACCTTTCGCCATATCAAACTCTAATGTCCATAGAGGTGAACTAAAAACTTTAATATTACTATCCTCTTGTGAATTATACTCATTTTCTAACTTTATTATTTCTTCTTCTTTGTCTAATTCTTCTTTCTTTTGAACAATTTCACCATCATCATTTTTTGTTTGAGTAATGTCTAAATCAGTAACTACTGCAACATTTACAGGCAATGATTTACTATTTGAACGCCTAAATATTTTCACATACCGTAATAGTGCTTTACTTCCCACATTAACAATAGAAACTCCATATCTAAAAAGGCTTCTGTTGAGTAATCTTGCAACAGTAGGTAAAAGAATGTTCTCTGCATCTCCTTCAACTATAATTACTCCTCTGGCAAAAAACAGATTGGACTTGGTAGCATCGAGAAAGCGATATAAAAATTCGTAGTCATCGTCTTCAAGTCCCGTTTCCTCTTTTTGTAAAGAAAAGATACTTGAGCCATCAGGCTCTTTATAACAAAGTATCAAATTCTCCAAAGGTATATTAGAGGCAAGCGTAGTACTATGGGTAGAAAGAATGAATTGAGTTTTTGCTTCAATATTTCTAAGGGCATTGATTACTCTCAATTGAGCTTGTGGATGCAAATGGGCCTCTAATTCTTCAATCAAAGCCAATCGTAGGCCTTCTTCAATCTCAAGCTGTAGCAATTCAGCAGCCATAAACAGCTTATTCAGGGATCCTAACCCTGTTTTATGCTCTTCAAGTTCTAACCCCAATTTTCGTAGAATTCTTGGTAGATAAGGTTCAGAAACATTGAAAATCGGTTCCCTTGAATCTGTACTGTGTAGAAAACTTTTTGTATGCCTTTTTAAGGCTTCTGTTATCTCTTTTCCGCCTTCAACACCACCGTCTACTTCAAAGTGCTCAAAAAACTCTTTTATTTTTTCATTTGCTTCACTGATTCGTGCTTCTAAAGGATGTTCTTTCTCTATTCCATCTTCATCCTTTTCTTTGATAAAAACAGAATGGTTTAAGAGAATCTGAGCTAACCGAGATCTATAACCCGGAGATAACTCAGTTTCCGCATCTCGTAAAGGTTTTAAATATGTAGTTCTCAATAAATCTCGAGCGCCACCTTCTAAAAATGCTCCATCTTCATCGATACCAGCTCTAATATTCTGGACTACTTTGTGATCTTTTAAAGTAGCTGACAGCCAAACTCGAAGCTCATAATTCCCATCTTCATCAGTATGAATCCATTCTAAAAATTTTCCTGCTTGTTTTGACGTAAATCCTTTAAACAAACATACTATTTTAAGTTCTTCAGCCTGTTCTCCCACTTTATTGAAGTGAAAATCATTCTGATCAAGACGCTGATTATCATAAGTTCGGGTTCCTAAAACATATCTGATCGCATCGATTATAGCGGTTTTCCCAGAATCATTTTCACCAATTAAGACGTTTAATTTGGGATTTAAAGTGACTTCAATTCCTGGATTTTCTTTATTGACCGCTAAATCATCACCCTTTGTCCCAAATGATCTAAAATTCCAGATTCTAAGTTTTTGTAGAAATACCCCATCATTCATAACAACCAATAATTTTGTTGAAGTAAATAAAACCCGTTTAATAAGCCATAAAGGCTCTTTCGTTCTGCTTATCAATAATTAATACTGGTTTGTACTCTCAATATCTAAATCAGATATGCTGTTCGGCCTTATTCTGACTGAATTCAATTCGTTCATCCAAATCTGTAAACTTTCCATAAACCCAGTTTTCGGATCGGATTTTTACAATATCGGCAAGTTCCTTTAAATCATAATAAGTGCCCGTGGACAAGTAATTGGCTCCAATTACACAACCAGAAATACCAGCGGTATAAGCCACGACTCCTCCTAAACCAGCTATTAGTCCCAAGAAGTGCAAGCCTAACATGGTCCCGACCCACAAGAGGAATAAACCCATTCGCATTCCAAAATGGATTAATTTGAACTTCTTGTCGAGTTGGGCTTTTAACTTCTTCTGACTCCTTAATTTCGTTTTATACCATTTATGTTTGCGTTTTGCATGCTCCCGATCTTCTTTAAACTCATCAGGTCGTGATATTTCATCTGATGATACCTGCCCTAATGATATGAGCCAAATAACTACAAGGGCAATCAGAATTAGTACAATCAGTATGTTCCAAATGCTGAATTTCTTTTCTCTCATTATTTATCTTTTTCGTCATTCAAATAATAATAAGCAAACTTTTGCGCCAGACCCTTTTCAAAGTCATCATTATAGCTAATTATTCGTATGCTCTTCGGTTGATCCATTACATCTGAATATTCTTTTTTCAGCAAATCATAAATAAACTTTGGATCGATCAAATCTTTGACATAATTATATTCGTCAATTTCAAATTTCCCATGTTGAAAGTATCCCTCTGAAGAATGGACTGTAGCCATAAATGAGCGTAAGAATTGAATAGCACTATCTGGAGAATTACCAATTTTTTGTTTTATATGATTAGACACCTCCCTCCCAGTAGACCCAGCCTTCCAAATATTAAAAAGAAATACAGAATCCTGTTCCGTATTTTCTCTCTCATAAAATGGCCCATTTTTTTTGGCATCTTCTCGAATTTTTCCGGACACAAATTTCACCAACTTTTCATGCTCTTCATCGGTTAATATCCGTTCGTCATTATTTTGTTTGTGAAGATGTCTTCCTATTTCTGCTGTGAGTACAATATTGCTACAATGCTCCAGAACTTTTTCACTCAATTCATATCTATTACTTTTAGAGATGCTAACAATAATATCCCTGATAAGTTTTGAGACTCGACGAAGGGGGGAACTAAAATTTATGCCTGCATTACGCTTGGAAAAATAGTGGCCTAACTTTGAGAGAAGTATAGCAAAGGAGGGATCTATAGAATTAAGGATTTTCTCTTCATTTTCTTCAAGTTTTCTTATAAAAACATCATTATCAGTTTGTTCAATTAGCATTCTGGCCTTTTTAATGCTTCCTTCTTCATCACCTTTTGAAAACCGTTCTAAAAAATCTTGGAAATCTTGATCTTTTATATCCTGATTTGGAACCGAATAGGTAAAATATCTTTCAAAATAATGAGAAGAACTTATACGCTGAGCCTCTGATAACTCATCATCTGAAATATTTGTGAAATTATTTTTACCTATCCTTGGAAATAAATTACCAAGTAAAATCCTTAAATCTTTATCTCTGCTCTTAAAAAAATCTTCCCTGATTTCTTCATGTTCCTTCTTTACTTCATCTGAAGATGGATATACTGATTTCTTAAAATCAGAAATAAAAACTCCTTTGTTTCTATATACGAAGTCATAGGCTTCCGGATAGCAGATTCGTAATCCTTCCACCAAGATTATATCATGCGGATTAGCTTCTCCTTTTAGAATTGGAAGTGCAAAAGCAAGGCCATTTAAATACCGTTTAACCATTCTTGGAGTTGAAAGTCTTCTCTCTAAATTGCCTTGTAGCGCATCTGCGATATTACGTTCTTCTTCATTATTTAAGTTAAAAGAATAGGTTTCCAACAGATCGTTGATTCCAGGAAACAAGACATCATTTAAAAGATCTGTTCTTCTAACTTTTGGGAGTTTTAAAGGGACTTGGATGATCTTTTCAAGAAAGTTTAATCCCGATTCATTCTCATCACCAGGATACTTTTCATCCAGTGCTGCTGCAACCATTTCAGGATCAAAGGAGAGGACATAAATCACATTTTCAAAATCAGCAGTGAGTTTGATGATCCGGAAGAGTAACTGTATTTCTTTATTGTCTAAACGGTCGATATCGTCTATGAAAACAACGTGCTTTTTGCCTGTCTTCTTTAATTCCTCATTTATATTTTCCTTTTGCTTTTCAAGAGTAGTAGAGTTTTCAAGCGATTCTTGAACTGAATCTACCAAGGGTTGCAGATCATTACTTGAAACAAAATTATTTGCACTACTAAATAAAGCCTTAAGTTTGTCTATCCATCCGAGACTCGACAAAACACTTAAACCAGTGATAGGCTCTGCAAACGCTAAAATTAAACCTGAATAGGTAAGTAATCCTTTTGCAATTTCTTTACCTTTAACTCCAAGCTTTTTACTTATTCCTTGAGAAAACTGCTTAAAGAAGCTATTTAAGAGCTCATCCTCATCATTGTACCGCCAAGGATTAAAATCTAAATAGATTATATCATCATTTTGATCAAGATAGTGCTTGATAAAGTTTACAACACTTGTTTTTCCTTCTCCCCATTTGCCATAAATCCCAATTACAAGAGGGGCCGAATCTTGCTTATTTGTTAATATTTTTGAGACTCGCTTAGCAAATCCAGCTCTGTTAAACTTATCATCATCAGGATCTTTTAAAGCCTGATCACCAGCATAAATTACTTCTTCTCTTTCAGAATTTAACATACTAATCTAATCTGTTGCGATTTTCTCCCCTTCCTCCACCATCTTATACAGCTCTAAATAATCGGTAGGCTTCCCTTGCTCAACCAGGTTTTCTTTTTGGGCCTCTACCAACCGGGGATAGCGGCGGGCGTACCAGTTTTCTACTTCGAGAATGTCATTTGAATTAAGACCAAAACCATTATAAACCAGGTTATCAATTTCAATCTGTTCATTACTCGAATAATCGTATTTAGAATTATCTTCTTGCTTAACTAAAATTTCATTCACTTTTTTTTCAATTTCTTTAAGAACCATCCTATCCACCGTTATTGGAATTTCTTTAATAGTATCAACTTCAGCTGATACAGTATGGATAACAATGTTCCGAAAGAAAAAGCGTATTATTTTAGAATTGAGGACACCAATGACCGGTTTAATTAAATCCTCCGCTAAAAAAATACATGAACTTTCTTTATCAAAAGGACCAGGATGATTAAAACGAAAAGTAGGAGAATAGACACCTCTTGAAGAAAAAGTTATTCCTTTTTCAAAATAATATTGTGGATTGTCATGTCGATGTCCTTTAAGCTTCATCATCTTTTCAACACTCGACCTGCGCCAATCAATAAAATAACTCGTTTCGACATTGTAATTTGGTAGCCAACCATCACCACTACTTGACTCACCACCTTTGTCATATTTCAGCAAATATTTGCCATCAAATTTATCTTCATCAAATCCATACTTTTTTTCTTCAGTAGTGAGCAAATCGTATTTCTTGGGATCTACAACTAAAGAGCGATCAACTAATGAGTATCCACCTCGTCCATTTTCATCTCTAAATATATAAGTGTAATTATCACCTGTTGTTAGTCCGTGCTTCACATCTGCTATTTGTCCCAGCTTAACAACCTTTACTTCTTTACCATTAAGAGTTACTTCTCGGGCTATAAATTCCTCTCCATTTAAAGAGACCGGTTTAGTGGTTATACTCTCATCATCAAACATTAGGGCAAAGAGCTTAGGACTCGCTACAAAAAACGGCTTGTTGCTATTATGGCTGATTATTGCTTGTGGGTAGGTATAGATGGCATATTCTTCGCTGCTTTCGATTGTCCAAGGGTCATTGGCCATATAAAGAACACCGTCTTTTTCTCCAGCCTGTTCTTCCTCCGGTTCGGCCAAGGGATGCTCGTACTGCACAGTTTTTTCGAGGAGTTGCAAAAATTTCTCATGCTGCTTGTGAATGGAAACTTGGGTAAGGTCAGCCATCAGGCAAGTGTGTGACTCGTCAAATTCGCGCTCAGGCTGATCGTTATCTTCCGATCTTGGGAATTCATTGCGCTCGCATAAAATAATGGCTGTGTTAACTGTGGCTCCGAAGGTATCCTTATGTACGCGAATCATCTTGTGGATGTAATTGTCCATCATCTTTTCGCGCAGCTCATGATGCGTTTTAATCGTCATAAAAGTATCGCTGACAATCAGACAAAGAAGGCCTTCATCTGCCAGCGGACTTTGTTCCGTACCTTCAGGCAAAAATCGGGCGATAAAAGCTCCATATGGATCTTTACTGCCCAGCTCCATCTCTTTTTTAAGGCTATTGGCAATTTTATCGCCTCCGTAAGGCGGATTCCCCAACACAACATCAAACTGCTCCACGCCAAACATCCATTGCGGATCAAACCAATCGGTTACGGAATCTTCAAATGGTTCCCATGCCGAAAGCTGAATGGCTCTTTCGCTTTTAGGTCCGCCGCTTTCAACCTCTTTAGCCATAATAGCATCTTGCACCTTCGCAAACTTTTCTTTCAGAAGTTCTTTGTCTTCACCGTAAGCCTGCAAGTAATCATCACGGATTTGGCTTAAACGAGTTAGCAGATCATCGGACCCAAACAGGTCAACTTGGCCGGAATCTTCCTGGGGTAGGTTCTTAAGGGAATCGGCCGCCAAAAACTTAAACTCAAGGTTGGGAAGCGGTTCGATATTCCAGTTCTCTTTAGCCTCATCAACTTGCTCATCTACCACCAGTGAAAGGAAGCAACGCAACTTACTGATCTCAGCAGCAATCGGTTGGATATCTACGCCATATATCGAGTGCTGAATAATACCCAGCTTACGGGCATACTCTACCGTGGCATCATCCAAGCGTTTACGGACCATTCGTCGGATTATAGTACTCGGTATCTTTTCCAGTTGCAGATCTTTCCACCGTTTTGATTCTGGATCGATCTTTTCAAGCACGCGAACCATCTTTTGCAGGATACCCATCGGAAATGCTCCTGAACCGCAAGCGGGATCGAGGACCTTTACATTGTTCAGAGCTCGAATCAATTCCTCTTTTTCATCGGCATTGATGGTATGTTCAACATTTGTATCAAATTTAAAGAGGGGCATTAGTCGTCTCTCGTCGATACCAGTTTCCTTACTCAGATATTTATTGAGTGACTCGTCTACCATGTAGTCTACAATTTCCCGTGGCGTATAGTAGCTGCCGGTCGCCTTACGAGCTGTTTTACCTGAAGCCGGATCAATTTCTGCCAATAGGTTTTCAAAAATGCGTCCCAGCATCTCCGGATCTACCGATACGTCCGCATCTTCTACACTGTTTTCATCAATAGTAAAGTTGTACTGCTCCAACACCGTAAAAAGTTCACGAAACCATTTGTCGGGTATTTTTAATGTATTCAGATACTTCGAGATACCGGTATTATTATCGGGATCAAAAAAATCGTGGCTGTGCGGTTCAAACAATCCACCATTAAGGAAGGGAATATCTTTGTATTCTTCCGGCAGCTCCTCTCGGCGGTCTTCTTTTTGGGTATTCAGTACCTGAAAGAACAACCGCTCCAGCTTTTGGTGATAATAGTCCTCCGTAACCGCATCTGAGGACAATGCATCCTCTGTAATAATAGGATTTCCCTGTTCGGACTTTTTAAACTTTAAAAACCAGCAAAACACAATACGTCCGATTAGCCTAACGGCAAACTCCTGGTGGGTTTGTTTATCCTCTTTGGAAACACTCGGCAGTTCCAACAGGTGGGGATGTTGCTCGCCTCCGCGTCCTGGTTCCTTTACACCAAGAAGATCATAAAAAGAGGAAACTACTTTTTTATAGAATTCCTTGTTCAGCTTTTCAACTGAAAATGCCTCTTTGATGTCATCAAAAATTACGCGATTGCTTTCAACAAGTCGGTTAAAGCGATCAGTAGCCGTTTTAACCGCCTGCCCTTTACCTAAAAGGTAGGTATAACGCTTGGGTTCGGTTTCATCGAGTACCCATTCTTCCTGTTTCTCATCCCAGTCACGGAGTTGGGAGATAAATGAAAATCGCCAACTGTTTCCCTGCTTAAATACCGCAAAAACACCATCCAGTTGCTTGTAGTAACTACGTAAAAGGTTACGAACACCTACGCGATTGCGGTGCAGTTCTACACTTTCTTTCAGGTGGACTTCAAATACCCCGATTTCATAACCGTCCGATGTTTTAAAACGTCCAAGCTGAAAACCTTCTTTGGCCAAATTACCGGGGAGGGCAGGCAACGGTTGAGGGGATTGAAATACATCACCAGTATGGAAAACTACTTTAAGCAGTTCAATCCATTCTTCCTGGCTATAGTGAGATGAAAGTATCTGTTGCAGTTGTTCTTGATCCATGGTACTTATTTAAAACTCTCAGAGATAATGATTTCCGGTTGTAGGAGCGTCTGATCCTGTTCTTTATCTTTTTTCTCATCAGAGAATTTGAGGCGACTGCTATACTTATCAGCAATCTTTTTTAATTCTCTGAAAGATATTGAAGGCTTTGCTTTTTTGTTGAGTACACGCGTTATCTCCGTCAGTAAATTAGCGTAGGTTCCTTCGTCCATCAGCTTCTTAAGCCGACGATATACCTCATCCATCTGATCAGAATCCACATATCGTTTGATATCTTTTAAAAAGCGTGCCGCCCGGTTATACCTCGCGTCTTTTTTTTCAGTCACGGCTCCTTCAGGGGTTGATTCCTGAATATCCTTTTGATATTGCTCTTTAGCCCAATTAATATGCTCGTAATGCCAATTCGGTAATTCACCAAGCGGTTCTTCTTTTTCTGTTGCTTCAAAAAGGTTTACGGCTTCCTCAAAGTTTAGCCCTACGACCTGCTCATCTTTGCTTATATAATATAGCTCCTTCTTATCGTCCGTTCGGAGGAAACAAACCGTTCCTTGGTCATTTTCTTCAGCAAATCGGAGCGTTCTTGCCTTAAGGGGAAGCCGTTTTATGCGACGAAAGTCTTCAATATTGTTTTCTTTAAAATTGCGAATAAATTCCAGGTATTTAAGACGGATGTCTTCGTCATCTTTTTGTCCCTCTTTATACAGTTCGAACTCTTCAATTACCTCATCCAAAGAATAGATTTGCGAATCTTCTCCAAAAGCTGAATGGAAACTTTGTAGTTTTACCAGTGCTTTTTTCTTAAGCGATATAATCATATCCCCCTCATCAGAAGGGTAAAAGTTATAATTATATATGGTGTCAGCCCGTGTTCCAATCCGGTTTACCCGACCGATACGCTGCATCAAACGGGTTGCATTCCAAGGGGTATCATAATTTACGATTACATTTGCCCTATGCAGGTTCACACCTTCGGCCAACACCTCGGTGGTAATAATAATATCATATTCGTCTTTAACCTCTCCTTCATAATTGGCATCAAAGTTAGCCAGTACCTCTTCAAATACGCGGCTTCGATTATCAGCCGAAACCGTTAGTACACGATCGTAACCATGTTCTTTTAGCTTTTTGGTTAGGTCTTCAATAGTCGATTTTGCTTCTGAGAAGATAACCAGTTTGCCAGATGGGTTGATGGAACGGTCAAGAAGCTCATTTTCGAGCATATCCAGGAACTTGTTAAATTTCGGATCTTGATCTACATCGTCCCATTGATCACAGAGTGCATCCAAAGTTTGTAAATCGTTTCGCAAACCTTCGATAAATTCCGGTCGGAAATCGTCTGGCTCAAATGTTCGATTACCGGGCTTTTCATCCGAGATCGATAAAATCTTCATTTCAATCTCATCATCTGTCAATCCCTCGTCCATTAGCCTGTTTACGTCAAGATCCGGAGCTACGAATACTTTTCCGTTTTCGTAGGTGCGGATCATGTTGGCCGTAGAGTCGCGCAGATTATGCAATGTATCCTTAAACGCCTTAAAGCTGCTTTCCAGCCGCTTGACCAATAAAGTCGTCATCATTCGTGCCAGTTGACGAGATGTCAAATCTGCTGTTTCGTAATACTCGTCTTTAATTTCTTCATCGAGATATTTTATTGCCTGGTATCGATAATAACCGATTTTATCCTCATCGAGAATGGAATCAAGAGATTCAAAAAATAAGCTTCGCAATTCATCACCCAATTCATACTCTCGTTTTCGGGGTTTTGCAATATCGGGGAATACCACTCCCTGCTTCTTTAAATCTTCTCGATATTGATCCACATTTTCCAGATCTCTTCGGGTACGCCTGATTGTTATTGGCTTCAATATTTTCTCTCTGATATCAGCATATAACTCCCTAATAGCCTCAATATCAGGTTCATTCCTTTTCATAATCTCCTCGTACCGCTTGATACGGGGATAAAAGTAGGAGGTAAGATTCGTCACCGGAAGATCTGATCGCCTTGCATCCTGAAAGAGCTGAATCATATTATAGATGTCTTCAGGACGGTTATTTAAGGGGGTAGCCGATACCAACACTACTTTCTTTTCTTCACTATTTATCAGACCGTTATTATAGCGTCCCGCCTTACAGATGATCTGAAGATTCTCAAACATTTGCGCTTTCTTATTGCGGAATTTATGAGCTTCATCCACAATCACCAGATCATAATCTTCCTTTGGCCAATAATCTAAATCCCGATCTTCCACAATCTTATGCAGACTACCATTGGTAATAAATTTTGCATACTTATCAATTCCAAATAGTCGAAAAGTACGCTTCCAGTTTTTGGCTAATGCCGGAGGATATACGACTAATATCTTGGTATCGCCAGTACCGTTCGCAATAATAAACCGTTTGGCCAACATAGCTGCCACCACGGTTTTACCGGTACCAACTACATCAGCCAAAAAGAAGCCGTTATAATCTTCCAGCATCTGGAAACCCTGATTAACGGCATCAATCTGATAGGAAAGTTTCATAAACTGTTTGGGGACATCACCTACCGTCTCAGGGTCATAGTCAATGTTCTTACCAAAGTACTCAATCAAAAATTTAATGTAGAGTTCAAATGGGGTAAACTCTTTGCCAATATGGGTATCCTTTTTAGCTTTTTGGATGTCTTCCGGAAGAATTTCCTCTCCATCTGCCCATAACTTCTGAAATTCACTCTCAGCAAATTTTACATCGTCGTACCGCTTTAACTCTACATTAAATTCATAATTAGCATCTTCATCACCGTTACCCAGGCCGGAATGTGTTAAGTTCGAAGAACCGGTTATGACACTGTATTGAGCATCCTCATGAAAGTCCTCGGGTAGAAAAATGTAAATCTTGGCATGCAGGTTTTTCTTCTTGTGGGCGCGGATTTCAATTTTCCCGTCAATAATATCTTCCATAAAAAGTAGAATGCCTTCTTCTACTTTCTTTGAATACTCAGCATCTTTAATATCCTCCTGCATCCATTTTACGAATTCTTCACGCGTCTTTTTGGGATCGCCCATAAACATCAACCCACGTCGCTTAGCCTCGGCAATCATATGGTCTACATTTATACCGACCAAAATTTTCACATCACCCAATTTGAGCAGGTGTTCTCGTATTGCATGATAACCGGAGGCACGGAAATATCCGACTACTGCATGGAAGGCATATAAGTTTACGTAATTATTGAATATCCCCTTGAACTTCTTTTGAAGCTCATCGCCTTTTTGATTAGTAAAAAAATGAGAAGCCATCTATTACGAATGTACCCAGATTAAAATCTTGTCAAACAATTTTTATCTAAAATAACAGAAGTCTGGTAAGATTAAAGGAATAAAAGGAGGTAAAAGCTCATAGATTTTACATATTACCATTCATTAACCCTTTACAATCTGTGCAGGTAAAACCTCCATCCCAATCTTTTTAGCCACATGCCAGGTAGAATTCCCATCCAAAATATCATAACAATTCTTGTATTTCCCACTTGGCCTGACGCTGATAGGTTTACGCTTGGACCGTAACCCATGGTAGGCTTCACGCATGTATTTAAAGGCATTGCGTATCCCCTTTTTTCTCGCCCTGGTAGGTTTTAATCTGTGAATAGAAATAATTTTAGCAGCATCTGAAAAAGAAAAGAACCTCTCCAACTTATTCGGATCCAGGCAATATTTTTGTTTGTATTTCTGAAGGTATTCTACCGCCTGTTGGGGATCAAGCCAGTCGGTAAGAGCGACAGTCTCATTTGCTTGGGTTTGACAGGTAACCTTGAGCCTTTTACCGGACTCACAGGCAATAAATTCTAACTTATTGTGCTCATGGTACTGCCGGTTTATTTCATCAAGTTGGGATGTGAATGAGTCTATTTGCACCGATAAGGATTTCATTGCCAACGCCCGAAATTTCTAACCAAGTTAATTTTTTAAATTACGCACTGAATTTTCTATTCATATTGGCCAAATTCAAAAAATAAAACCTAAGGGCTGATCCTGTACCATAGCTATCATAGTTTATGAAAATCAGAAATTCAGGCTTTACGTTGGCAAATTTTATTCTAAAAGTAGTATATCTGAGGTTTTTAAAAGAAAAATTTAAACATTTTAAGGTTGCCCCTCCCCCCTACCAAGAGAGCTTTGCTAAACAGGAAACCTCCATTCAAATCAATCTGACTGGATTTCCCGTTTTGAAAAATTCATTTCTTTGCAGAACTGTTTTGCACTGAAAAAATCCGCGTAAAATACAACTGGTGGAACATTTATGAGCCAAAGGTAAAATATTTAAAGAAAATAAACATTTTAGCCCTCCCCCCCTAACGGTAAAAGGTGGCTTCCATTGGTTTCGAACTCGATTATATCCCAGTTTATCTGATTTTAAAAACCTTAAACCGGTTAATAAGGATATGAAAGGTAATGTTCTATTAGTTAAAATAGGACCAATGCTCGTTTTTTTCTGACTTGTAATACCATCCCCCATCTTTCTAAGGTGTACAATTTAGCGGAATTAAATGGAGTTTACTGGATTTTACCGCCAATTAAATGGAATTTTATACAATTAAGCGCAATTAAATTGGATTTTAGGGGATTTTACTGAACCCCTATACAAGGGTGTGGAGCTACCTGCACTCATTTGAACCAGGCCCCTGTTCAACTGCACCATTCAATCGGCCTTGGACCAATCCCCGCTTAACCAATTCTGACAAGGAATAAACTATTAGCCGATTTTGCCTAAATAATTTAACCGGCCTTTTTAAAAATTCCGGAATTAGCACACCCCCTAGAAAAAAGTTTCATTGATTCCAAATACCCCATTTTTGTAGGCTTACAGGCTTCAGGCAGCGATTTTTCATGAAACTTGGCAGGTTTCATTGAAATTGAGTTATTTTTATAAGTCACTGTTTTTACTTGTCTTAATCCATTTATTTTTTGAAACTTTTTTGAAACTTGACAGGTTTCAAAAGTTTCACGAACGGCAAAAAAAGTTTCAAGAGGTTTCAAAGAAGTTTCAAGGAAAAGTTTCATTAAATCGGGGTTTATAGACTATTATAGCTATTTATGGGACAATGAAACTTTGAAACTTCACTTTCAGGGGTTTTCTGATAAAAAATACCCCGGTTAAATAATTTAGGCACGTTGGGTTATTTTTATCCTGTATTTACCTTGATTTACCGTTGTCCATTCATAGCATTATTTAAAAAACCTTTTATACCCTTCATACAGAAAAAGCACCTTTGAGAACGTTTCAGGCCAGGAGTTGGAATTCAATCCTATTTAGTATCTCCCTCCTTTCTGATTTACACATACGAGGATGATTGATTTTCGTTGAGTTTTATAGCGTGGACTTCGGGCGAACCATATGTATTAAGTGCTAAAGTTAGTAAGTCCAGAAAATACTACTGGGAGTACTTAACTCTCTTACCCACGCTATTAAACCTGTTTCTTCCTCACCATTTCGACTGGCAAGTCAATATTTATTGATGAGCACTCCCGTGGTACGCCAGATACAAGCCGATCTTGCCAGCGGTAATAGGTTTCAGTTTGACCTAAATACCCCGTTTAAACGAAACTGACAAGGAGTGAGTAATAAGGCGTTTTCACCTAAATTATTAAAATCGGGGCAAGTGGAGTATGTGTGTTTTTCTTGGGGGGGCTTTTGGAATCTGACGTTTATGACGTATCTCCAAAATTTGCCCTAAGTCCCTGTTTTTATTGAAAAGTTTCTACGTTAGAAACTACGTCAGATAGTCCTCAAATTATCTGACGTAAATCTGACGTTTATGACGTTGATATGACGTAAATATGACGTACTTTCTGACGGTAATTAAGTGTATAAATATCAAATACATAAGCATTCCATTTTTGCCAACGTCAGATTCATAATCCATTCTTGGCGCTACATTTACACATCAGAAAATCTCACTTAAATAATTTAGGGAAATCGGTCAACATCCAGCCAAATAATCCAGCTCTTTAAACCCCCGAATAAGAAAGCCGAAAAAGAGAAGATTATTCACAAATTATAGCCCAAAGAAATGGGAGAATTAATCCAACTGGAACCCTTGGAACAGACGGTCGATATTAAGCTGGTCTGCAATAGTCAGAGAGCTCTGTTGGGATGTTAAATGCATCTTTTGCCTGGCCCACAAATTAGATTAGAGACATTTGGTTGGGATTATTTGAAACAGTTATATGATTTTCGACTACAAATCTGTCCCCTCTTGAGATACAGCGAACCCTACTTGACCGCGGTGTGACCCAGTACACATCACATGCACTGGGATTCCGCTTGTTCAAATATTTGATGATATCTTTCCTGGAATTTGATTTATAAACCAACCTTCCGGAGTAGATGGATCTAACTTGATACTCGATATCCATTTTTCGACTGCTTTTTAAATTTATTGGGTTTAATTTAACCTGATGCGTTACTTGTTTTCTCCTTTTCCGAGTCAAGCAGTGAGCGTTTGGCAGTCAATTCTGGTCGCTTGGCCCTTCTGATGCGAAGTGCTTTGGCGGCCGCACGCAGGTCATTGTGAGACCACATCCGGCGACCACCTATTTTTTCGGGTGGGTCTATGTCACCGGCTCGTATGAGGTTATCCAGGTCGTAATAGTGAACTTCTTGTTTCAGTTGCTGTTGCAAGTATTCAACAGCTTCTCCAGACGTCAAATAGTGTTTGATATGCATAGCTAACTAAGGATTTGAGTTGCGATTGATGCCGGGGCTTTCCCGGCGTTGCAACTCAATAATCCTTTAATGGGAGGAGAATAGTTTGGGTGGACAAAAACCGTGTCCACCCAAAAGGTTTATTTGGCAGGATTGTATAAGGGGGTATAAAATTCGGCCACGTGATCTTTGTTTAACTGGCAGCTATCGCACATACGAAAGTGCGGGTACTCCCACAGTAATTTTTCAACTCTCCGGTAAAGGCCGATTCGGAGATTCTGTTTTTACCTCAAATGCGGATTTATCTGTATACTATTTATATCCACTATACTCAAACCTCTGTAACCTGGATACAGAATGTTACCCGGTTACTGCAGAGAAAGTATTCCCAATGAAAATCGATCATAAAAAATATGAGAACTATTTGCCGGACCAGATTCCAAATGGGATAGAGGATCTAAGTCCTAAGTTGGAAATATTTGGTGATGACAAAATAGAATGTTGGTATGCTCCTCTGGGCAAGATAAACACAAAAGCAACGATAGCTTTATACGGGATTACACCTGGTTGGACCCAAATGCAGATTGCTTATCGAATTGCATTGCGCCCCAAAAAAGGGGATAAGTTAAAAGCGATGTCCACAATTGCCTTTGCCGGATCGATGCGAAAAAATTTGATTGAGATGTTTGATGAATTGGGGGTGCACAGGTACTTCCAGGTAGATTCCTTTGCCGATTTATTTGGAACGAAGATATTGGCCTACAGCTCCATCCTTAAATATCCGGTTTTTAGCGGTGGCAAAAACTACAATGGGTATAAACCTGATTTGTTATCGCATCCTTTTTTGAGATCAATGCTGGAATCGGTATTGGTTTCAGAGTTACGCGAGTTTAAAAACTGCTTAATTATCCCCCTGGGTAAAAAAGCTGCTGAAGGTATTTTTTACGTGCGAAAGCGTGTCAAGCTAGAAAAACAACAGATTCTGTCAGGATTTCCTCATCCCTCGGGGGCCAATGCCCACAGGGTAAGGCAGTTCTCAGAGAATAAAATGAAGCTATCAAACCAGGTGCAGGCATGGTTTGAATCAACTTAGATTTTACCGCCATGTTGGGCCGGTATAAACTGTTACATAATAAACAAAGGGAGGGAATATATGCTGCAATATGAAATGATACTAGGTACGCTGCAAACGCTGGTGGTAGTAGTGGGTGCGATCTGGACGTATTGGCGATTCTTTCATGAAGGAGCCCATAAACCACGTATTGAATTTGATTTGGAATGCGATTTCCACGGTCCTCAGCAAGGCTACTATATTGTAGCTTTTCGGCTGCAAGCCATTAATCAAGGTCGCATAGAACATCAATTCGATGGTATCACGCTACGCATTCGGGGTATTGCATCAGATGAGGGGATCAACGAATGGCAGGGGCGAGAACCCCTGGCCTATTTCCCTCACAAAAAATTTGAGGAGAATATTATACCCGAACGTATGAAATATTTTTTTGTACGACCGGGCGTACAGCAACGCTTTTCATATGTGACCAGAGTTCCAGCTACATGGAGTATTTTACTGGCACAAGCTGAATTTAAATACAAGGAAAGCCGTGAGCTACATACTGCCGAAAGAGCATTTACCGTAACTACACCCGATATTGATAGTAAGTCTGATAGAACGGCCTATGGATAAGCCTGGTACCACGCTATCAAAGCGGTGCATCCTCTACGTGCTTTAAAAAGAGAAGAAAGGTTAAGGTGGACATAACTCTTGTCCACCTTAACACATTTATTTGGCAGGATTATATAATGGCGTATAAAATTCGGCCACGTGATCTTTGTTCAGCTGGCAACTATCGCACATACGGAACAGCAGATATTCCCAGAGCAGCTTTTCAATGCGCGAGTAAAAAAGCCGGTCCGGGGATGATACCCCATCAAAGTTTTGTGGCAGCTGCTTCAGTGGCTTATCCAGCAGGTTCCCATCGGACCGCAGAGCATCTACAAACGCATTGGACTCATATTCATACTGTGAAAGCATCGAAGCCAAATCGTGGTGGGTCAGTACCTCTTTAATAGTAAAAATCTCCTTACCATCCATAGAGTTTTTAACGTAATAGCTCACCTCGTTATACACCTGGTCCCGAAGATCTACTATCTGGGAACATACCGTATTCAGTTCAAAATAGGCCAGCAGGATATGCTCAAGGACATAGTCCGGCCACTCCGAGATAGCTACCTCATCAAGTGCCTGTTTCCAATAGGTAATCTTTTTGAATCGCAGTCCGTCCAACCAATGCTCTTTTCCCGAAAAAGCATCTTCAAATCCAATATCTTCCAACTGTTGCTCTTCCTCCAAGCTGATTGCAATATCCTCCGGTTCAGACAACTCCTTGAACTGGAGCCGATCTTCAACCACCTGTCCATCTTTGGGATTTTCATGACTGGTGCCTCCCCTTTCTAGCTGCTCTAAATGGTCCCCGTACGCACTCATTACCTCAGCTAACCTCGAACCGATATCTTGCACTTCTGACGGAGTTGCATCCTTTAAATATTGAAAAATATCTTTCTCCAGTTTCTTATACCGGTGGCACCGGTGGGCGGTGTGGTTACGCAATTGCTGATAGGGAAATCCTTCGGACCCGTTTTGGAGAAGAGCTGCAAATTGCTTGATTTCGTCCTTTACCCCTTGCCGAAAATCGGGAAATGTAGCAAGGAGGTTAGTCTGTTCGGGGCGGTCTCCCGAAAAAAACAGCTGCTCTTTCTCGGCTCTGTTTTCTATCCCGGGTGTCTCCATAAACGTACAGGTAATGCCTACGATAAACTTTTCGTAGGATGGATGATATTTACCGGCTGTTCGCTTCCTGCTAACTTCATAATCTGATTTTAGATAGTCATAATAAACCCAGTCTGTTGCAGAAGTCTTATCTGTCCATATGGAAAGAGCCAAATCCTTTATCGAGTATTCTGTTTCAGAGCTGTCACTATAGCGTGTTGTAGTCGATCTTCCATATATATCATGATCTACCGTGATTATGGCTTCTTTTTCTTTCAAAAATTGGAGCAGCTTTCGTAGTCTCCCCTCATGAACTTTAACTGTTGTAACATTCGCTTCATCGTCATTAGTGCTTTCCTTTTTTTTACTCATTAGTCTATCTTAGATGATTATTTGTTGCAAAATTCGAGGCCAAAATAGGAAAGTGTGCTAACTAAATAAAAATAGCTCGAATAACCTTGTTGATATGATTGCTAGAAAACTTACTAACATCTAATGTCATGAAAATTACTCTTGAAAGAATAAAACTATATGAGGAGCTGTGGTCTGTTCCAATGAATCAGATACAAGAAAAGTATGGGATTACATACCTTAAGCTTAAAAAAGCATGCAAAGAACTAAATATTCCTACTCCTCCATCGGGTTACTGGTCAAAAATCCGAAATGATAAAAAAGTAAAACAACCACCACTGCCTGATTTCGATAGAACTTCAATCGAAATTTCGAAAGAAGACATTAATGATATCGACCTTAGACAAAAATTACCCAAAAAGGTTAAACCGATAGTCGTTAAAAAAACCTTGTATAATCCCCATCCCTTGATCAAAAAGACATATAATGCATTGAAAGAGGGTGATCTAAACCAGTTTAACAGAGTACAGGTTTATGGGAGTAATTATTTGGATGTATTGGTTGGCCCTGACAGTGTGAAACGAGCTATGCGAATATTGGATGCTTTGGTAAAGGAGTTAAATCGGCAAGGCATTAAAGTTGAGACCGAAAAGGTAAATCGTTCAGCCAAATCTTTTGTCCGTATCGGCAAAGAGAAGATTTATCTTCAGATGCGAGAAGGTGGATACCGAAAGAAGAAAGAACGAGATCCATCGAAGAGGTGGTACAGCAGTCAATATGAGTATTGTACCAACGGCAAACTAAAACTCAGTTTGTGTTCTTCTTCGTACCGGTCACCGGACAAAACGATCAAGGATTGGAAAAATAAGAAGCTTGAAGAGAGAATGGACGAATTCTTCCCCACCCTTTTCGAGCTGGCTGAAAAAATGAAAGTAAGTAGGGAGAAGGAAGAGGAAGAAGATCGCATAAGGGAAAAACAGCGTCAATTACGGGCAGAGGCCGAGCAACAGAAATCCAAGGAGTTGGAGCAATTAAAACTACTTGAAGAACATGCCTCGTCATTTACTAAGGCCCAATACATCTACGATCTGATTAACAAGGTTGAAGAGGAAGTATCGAAACTTGAGTTAAATAAGCAAGAAAAACTCAAGGTAAAAGCATGGCTACACTGGGCTACCAATCATGCTGATCGACTGAATCCTGTTAAGAAGACCATTAAATCGATTTTTGAGTAATTCATAGGTATTGAACCTAGATCATCCTAGTTCTAAAAGAATGGATAATTTTGCAGTAAAAATTGATGATTACTTTCACTGTGAGATAATTGGAATAATTCCATTTGTTCACTAATTTAAATTGTTCACGGAACGTGAACATGATAAAAAAATGAACAATGAAACCTGGTATACTCCCCATAGCACAAGAAAACCTTGAGAAGCTCACTCAATTTAAGTTAGAGATTGAGGAACGAGAGACGTATATCCAAGATGGGCATCAAGTTGATACAAAGGTAAAGCTCCATCTTCCAGATGAGACCTTAGAGTTTTTTACAGAAATAAAGAAAGAGGTCAGGACGCACCAGCTTCCAAGAATTTATGAATTGGCCAAAACCAATAAGCCATTTCTGCTGATTGGTGGACAAATTTTCCCGAATGTAAAAGAAAAGCTAAAAAACAATGGGATCAACTGGATTGATGGAGCCGGTAATATGTATATCAGGACCAAAGATCACTTTCTCTTCGTTGATCACAACGAGACATTCCATGTTAAAGTTGATAGAGATCGAGCCTTTACTAAAACGGGATTGAAAGTAGTCTTCCTATTTCTTTTGGATGAAACCTGGATTCACAAAACGTATAGAGAAATTGCTGAAGCTGCCGATGTAGCGTTGGGAGCCATCGGTTATGTCATCAATGGACTTAAGAAAAGAAATTATCTGATAAAAAAGGACGAAAAGAACTATCAGTTAGTACGTAAAGATGAATTGATTGATGAATGGATTGGTGCTTATGAAACAGAGCTGAAACCAAAGCTACACAAAGGTACGTTTGTATTCATTGATAAAGAAGAGGCTGTAGATTGGAAAAAGATGGAGCTTGATGACCAAACAGTCTGGGGTGGTGAGGCTGGTGCAGATTTACTTACTGGAATGTTAAGGCCACAGGATCTGACTCTTTATACAACCCATACTAAGGCTAATATAATGAATAAATTTAGACTAAAGCCTGATCCTGATGGTACTGTCCAGGTTTACGAGCCGTTCTGGAATACTGAAGAGGGGAAAGAGACTGCCCCGCCTTTGGCTATCTACGCAGACTTAATCTTGACGGGCGATGAACGCAATTTTAAAGTGGCTAATAAAATATATGGCGAGTTCATACAAGATTAAGTTATCCAGTTTCAATCAAGAAGGCTTAAAAGATGTCATTGAAATACTTGAAACCGTTTTTCAAAAATTTAATGTGGATTTTTATGTCATTGGAGCCTTAGCCAAAGATATGTGGCTGTCAACGGAGGAAGTCCAAACCAGAGCTACGAGAGACGTTGATTTAGCAGTATTTATTTCGGAGTCGGGAGATTACGAAGAGATCAAGTCTACGCTAATTAAAAAACACGATTTTAAAGAAGTCTCAACGAATGCCTTTGCTTTACTGACTCCCTATGGTTATCCCGTTGACCTGCTCCCATTTGGATCCGTAGAAATTGATGAAGCAGTCGAAGTGGAGGGAGACGGACTTACAAAGGTTCACGTTAATGGCTTTAAGGAAATCTATCAACAAGGCTTGGCACCAATCTTAACTGATGAGGGCCTTACTTTTAAAATTGCCTCACTTGCCTCCATTATTTTGCTAAAACTAATCGCTTTTGATGACCGTCCAGAGAAACGCACTCAAGACATCAAAGATGTTGGCATTATAATCAGCCACTATTTTCATATAGAGGACAAGCTTATTTACAGTAAACATAATGATC
This sequence comes from Aliifodinibius sp. S!AR15-10, assembly GCF_031569985.1. NCBI lineage: Bacteria > Pseudomonadati > Balneolota > Balneolia > Balneolales > Balneolaceae > Fodinibius > Aliifodinibius sp. S!AR15-10. Next base: position 19,407 of record NZ_JAMQKA010000020.1, on the reverse strand, counting down.
TATTTGATAATGAAGATTTAGGATTGGAGGATATCGCTGCCCATGTAATAGGACGTGAGTTAAAGCCTATTTTGGCTTCAAATAACTCATTGAAAAATAGGATTCTGGATATTCTTTCCCTATCAAAAAAGCATCATCAAAGAATTCCTGAATTGATAGCACAAGGTGGAATTTTTACCACTGATAAGGTAACCGCACTTTTAGATAGAATTACACAAGGTGTAGAGCGCTAATCATGCTAATCGTCTCAATCCTGTTAAAAAACTATTAAATGGAAGTGTGAGTAATTGAAAGCTTTTTAGGAATTAGCCATGGAATAGGGAAGGATTTTTCACTACCGTCTCCAAATCCTCGCCTCGTTTTTGAGCTATCATGGAAAGCTTGGTCATAAATACCGCCGGTTTCATGGAACACAGGATGAGTAGATAGTCTTGGGGATGAACGGCTTTCACGTTCCATTTTTTCAGGTGTTCATCACCAAAATCTTTGAGATTAAAGGTAATGATCATATCCAGTTTCTCTCGAACGGCCGCTGCTGCTACATGACGATCCTTCACATCATTGGTCATCAAGGATTTGGTCCGTCCATTTTGGAAGCAAAAGGCGGGGTTTCTCAGCTAAACGTAAATAGAGATCACAGACACCGTAATTTACTAATACACAGGCATCCATCAGAACCTTATAATCAGCGTTCATCACCTATATATCAGGTGTCGTATTTCTCAGCTTTAGTTACTTTATCTAAGAGATCATCCAGAGTTTCGCGACGTTTCGAATCCCGACGATCGGCGTATTCTTTTAAATCCCGGAAATAGACGCGGCGATGGCTACCCACCTTGTGGAAAGGTATCTCACCGTCTTTCAGTAAATCGACCAAATGCTGTCGTGAGACGCCCAAAAAGTTGGCTGCTGCTTGGGTAGTAAAGGTTTCATCTTCTGGCATCATGATGACGGACCGCTCCTGCTTCATTGAACAAATCAGGTGAACCATCATCCCATAAATGGCGTCAGGCAACTCCGTCCTGTTGCCTTCAGCATCCACTAATGCCGGACGCCCACCTTTTCTGGATTTACGGGTTTATAAGGCCGATTATTAACTGCTATGTACCCACTAATGTACCAACTTTGAGTATCACTGGTGAAGGGGATTAACTTCTAATCTTACCTGTTAGATTCATTTATGAATGCTTACCAATAAGTTGCAAAAAATATTAGAAATTGAATGTAAATAAAACAATTTGGTAGTAAAGATAGGAAGTGATTGGAAATATGATTAAGATGATATCAAAGGGAAGAAAGTAAACAACTGATAAATTCAATTAAGAGAAGCAAGCATATCTTAATCTATTTTATATAACAGCATCGCCGTTCGGAATAAATCAGTAATTACTTGAGGTAACGTCCTATAGTTATTCACTCATTACTGAGATTCCAATGCACGGGACTAAACCAAAATATTCAGAGAAGCAAGCAGAGTCAAAAAAAGGAATTTCTAATTTAACAAAAGAAAATTCCTCTGAATCAAATGCCATCCAGATCCCCCGGATTTCATTGCCAAAAGGTGGTGGCGCATTAAAAGGTATTGACGAAAAATTCGAAGTTAATTCTGCTACTGGGAGTGCTGGATTTAGCATTCCTTTACCTGTCTCTCCCGGACGAGATGGTTTCGCGCCGGAATTCAAACATCATTCATTTATATAAGATCATGAGCACAGTAAAACGAATTACCGATTTAACCAAATACACAAATGTGTTGCCATATGCCAGTGAGTTATTTGGTGTTTATCAACCCCTTCTTGGGTGGAGATCTAAGCGATTAGAAAAAAGATTTAATAAAGGGTTTAAAGAAGAAAAAGCAGTTCTTCTAAAAAAATTGCAGAATCAATTTTCAGATCTTGTAAACCTAAAACTCAGTAATAAAAATGAACTCATTATAGATATCAAACCAGGTATCTTGAAGGGGGGTGAACTAAAAAACAGTAAAAGTTTAGTGCTTGAAAGAATTTCTAATCTTATTCCAAAATTTGAAGACTATGACTCATCAGTTTGGCCCAGAATTATCAATAATTCGTCCATTAAGTCCATGTTGACAAAAGATGCTGCAAAATTTTATTCTGATCTATATTCAAATCTCCCTAGGGAAAAAAGAACGGCTGAATCAGAAGCAGCAGCCATAGGAATTTTGAGAAAGCAATTACAGTATGAATCATCAATTGCTGGAGCATTGCTTTATTTAGTAAAAGAACAAAGACATACTATTTTGGAGGAACTATTTTATAAATCAATGGATAGGCATGAGCAGGCAGAATCATTGATAAAAATGATTACTTCGGATAATAGAACCGAAGCTTTTCTTGATATTGACAACCTTGATCCAACTGAAAAGGAACAGCTTCAGGGAGTCTCACTTTCACCAATAAGTGTTGTGCATCTGTTTAGGCAGTATTTCTTTGAACTAGATACTTTTTTAGGCACACCTGAGAGTCATGTTTGGCTTAGTCCCGGTTCAAGTGCAACACTTATAGAAGAACATACCCGAAGAAGTGTTGTTGAAAAAACAATAGAGAATTCCTTCGACATATTTACAAAATCAGAATCTGAAACGACAATTAAAGATGAAATTTCAGATGCGGTTAGTAGTGAAAATTCAAAGACTCTGAATTTTGGCGCAAGCGTAACAGCTTCATATACTGACATTGAAGCTACTTCAAGTTTTGACTACGAAAGCTCGCAAAATAACGCAAGAGAAAAAACGCATAAGAGTATGCGAGAACAAACTCAAAAATTATCATCTGAAATCAGGAAAAACTTTAAAAGCACATTTAAAACCGTTACAGAACTTACTGAATTTAGTAGTACAGAACATGTGCTTTCCAATACTACCAACAAATTAATCAACTACGAATTAAGAAGAAAAATGAGGCAAGTAGGTGTCCAGGTTCAGGATATTGGAACTTATCTCTGTTGGCAAACCTATGTAGACGATGCTGGCCAAGATCTTGGCCTTGCGAATCTTATGCATATTGCACAATCACCAGAATTAGATGGATTAAAACATCCGGAAGAAATACCAAGACTTCAAACCAGCAAGGAAGTGAAGTCGGTCACCATCCCTTTTAGAGCAACTAATGATGAAGGCGCCGACAAGGATGAAGTATATGTAAATGGTAAAGAAAGTGATGGGAATAATGAAGGTAGTTTTGGAAGGAGTGGTAATTTTGAAACTATTCAGGCGGTTTGGCCTTTTAATTTTGCCTCACCCTTTGCAAATCACGAATTAAAAATGGTGGAATTCGATGCACTCGGCCAAGTTGCAACGGCATCAATAGTAGAAGACACTCTGGTCAGCATGGACGGACAAGCATCATTTGACTTGCATTTGGATACGGTCAATTTTGAAGGTAATAATGGCATCCAGGTTAATTTGACGTTACATTGGGAACCCAACAGTATCGCAAATAAACGAATTGACGCAGAAAACGAAGCCAACGTTGAAAATTTTAAAGCCGAAGAAAAAACAGCCTACGAAACTGCGTATTTAGAAACTGTTAAAGACAGGATTAATGCCGTAAGTAATATTACAGCACGAAATACTCAAGAGTTACGAGAAGAAGAAAGGATTGTTATCTACAGGCGTTTAATACAAGGGATGCTATTGAATAAAGTCTCAACTCCAGATGACAAGACCAGACACGTGTTAGCTGAATTAATCAATTCTATTTTTGACGTTGACAAAATGCTGTATTTCGTTGCTCCCGAATGGTGGCGGCCAAGGCTGCACAAAAGTAAACAACAGCTTTATGAAACTTCTGGCAATTCATCTTTACAAAACAATTCAGCATCTTCCGTTTCTGCTATTCGCACTTCATTTGCAGGTACTTTTCCAGCCAAATTTACCGACGAACTGGATGCTGTAAGTGAAGCTGAGGATCCTTCTATTGTTGACCCCAAAATTTTAGTGTCTAATACCGTGGGTTGGGGGGATACCATCGGAACCAGGCGTGAAAATTATTATATCACTGAAGATTCTGTTCCTGCAAAATTCGGCAGTTCTTTGGGCTGGCTTCTGCAAATAGATGGTGATAATAGAAGGAACGCTTTTTTGAATTCTCCCTGGGTCAAAGCAGTTATGCCTATCAGGCCAGGTAAAGAAAAAGCTGCTATCAATTGGTTAACAGCTGTTGAGGGGATGAATGGCATTACTGAAGATGTCTTGTATCATTCTAACAATCCAGAGGAAAAGGATATGGATGGTAATCCTTTAGATGGTCAAAAGATGATGGATGTCTTAATGGATCTTGCTAATAGAATAGACAAAAAGCATAAAGAAGGTCTCAAAAAAGATGATTTTCCTAAAAAAAGTGAAGTATCTGATCCTGCCTTAGTAGATGATAAAAACAGGGTCACTTCAACACCCATTGATCGGGTTTATGAGCATGGATTTTTTCCATTGGAAGATAGCTTCAGGGCCAACATTGGGGAAAACTATGAGATATTTGACCAGTGGATTGAAATCTTGCCAACGGACCAGACGGTTCCGGTGGAGGTTGAGTATGATCCAATAACCGGAAGACAGATTTAAATTATACACCCAAGTTAGTATAAAAATTCACCATTGTTAATTCAATATATATGAGTTTAGCGCCTGAAGACAAAGCCGATCTGCTGAGATTTACATCACATTCACGCAGGAATTCAAATGCGTATTTAGATACAATCTCCAACGCCGCTCTTATCGCTTTTTTGCAATTTGAGCAAGTTAAAGGACAAATAGAGTCTCAACCTAAGACTAGTTTAGCAATCGATATTTTTCTCGATTTCCTTGTTGGTATAGCAATTAATACTGCTGGGAGCTCATTGGTTAAGTCATTGGTAGGCAAAATGGTAGGTAGGGTTGTAAACTCGCGATTTGTTGTAGGGAAATTCATGAACACTGTTCCTGCAGGTAACAAGTCTAATACAATAATCCTTTATAAAAACGTCGGTATTTCAAAGAGACTTAACTTTGATTCTTACACAGATTTTCTGAAAGCACATCGAATTGAAAAGGCTAATATTTCAAGAATTCAGTATGGGGCTAATCTGGCATACAATGGGTTGCTTGCTCCAAAAGTAAGAGCAGTAGTGGCAAATGCGGGAAAATCGAAAAATAGCAGCTCAGGGAAACTCGGAATTTCAGAAACTATTTCAATTGTAGACTCAGCAATGGCGTATGCTGTGAACCAGAAAGTTCTAAATGATATTATGTTCGATGAGCTAGAGAATGTAATAAGGTTGGACCTTCTTTCCGATCCTGACTCTTATAATGATATTTTTAAACGGTTAAAGGAACTTCATCACCCCCTAAGTCACCAAGGAGAGGTGATTTCGCTGGACACTGCAAGAGAACAATTAATTTGGTATTTTGAATTCATCCTCTGGGCAATAACATTTTCCAAAGTATATAAAAGCGGTGTTATCAAACTGGAAAGTACACATAATGATCCAAGGCTTAAATTATTCGATGATATCGGTAAAGATCATACCCTAACAAAATATCTTGTTAATCGGTTGGGAGAGAATAGGCATCTTTTCAAATACAATGAAAAAATTTATCACCGTGCTGATTATCTGAGAATACAGCTACGACAGGCTGGTAAAATAGCGAATGAAAAGAAAGTGGATTTTGGAAATTTACATTTCATATAATCAAATAGTTGCCTTTATTTTTGGGGATCTAACACTAATATTTGTATAATTGGGTTAGTCTGGAGAGTTACTTACGATCAATTCTTACATGTTTGATAAACAACAGTTGGCCATTAAAAAACATCAAGAACTCCCGGTGTTTCGTGGATACTTGAAGCGTCCTTTTTTAGTGACTTGACATTTCAATCACTTTATCATCTTTGATGATTTAGGAGCTTCTTGCTCAAAAAATGAATCAAATTAGCTGTTTATTGAACGAATAGTGATGGATTTCCGCCGTACCTTCAAATAGATTGATTGATGATCTCACTCATAATCAATTTCCATAACCTCAGGCTAAGATATATACTGTGCCCGACGATATTTTCAAAAACATCCAGCATAAAGAAGCAGACTTTGTCTTTTTTTAGTGCATAGCAGCTGCGTTCCGGTATTTAGAAGCACCTGTCAAGTTAGCGGCCTATGGGGTTATCCTGGTAAGAAAAAATGAGCCAATTGGGTTTCTAAATGGAGAAAAGCGCTGGCAATATTGGCAGACACTTTAATCCCTTTTGATATTCTTTGTTACAGGAAACTTTAAACTCATATTAATAGGGTCCAGACCATTTACTTAAGTAATTATAACCATGCTTAATATAATCAACACACTAATAGCCGCCACCATATCTCTTTTGATTTTATATTTCGGACATCGCCTGGATAAACGGAGAAGGGAAGAACAGGTAGCAAAACAGAAAGAGCTATCGGCAAAAGAAGAGGCTAAGCAGGCGGAGCAAAACAGATTACATGCAGATCGTATCCAGTTTGAATTAGCAGCAAATTATTTTGGTCCGCAAAATGGCCATTATATCGTTGAAATTATCATGGTACTAACCAATAAGGGGCTGGTAAGAAAAAAATAAAATAACTTCTACTAACAATTAAAGGGATTAGAGAAAATACAAATATCGGTTTGTTTCTGGATTCAGAATCACCGATAAATATTGCCGGCTTCCCTGAGGAGATAGTAAAAACCAATGTGCTGGAAAAGAAAGTCAAAGAAAATGACAAGGAGGGGTATGAAAAGAGGGAATGGTTTGTAGAGCCTGGAATCGTACAGAAGTTTTCTTACGTGACCAGAATTCCCGAGGATATTCGATTCATACTTGTCCGATCCGGTTTTAATTATCACGAGTCTTCCACACATAGTACTCAGAAGGTGTTTGAGTTGAAGCAAAAAACATCAACAGAACAAATTAACACCCAATAAAGTTATTATCGGTAACACTTAATAACAACATCATGAAAACCCCACTGAAACCCATTACCCGGAACCAACAAAACCATACCGTAAGTTTACTGCATCAGGCACTGGCTGCTTTGGGGTTTTCTGTTTCCCAGAAAGAAGTATCCAAAAGCATTGCTGGAAAGAATACCATCAAGAAGGTGCGTGAACTGCAGGCGAAATTAAAGGTACCTGTAGACAATAATTTTGTGGTTGATGAAGCCACTGCATTGGCGATCTCAAAAGAATTAGTGGATCAGGGATTGACCGCTGCAGGCCATTCCTATAAGGAAAGTGGCCTAGTGCAATTGGCCAATGGAGCTTTTAAAAAACGGTAACAATTGATCGCCTTTGATCTCGACTTGCAGGGCATTGCCCAGTTCCGCACGGTAAAGAAGCAAATGAAATCATAAAAAATGAGAGCTTTGAATTTCTGGGGAAGCCGTATCTGATTACCGGGCAAATTATAGCATTATCTTATACGACTGGCAGTACCAGCGGGGGATTGGCGGATGTGGTTGTATATGCCCTTAATAAAGAAAATATAGTAGCCCATTACTGGGTTGAGTCAGCAGTTAGTACATTAAATTCCACGTGTCCGACTTGCGATGCTAACCTCACAAGGAAATTTGTCCCCAGCGTGTCACCATTAAAAATAGCTGTTACTGACATCGAGCTTTTTGCAGGAACAAAGTCTGATTCAGGCCTAATTTGCAGACACAGAACGTTGCCGCACTTTAGCTCTGGGATAATTTCCTCAACCCACCATTCCAACTGCTTCGTACCTTTATTTAATACTGAAAACACTCCATCTGCCCCCATAAAAAGAGAGTCGGGTTCAACTGCTAGGATTGCGTTAACTGGCATTAACTGAATTCGGACCTCAAAACCATCTTCTCTGACTTCGAAAGCGTCGCTTCCAGCATAGATCAAAGTTTGATTATTGCTAAATATTTCAGCGTTAAACTCCACTGGTCCACGCTCGACTTCGATGTCGAATGTGATAATCGAATCCGTCTGTGTCAATTTTCTTGAATGGAGTTGATCTGTCCCGTCCCTCGGTAGAACCTTCAGGTTCAATGAGTCAACAACTGAGGCAACGTCTTGCAGGTTTCCAGAATTTGAAAATGTTTTCAATCCTCGAAGATCGATTTGTACCTGACTCTGCCTGGTTTCCTTGAAATCAGATATTTGTTCATTACCACAGGATGTTACAAAAAAACAACTAATGAGAAAATACCAGTTTATCCACCGGGGAATTATCATGGCTCCTCCTTTCAAATATCAAATAATTGTGTTCACTGTGGGATGTCAATAATTACACTGCCAGATGCTGGACCATTACCTCCACCGTCCCCGCTAAGGAGAATTATCCCTCCTCCAACTGTAATCGCTAAAGCGGGGATATAAAACTTTGGTTTCTGCCACCAGGGCCTGAATCTTGACCATACATCCTTCACGTTATATTGAACAAAATCTTGTAACTGCTGTGCCTGTTGTGCACCCAGGTCAAATTTCGTTGGCGGTAGACCACGCCGCAAGAGGAAGGCCTCCATGGAGTTGACTTGAATATTTGGGAACTCTGGAAAACTGATTGTACCCTGCTCCAGAAATACGATGCCTTGATCACCACTATCATCCACGACGATTGCCGCACTGGTACCACTTATATCGATACTAACGCCCACTGCATCGACCCTGAGCTTACCATATAACCAATCAAAAACCAGAGATCCCTTTACAACCAGAAGCTTAAATCCTCCCAGCTTCTCAGGGGTTTCAGTAATTCTATATATCCCCTCTTCTTTTATCATATGGAGGGTATCGGGAGAGTTAGGCACCAAGAAAATGTTACCTTTTTGATCAGGTAGCCTGATCCTAAGATCCGCACGAATATTTTTTTTCACTTGCATCAACTCGCGCCTGAACAAATCAATTTTAGGTCTTGCGTTTATCCATTCTTCCCGTTGAATCTGTACCCTGTCGGTCTCCTCATCAATTAGAACTGGCTTTGCACTGGAAATATCAGCGATGCGTTGAATACGCCCTATAACCTCCTCTTGTGCCCATCCTTCCGGTAATAACAACCCAAATAACAGAGAAAAGAGAACACCGATTGTCCTTTTTAACATATGAGCCCCCTTAATTTTCCCTTAAATCAGCCTGATCAGCTGATTCGAAAATATCTACCATCCCAAAGTAGCTTATAGAATGGATATCGCTATCTTTAATATACCAAAGACGTCTCTCTGATCTCGAATAAAAATAAAACTTTCCATTCTGACTATCTATTAATATCAAACGCTCATCTCCCTGCCATAACGGATTTCCCCTTAAAGAATCATCCACTACAACCTCAACTTGAGGATACTCATTAGATAAAAGTAGAATCCCATAATTGATTGGAAACAGGATTATTTGAGTACAGAAAAGCATTAAATTTACACCGAGCCAAAAGGTTTGCCAAAAACGGGACATTCTTAGTTCAATCTTGCGGTAGGTGCCAATCATCTTCCACAAGATGACCGCTGTAATAATTATGATCAATGCCAACCACCCCAAAAACTGCAAAAGTTCGCCACTTTCGTTGGTAGAAATCCAAAAAGCTAGTACCCCTTCATCGGCCCAAAGAGGGAATTCAATAGATTGGGAAGGCGGTGCTGGTATATTGTCGCCAAAAAGAAGACTAGTTATTCTGCTTGCTTTTAACAGCTGGTGTACCGCAATGAATTGACCGATAAGTATAACTAACCATAAGGTGCTGCGATGATGTCTAATAAAGTTTTTAATGTCATTAAGAAATTCCTGGCTGAATTGCCGTACCAATCTGAAGCGTAGAAGCCAATACATGATAAATAGCACCACTAACGTAACGGAGAACTCAAGAAAATAGGTACGCCCCAGATCCAGAATATTCAACGCAATGATGGAAATTAACTTAAAGGGTAGATAAGCGAGGAATTGCGCACCGGTATACATATACTGGTTCAAATCAACAGGGATGTTGCTGACCCCCAGCATATTGAGATGAGCACGGTGAGCGAGGAATCCCACCGCCGTACAAACGGCACTGATACCCGCAAGTGCACTAGCAATAAGGGTAAAGAAGCGTAGAACTGGTGCAAAAACTTTTTTAAGCATAGTACGCTCCCTTATTTATCAGCTTTAGTTACTTTATCAAAGAGATCATCCAGAGTTTCGCGACGTTTCGAATCCCGACGATCGGCGCATTCTTTTAAATCCCGGAAATAGACGCGGCGATGGCTAGCCACCTTGTGGAAAGGTATCTCACCGTCTTCCAGCAAATCGACCAAATCCTGTCGTGAGACGCCCAAAAAGTTGGCTGCTGCCTGGGTTGTAAAGGAAATATAGACTTATTTGATATTTTTTAAACTAACTTCAAACTATCGCCAATAATCATTGGCAGGTTACGTACTTCCCCAAGTGCAACATGGTTGCAGTGATCCCGGCAGTAGTTCTATTTGTCAGATTGGCTACAACCTTAAGATTTAATTCATTCAATAACTGATCTATTAATCACTAGAGGCTCAGAAACACTGGAACCCAGAAGGTCAGTACGATCGAACCACGCTTGTGCTGTGAGCGAATTCTCATTCGCTACAAGATCCCGTTCGATATTCATACTGAAATTACCGTTACTATCCATCTGGACCGTACGCCAGATTATTTCATCTTCTCCTTCTGTATGTATCGCTAGGCGGATACGGACAAAAAGAGGAAACTCACCAGTTATATCTATGTTGTCTTGAGTAGACAACCTCCATTGTCCGTGCAGTTCGATTCTTCTATTTATCCAATACCCTTTGCCTAGTCTTAATTCTGTTTTGTAACGAGGCCGGATAAAATAGAAACAACTTCCCCATTTCTCATCTGAGTCCTCAGCTCTTCGCCATATAGTGAGCAAGAATCCACTATCATTGTCACAACCTGGCTGAATGATCGAATCATCCAAGGAAAGTTTGCAGTTAAATATCCGATTTGTTCCAGGTTTAACATGGACTTCTGCGGGTGAAACTTCTAATTTCGATCCCCATGGCAGGCCATCCGGTACCAGTGCGGCAACTTCTGTCTCTACATAGTCATTATGTACTTGCATCTGAAACTCAATTGTATCATATGGACTGGCAGCCAGTGCCTCGAAGTCGAAGACGTTTTGCTGCGCGTTGTTGTTCTGGAGTTTAACATCATCGCTAGCAAGATGAATCGTGTCCCCAGTTGAAGGATCAACTTCAGAAGGGATTGTCCAGTCTATGATTTCCGCACGAAGACACTGGTGTACATTCGTTGCGTTGTCTATATTCCAGTCAAAAGGAGCTATTTCGGACGTATCTGGACCAACTTCAGCAATAGTCATTGTGTCACGTTCGATCCACCGCCCGTCGTCTCCCGACCCGGGAGGATCACAGATAAACCAGCGTACTTTAACGTCCTCGGCTCTTATATTTCCTGCGTTATGAACCCGTGCAACCATGAAGTGACGTTCAAATCCTGAGGACGGAAATCGTACCGTTTCTCCTTGATCTGTCGGTGTTCCCTCAGGATATACTCGTGGCACATCTGGGTCTGGGTTATCACCGGGCCAGTCAATCCAAATATCGGGACTACGCCAAGATGGCACGTGATCCTGAAAGTGCAGGTCAATGAACTCTGCCTGTTCTCGTTCCACCCGAAGATGAAATACCGGAATACTCCCCCCACGAATAGATTGTACATCTACTACCTCGACAGTGGTCCCTTTCAAAGGGAATTCGACACCCGAAGCGAAATCCCAAGTGTCACCTGCTGACATCAATTCGTTCCCTTGGTTAAGTCGATGCACACTTCGGCGATACAGCCCATTCACTGCCCATCGCCGATCTGATTCCGGATCGAGAACATTAGTGGCGATTACCGATGGAGATGGAGGAAGGTTTTGCGAGTATTGAACACCCGGTGCATGTAGCTCCAAAAAATTAATCACACCCCCGTCACTTCCCAGATGAATCTTCATCAGTTGCCCAATCGGTACTGAACCCCCTACAACCGCTCTTACATCTGTTTTCATGCTACCATCCCAATACTCAACCGGCACAAGCCATGCCTCGGTAACGCTGGTGTCCATAGGGGCCGGCATCGGGACCTCGATCACACGGTTCAGATCGTCATCGTCATCCTCAACAATCCAATCGAGCTTCCATTTACTCCATCCGCAAAAGTGATTGAAGCGCCAGTTACCGCCCCCCATCATCGCCCAACGGTCGATATAAAGCACATCATCTCTGAATCCAGAGGCACTGTAAAGATCAGGGAGCCCGATAGCATGCCCAAGTTCATGTGCCATTATACCAGGCGAAAAACCGTTAAACTCCTGCCCGATCACAACACTGGTATTCATACTGACCGGAGTATCGTCAGGATCCGGGTTGTTAAGATCAACAGCAATGTGCGTTCTTCTGAACATGCGCAGTCTTCCAAAGTCGGCTGGATCGTCGGCTCCCCACCGGTCAGCCAACGGGATGGATGACGGTGGTTCTCCTACAAAACCGATCATCATAACGTCAAACTCTTCGAACATAGCTCGTGTATTATCAGGATTCCACGGACCCAGCGTGCGAATATGATCCATTGCGGCTGTAAATACATCATCAGCTAATTTTCTGGAGTATCGCAGTGTGTTCTGATTATTGACGTTACTCTCACTACCTGACAACGGTATTGCTGCCGACCAGCCAGACTCACTATGTCCGCTGCTGTTAATTACCTCAATATTTGCACCTGCCCCACCCTTATTATTGGTCAGCTCGATTGTTACCGTCAACTCTTGCGCTGCAGTATCTTCCGAGGAGTCGACCGCTGTATTAAAATGTGGATCATCCTGGCCAGGCCCTTCTCCTGCATCGGCTTGTGCCGCACGGAGACAGGTTTCAAAATAATCTCTTGTGACGCTGTTGCTCGTAAGTACGCCAGTCTCCCGATTAAAAGTGCCGAAGCCGGTCGCCTCAAATGCATCAGGTAATGGAGTAGCAATCGATGTTATTTCGATCGTTCCCTTTTGAACAAAGTCAGCAGGCGCTACCTCTGAAACCCTGAACTGTCCCTGAAGCAATCCAAATTGGGTGTCATCATCATTAAGCCGGATCCTGCGGAAGATAACATCCTGTATTGTGACTGGGCTATCAGTCAGGCTACTCTCTGCGTCGCGGATAGCATCCGTAAAATGAGTCCCAAGGGCATCGAGAAACGCAGACTCGTCATCGCCCTGATTGTGCGTGAGTGACAAAGCATCAAATTCCAGATCAAGAACATGCGTGTCTCCCTCTTGAGTTTCGACTGTTAACTGGAGAGTTTCGGTACCATCAAAATCCACCACTACCGGATAGCTGGTGTGGTCACGAGCGGTCCAAAGTGCAGCAAAGGGAATAGGATAGTCTTCACCAGTCCCCACCCGTGGATTTGTACGCAACTCGAGCGACTCCGTTCCATCCAACACAAGCGGATTAGTCCAATCTGCGGGCATCACCGCCTGTACACCCCCAGGAGTAAAATCGTCATAGAAATAGTCGGAAATCGGTTGTGGCAATACCAACGGTGTTCGTGTTCCTCCGAAATCATAACCAAAGGCTGAGAACTGCACATCCAAGTCTCCATAGCTGTTCTCATCATAATAATCATTTACGATGTCAAAAACGTTTGGTTCTATCTGTGCAATCAACTTGTTCTGGTTCGGATCGGTAAAACTCTGTCCTGGTTCAATTACTGTGAACACGCAAACCTTCAATTCCGGATTCGGTGTAGCCCGGTGCACCCGGCTTCCATAGTAGGTGACAGTAGATGGAGGCTCCGGTTCGAAGGTAAGATCGTCTGGCAGCAAGCCCTGGAGTGTCGGAACATAATCTGCCAGAGCCCACGTCTCCAGGCGGCGTTTACGTGAATCATAAAGGATCATCTTCTGCGTTTTGGCTTGCCCGGCGGCTACGGCCACCCCGCCCTGTCCAAGAAACCGCTCAAACTTTACGTTTAACTTCTGATCCATCACCGCCATGCGGCGATTGCCGGCCGAAAAGGCGACCACGTGCTCTCCAACCATCGCAAGCCGTTTGGGGGTCCATTGCAATTTCGTGCTGTGACGATCTTCGCATGGTTCGTCGTCACGGATACCGCCGGGCAGGTTGTCATCCCGATCTCGTCCAGAATCATCATCCGGCTCCCGGCAATCACATGGGTCCAAGCAGCCGCAACGCCTTAGGATTTCACAAAGCAGCTTGCAGGCACGGGCGATTGCTTCGGGCTGCCTACTGAAAGATGCCGAGGATGCCCTCGCCACATCAACCTTTGTGATATAGCCACCCTTTTGGGCTACCAAGACGTGTTGCCCCGTAAGCATGGCTACAGCAGTTACCCGCGGTATATCCATCGTGTGTACCTTAGCCGTTTCTCCAGTTCCGGTCCTATCCGGTTCTACCAGGCGTAGTTCTCCCTTCTCAAATCCCACTAGCAGCTTGTCATTGTTTGGATGCAGCAGGGAAAGGGATTTATCCAGGTTCAAATCCCCCAGGAATTGCAATCTACGTGTTCGCCTGTTCAGCTCATACAGTTTATAACCGGTTCCCTTCGACGATTCGGTCTGTATTATGATGCTTCGGCGGGTTGCGATCAAGCAATAGATCTTTTCCTCAATATCGTCCGCCAGAAGTGTGGCATCCGGGTTATCTGTAATAGCAGATTCTTTGACCGCAAAGTCATACGACCAAAGCCTGCCCTTTTGATCAGCAACAATAATTTCTAGATAATTTCGGGATCCCGAGGCGACCAGATGTGTGGCAGGCGCTTTAACCAGTATTTCCGCTATGGGGCGGCTTGCCTCATCAGTTTGACCGACATTGTCAAAATCCAAGATAACAATCTTCTTATTTGTAGCAATTGCAACATATTCATCGTTTGGGCCAAAAAGAGTCAATTGTTCCTCACGCACGTCTTTGAGGTATTTCGGGGGACCATCCCCAGTATTTTTTGGAGGGATCTGGTGTTCCTTACACCAGCCGGGTCTCAAACTTTTCTTTTCACTCTCAACAGAATAACCACGCTGAACAACATCTTTACCTTTTGAATTATTTTCATATGACATATTCAACCTCTCTCTCTATCGATTATTTTTTAACACAGTCCAAAAATATTAGGAACCCATATAGAGCTAAATCATCCTTAGAATTTTACGCTATTAACTTTCCTTTGGGCAATAGGTTTTATCAAATTAAATATTATAAGAGCTTATCCCAGTTTCACTCCCTAAATTTACTACCACATATTTCTAGCCCATCCATCCGATTTAAAATTCTAAATTACTTTGTAGAAGTAATTCTTAATATCTTATATTTGCAGTCTCGAAAATTCATTGTTCATTTAAATATTGTTGGCAGGACTTAGTTACCTAGTTGTTACCTAATCGTTACCAAATGAGGGTCATTTGGGGCCGTAACAAGTACGATATGGCAGCAAACAGGAAAGCACATAAAATCGGTATAAGTCGTTGTCCAGCAAGTAATTACGATACTTGCCCGAGTGGCGGAATTGGTAGACGCGAGGGACTTAAAATCCCTTGGGGGCTAAACCTCCGTGCCGGTTCGAGTCCGGCCTCGGGTACCACAATCCCTGTAAGTCATTGGCTTACAGGGATTTACCTTTTTAGGTACAAACATTGGTACAAACATTATTTTAGCGAAGTGGAGTTTTTTCCTCATTTTGTCACCTGTTTGTTACCAAATGCCCAATCGCATATCATACTTCACTGAAAATCCGTAAAGCGATTTTCAGGTTTCTAAGTCCTACCAGCAACGACTTCTCTTTTCCAAATCAACTTTTAACCTAATCCTACTTAGATGAAGTATGCCGTCTACCCATTTAAACGATATAAAAAAATTCGATACTACGTACGCTTTGAGGATGAATATGGAAATCCTAAAACTCTTTCCACCGGCATAAATTGCTCGCTTAATGCAGATAAACAAACCCGTTCAAAAGCCAAAGACAAAGCTGAGCAAGCAGGAATAGAGAAAGTTCTTAACTACTTCAAAGAACAACTTGAAGTTCAAACAAATGGAAACCAGGCAATGGTACTCTCTGATTACTTAGAGGAATACTATTATCCTCGTGTACGGACCAATTGTGCTGAATCGACACTCGTGAGTTATAAGGGAGCCTTAAATCACTTCACGAGGATTTGCAGTAATCGTCCCTTAGATGGGTATAAACGTAGTGATATTAATAAATACAAACTTCATCGCTACGACAAAGAGGGTATTCGCAAAACGACCATCAACATTGAACTTCGTTCTATTAAAACCGCCTTCACTTGGGCTTACAAGAATGATTTCTTAGACAATAATCCCTATAAGGGTTTGGGCTTTCTGTTTGATGTAAAAAGCAAAAAACGGGAATTCAAAAAATCGGAAGTCAAACGGCTGCTAAAACATACAGAGGGCAAGATGATTGGGCTAGTTATTCGCTTGGCCTATTTCACCGGAATGCGTATTGGAGAAATGAGTGCTCTGACATGGGGAGAAGTAGACTTAGATAATCGTCGAATAGCAATTCCAGCCCATGTAACTAAAACCGCTGAAGACCGAATGATCCCACTTGGAGATAAGGCGTTTAACATCGTAAATATTTTAAACAGCGTCTTAAAAAGTAAAATGAAAAATAATACTAAAATTTATAATAACAGACGAAAAGAGGATTGTTTCCTACTACAAAAAGAACGTGGACATGGACAATATGCGCGACGAAGTATCCAGCAAAAGTTTCGCAGGGTGATGAATGATGCAGGACTCCCAAAAGAACTGAGCTTTCACTGTCTGCGTCATTCTTTTGCAACGCACGTTTTAGAAAATGGAGGTGATCTCTATAAGGTCAGTAAAATACTAGGGCATTCTACTCCTATGGTAACCTCACTATTCTACGATCATACTGAAGCATTAAATTTTAGGGAAACCGCTAATCTAATATAAATATTAGAAGCCCTTATCAATAAGAGTTTATATTATTTCTCTTGTTTTGAGTACTTAAATCCGTTAATTTTAGCGCTCTTTTGAAACAGATACTTTCGCACAAAAAATATATGGGCCCGTAGCTCAGCGGTTAGAGCAGTCGACTCATAATCGATTGGTCGCAGGTTCAAATCCTGCCGGGCCCACTTTTCTTTTCCCTCCTTTCGACCCCTCCGAAATCGCCCATATAGCTATTTAAACGGTATTTTTAGGCCCTTTCCTACTCTTTTCTACAAAAAATCCTGCGTGAAAACATTTCACTTTTTGCAACGATTTATGTAAATAGTTGGTACAAAAGTTGGTACATTGGTACAGTCAGTTACTAAGATTAATTACTTAATTGGAGCAATTGACACGAACCAATGCACATGAATGAGTTGGTACATCGTGTACCAACTATGTACCAACTCGTAATTTTCATACACAATATTGCTCATATGGCTAGTCTAAAAAAGAGAAAGGGAACGTATTACATTCGGTTTTTCAAGAAGATCAACGGGAAGAGAAAGCAAAAGGCCCTGAGCCTGGGCACGAAGATCAAGCGGGAAGCACAGAAACTTTTGATAGAATATGAGGATAAATACCAGCGGGGTGAAATCGATCCCTTTAATGGATGGACGCCTCGTAAAGAAGCCAAGAAAAAACGACAAAAATTACGTGGCAAATATATCCCTTTGCACAAGGCGGCCGATCAATTTATTGAAGAACGCAGCCAGGCAAATCAGACGACAAAAGATAACTACCGGCGACATCTGAATATGCTGGAAGATCAGCTGGGTCGCACCATGCCCGTGACAGAAATTTTGGAGAAGGACATTCGGGAATTTTGCTTTCGGGATGATATAGCCCCGGCAACCCAGGCAAGTTACCTTCGGCACCTGAAGGTGTTCTTCCGATGGATGCACGAAAAGGGGATTCTAAAGGAAGATATAACCGCCGATATTAAACCGCCCAAAGTCCCGCAAAAAATAGCTCAAAAGACTATTTCCAGGAAAGAACTGGAGGAGGTTTTTAAAGCTTTCGACAAGTTTTATAAGGAACAAAAAGAAAAAGGGTATGTGACCAAACCCCATCAAATGAGGTTATGGTTCAAACCGATGATCAATACCATGTACTACTGCGGCATGAGGGCTAGTGAGGCAGTAAATCTCAAATGGAATGAGGTTAATTTGGAAGGCAATCCCGATGACTCAGATGATCATGGCCATATATTGATTATAAATTCAGATGATAACACCACAAAGTCAAAACTGGAGCGCGTAATTCCGATTAGAGAGCCTTTAAAGCCTTGGTTGGTGGAATGGCATAAGAAACAAGGTGAACCAACGGATGGATACGTTTTCCCAAGCTCTACAGGGCTAAACAGGTTTCATGGGATGACGGCTGGATCATTGTCAAAGTCATTTAAAAAGTTTGTCAAATTGGCCGAGAAAGTCCCAAACTCCGTAACTCTGCACGGTCTTCGGCATTCCTGTGCTACTGACCTCTTACGCAAAGGGGTACCGATCCATATTGTTCAAAAAATTATGGGACACTCTACTGTAGATGTGACTCAAATTTATGAGCATTTAGGTCAGCAGGATATTAAGAATGCTATAAAAGGGATAGATTGAGATCCTTCTGTTTTGCAATAATCCCCTATTCCAACTAGTTCCAAATGTAACGAAATAAAGCAGTTATGCCCATTGACACCAACATCCTTGCTCATTTTTTGAACGACCAAAAAACGAACCTTTAGATTCCCGTTAGTAAAACGTTCTATATTGAAGGGACAAGTAACAGACTGGAGCTGTCGGGGTGACCTAGAAAACGAACCAGCTTAAAGAGCTATTTTTGGTATACGTCCCCGACAGCTTACCGACCAAGAGCCCTAGTTAGAATGTAAGCTCCACCGGAGCCAGTAAAGGTACCAGGAGTTGGTCGTATCCAGTCTACTATCAATGATGTAATATAGGAGAAAAACCGATGGAAGGGAATTACTGGGTAGGAATTGACGTATCACAAAAGCAGCTGGACTGGGAAATCACCACCTCCGGGAATCAGCCCGCGGGGGCGGGGTTAGCAGCCAACAGTCCCCGGGGTATCACGCGGATGTTGAGCGGCTGGACCAGCCGGGGAATTGGCCTGGAGCAGATGATCATTTGTTTTGAGCACACCGGCCCCTACGGGCTGCTGTTGGCAGCGATGCTTGAGCAGGCCGGGGCCTGCTATGTGATGGTCTCAGCGGCCGAGGTCCAGCACTCCCTGGGCATCCGGCGGGGCAAGACCGACCCGATTGATGCGGGGCGGCTGGCCGAATACTGCTGGCGGTTCCGCGACCGGCTGCGCCCGAGCCGGCTGCCCTCGGGCGCGTTGCTTGAGCTGCGCGGGTGGCTGTTGTGGCGGGAACGGCTGGTCAAGATGCGCACGGGA
>NZ_JAMQKA010000001.1:0-379076 GCF_031569985.1 Aliifodinibius sp. S!AR15-10 | reverse complement strand
TAAAATCAAGTTTCGTAGATTGCAGGCGAGACATGAGGACCTCCTCTGATTTGTTAAACAGGATTACAGGAAAGAATGTAAGACGAATCCAGGGGATGGTCCCCTTTTTTTAACATAAAGCCTGAACTTGTGCTACGAAGCCTGGGGCGCAGTAGTACTTGTTTTAGAATCTCGTGAGGATCATGACGTTGATATAGGCCAACCAGTGATCAAGGCTAGCGATCTCCGGTCGAACACGCCCAGGCTTTCCCCCTGAAAAAATGGGTTGAGAGTCTATTTTTTCTTTCGTCTCCACTCATAGCTCATCAAGGCTGCACTGACCGAGGCATTGAGTGATTCCACTCGGTTGCGCATCGGGATGGCAAACGTGTAATCGCAATGTTCAAGCGTTTTTTCGCGGATACCGCTGCCTTCACTGCCAATTACAAATGCCAGCGGCCGGTCAACCTCCAGGTCCCACAGAACAGTTTCCCCCTCTTGTTCCAGGCCCCCGATCCAAAATCCGGCGTCTTTAAGTTTAAGTATGCTTTGGTTCAGATTGCCAACGCGCACAATTGGAATGCGTCCGGCTGTCCCAGCTGATGTTTTGAAAACAGTGGCATTAATGGGTGCCTGCCGATGTTTGGGCACCAGGACCGCATCAATCCCCGCAGCAGCGGCAGTACGAAGAATGGCTCCCACATTGTGTGGATCTTCCAGCTCATCGAGCAGTAAAATTCCGGGATATGTGGAGAGGTCCAGAGAATCGAGCCAGGGACCAAACTCATGGTATTCAATGGCGCTCATTAGTGCAACGATGCCCTGATCATTTACGGAGCCAACAAGCTCATATAGCTTTGATCCCGGAACGTGCGAAACGGGAATTCGGTTGTTGGAAGAAAGGTCAAATATTGTCTGAACGTCGCGGTCTTTAACAGATTGACGAACAAAAATTTTTTCAATACGCTCAGGTTCATTTTCGAGTGCTTCTTTGACAGGGTTCCTGCCATAGATGTAGATGTTATTATCTGAATTTTGCATAAATCAAATAAAGAGATTGAAAAATAATCTATTTCGATTAACTTATAAGTGGGAATAAGAAAATTGGCAGCTGTAGGGACCAGTTGCCATAGGTAGTATCCCCACCTTTTTTAAAATAAGGAATAACGCTATGGACTTAGAACATAAAAACAAGGGACATTTTGCTTCACCGGATTCTTCAGGTATAGTACATCCAAATCACTCCAAACTATCCAATTTTTTCGAACAGGCACACGCCCCTACCACCCTCATTTTTATATCTGCAATTCTTGAAATTGTCTTGGGAGTCGGGGTTGTCTTTGCAAGTATAACAGGCTTCATGGAACCACTTTGGTTTTCAAATTTAATGTGTTTGATCGGTAGCCTGGCCTGTACGGTCGGAGTTTTCCTGTTATATCATCTGCTGCACAGAAATCACAGTGCAGAACAACTGATCCAGGATGCCACGCGTCGAATTATGAATGCGCAAAACTGATTTATGGAGCAAGAAATCTCCGAAGAACAGAAGCAAAAGTACGAATCATATCTCAATATTCATCTTAAAAAAAATCAGACGGAGTTGCCGCCTGGCGAACAAATTGAGTTGTTGGAAAAGAGGGATCGCAACAAATGGTTTCATCTATTAATTAATATAGCTGCTGTTCTCCTGTTTGGGTATTCCTTTTATTACGGTATTACGCAGCTCAGTCAAACTTTTTTTATCATAATCATGGCTGTTTTCGGGATTAATGTGGTCCTGATTTTTTATCAAAAAAAGCAGATAAAATCGCTAATCGGTTATTTGAAGCGAAAGGGCCATGAGTAGATTTTTGATATTCATCATATGGATGGCATTAACCATTCCCTGCTCATCCCAGCAATCTTATTCCCCTGATTATATGTTACCGACTCTTTTTAATGATGATGGAGACGATTTTGTTGTGATAGCCCACCGCGGTGCCAGTGCTTATTTTCCAGAAAATACGATGGCCGCGTTTAAAGGGGCGCTGGAGATGAATGCTGAGATGATCGAGTTGGATGTGATGCTCAGCAAGGATGGCGTTCCCGTTGTTTTTCACGATGCGGTTCTCGAGGATCATACGAACGGTAGTGGCGAGCTCAGTGACTACACTCTGGATGAGCTGAAACAACTGGATGCGGGCTCTTGGTTCAGTAAGGAATTTGCCGGTGAAAAGATACCCACACTCGAGCAGGTGCTGGCCTTTGCCAGGGGAAAAATTGCCCTCAACATTGAGATTAAAACTGAGGCCGTTTCGGATGAGGTTAAAGGCGGCGTCGAGGAGAAATCCCTGGCACTGGTAAAGGAGTACGGCATGCAGGATCACGTGCTGTTTTCCAGCTTTGACTACCGGGCTATTACACATCTTAAACAGCTTGATCCCTCCATTCCGGCAGCTCTTCTCTACAACAACCGAAGTTCGAACAAGCTGCTGCCGTCCCAGCTCGTCTCACAATACAAAGCCGATGCTTTTAATTGCAGCTATCAGCAGCTAAATCGTAAACGCCTGCGGGATATCCGGCTCAACAGCATACCGGTGTTCGTTTACACTGTGAACCAAAAACGAAGAATGAAAAAGTTGGTTCAGCTTGGTGTATCCGGCATTTTTTCAGACAAACCGGATCTGCTCAGGCAGGTAGCTGAGAAGGTTAGGGAGAAATAGTCCCTGGTAAAAAGAACCCACTGACTGATTACGGCCTGCTATCCACAACAGCGGCGGGAAGCAAGTGGTATTCTAATGGCAGTTTCTGAAATAATAGGACCTGACTTTTCACGTTACATCCTCTTTCAGAAATTTCCCGAAAAATTCTCTATTACAGTTTGAATGCTGAGTGGAAAGGTTCTATTTTTCCATAACCCTCAACTCAACAGTCAGCACACAATGGCGACCAAATATATTTTTATCACCGGCGGTGTTACGTCTTCTTTAGGAAAAGGTATTATCTGCGCATCACTGGGCCGACTTCTCGTTGCACGCGGCCTTAAAGTGACCATCCAAAAACTGGATCCATACATTAATGTGGATCCCGGCACTATGAATCCCTACGAACACGGGGAGGTCTATGTAACCGATGACGGGGCGGAAACGGATCTCGATCTCGGGCACTACGAACGGTTTCTCGATATCAAGACTTCACAGGAAAACAATGTGACCACCGGTCGCATTTATAACGACGTGATCACCAAAGAGCGTCAAGGGGCTTACCTGGGCAAAACTGTGCAGGTGATTCCGCACATTACCGATGAGATTAAGTCGCATGTGCTGCAGCTTGGCGAATCCGGGGATTATGATGTGGTGATCGCCGAGATAGGAGGTACCGTGGGTGACATCGAGAGCTTGCCTTACATTGAGGCGGTCCGGCAACTGCGCTACGATGTGGGGCGGAAAAATACACTCTCCATTCATCTGACGCTGGTCCCATATCTTTCTGCAGCGCGTGAGCTGAAGACCAAGCCGACGCAGCACTCCGTTAAAACGCTCTCTGAAAGCGGATTGCAACCCGATATTATCGTGGCACGGTCCGAGCATCATCTCGACCAGAGTATCCGTCGGAAGATTGCGCAGTTCTGTAACGTTGAGATCGAAGATGTTATCGAATCTATTGATGCGCCCAGCATTTATGAAGTGCCACTGTTGATGCAGAAAGAGGGGCTCGATTCGCGCGTGATTAATAAGCTTGAGCTTGATACAAATGAGCCGGATCTGGATCGCTGGATCGGGTTCGTGGAGGCGGTCAGAAATCCGTCATCCGAAATTAAGATTGCACTGGTTGGGAAGTATGTCGAGCATCACGACGCCTATAAATCGATTGTTGAGGCTTTTATTCACAGCGGTGCGGTTAACGATTGCAAGGTTGATATTGTGTGGGTGCAGTCGGACGACCTGAACAACGAAAATATTGCCGATAAGATGAAGGATGTGTCGGGTATTCTCGTAGCCCCTGGATTTGGCGGTCGGGGCATCGATGGCAAGCTGGCATCGATAAAATATGCCCGTGAAAATGACATCCCGTTTTTTGGAATCTGCCTTGGCATGCAATGTGCCGTTATCGAATACGCACGAAATATCTGTGGCTGGGAGGATGCGAACAGCACAGAGTTTGATGAGGATTGTGAATATCCGATCATCGACCTGATGCCGGAACAGAAGGAGATTGAAGACAAAGGTGGCACCATGCGCCTCGGACTCTATGACTGTAAGATTAAGGAGGGCACAAAAACGTATGAAGCGTATGGGAATGATTTTGTGCAGGAGCGCCATCGTCATCGCTATGAGGTCAACAACAATCTGCGCTATAAACTGATTGAGAACGGGATGAAACTTGCGGGCTTGAATCCACACCGCGACCTCGTGGAGATTATTGAACTTGAGGATCATCCCTGGTTCGTGGGCGTGCAGTTCCATCCAGAATTGACCAGTACTGTCAATAATCCCCAGCCGCTTTTTGTTGATTTCGTCAAGGCCAGCCTGGAACATGCTAAGGAACACGATTTGAGTGTACCCATGAATGGGAAACAGGTGGTCGTTGGCTGATATGCCCGAATCGACTTACAGAGAACGATTGCGCATCCGGGTAAACGGGCTGTTGATTGATGATGAGGCCATGCTTATGGTCAAATTGCGCTCTCCGGTCACCGACAGCGGTATCTGGATGCCACCAGGTGGCGGCTTGAAGTATGGTGAAACAATGGAGGCATGCCTGGCACGAGAGTTTCGTGAGGAAACCGGTTTGCGTATTGAGGTGGGGGCACTACGGCACATCAATGAGTTTTTGAATCCACCCTTTCACGCCGTGGAGTTCTATTTTGAAGTTACAGCTGCAGGTGGAGAACTTGCGCTTGGAAACGACCCTGAACACACGTCCGATAGTCAACTCTTGCAGAAACTTAAATTCATTGAATTGGAAGAGTTTAGTTCCTATCCAATTATGCCTGAATACCTTTATACGCAATTTTTGCGTGAGCAGAAGGAGGGTAAGAAGGGGATTTCGTTCTCTGGAAAATAAACAAAGATCTGTTTTTCATAGAGAAATCATTGTTATACATTAACGGGTTCATTTGAAGCCTTATTTTTTTAGGGGATTTGGGTGGTCTACTAACAGATGTTCCCCTGTAGCGCACGTTGTTTATTAATCTTTTTGAAAATAATTAAGAAGCGACTCTTTTCAGAGCTTGTTACCATGAAAATACGTCTTCACCAGTTAAACCAGACGATAGGCGATCTGAAAAATAACGTTCGATCTATCTTACAGGCCATCCAGCAGGCGGAGGCTGACAATATAGACCTGTTGGTATTGCCTGAACTAACCGTTTGTGGATATCCTCCGATGGACCTGCTGGAACGTGATACCTTTCGCCAGGCTATCTACAAAGCAAACGAAGAGATTATTGAAGCCACGGGCATTACCGCAGTGATGTTTGGCACGATCAGACCCAATGAAGAACTGCGTTTTGGCCGGCAGTGTGTGAATGCCGCGTTGATAGCACAAGGTGGGGAAGAGTTGGCGCAGGTCAATAAAACCCTGCTTCCCACCTACGACGTATTTGATGAACTGCGTTATTTTGAGCCCAATGATAACTTTGAATGTGTAGAAATAGCAGGTGTAAAGCTGGGTATTACCATCTGCGAGGATATCTGGTATAATGAAAATGATATACAGTATCACACCTACCGGAAGAACCCGGCCGAAGAGTTGGCAAAACGTGGAGCTGAAGCAATTATCAACATTTCAGCATCCCCGTTCACAAAGACCAAGCCCGAAAACCGGGAAAAGATGCTCCGTGATCATACCCGGAACCTGGAGATGCCGCTGTTCTACTGCAACCAGGTGGGCGCAAATACGGAACTGATTTTTGACGGGGATTCAATGGTGATTGACAATGCGGCTGAAATTGTGGCCCGCAGTCCTATTTTTGAGGAGGGGTATATCGACACCGAATGGGATCCGGGAACAGGCTGTCTCCAAAATATTGGTTCTCCACCGGCATCCATTCTTCCCAAATCCGAGGGGATTTTCAGGGGGTTGGCCTTTGGACTCCGGGATTACCTGCGAAAAACCGGAATCGCTGACAAAGTGGTCCTTGGCCTGAGTGGCGGTATCGATTCCACAATGGTAGCCTGTGTTGCGGCAGAAGCGCTGGGGCCGGGAAATGTGATTGGAGTTACCATGCCATCAGAGTTTTCCTCCCGGGGAAGTATAAGTGACTCTGAGAAGCTCGCGGAGAACCTGGGTATCGAGATTCACAGCCTTTCCATCAAGAATATTTACGATGAATTCCAGGATACGCTGCATCCCTTGTTCGAAGGAACGGAGTTTGGCGTGGCCGAAGAGAATCTGCAAAGCCGCATCAGGGGCATGCTGCTGATGGCGATCGCCAACAAGTTTGGTTATATGCTGCTGAATACCGGCAATAAATCAGAGATGGCAACCGGCTATTGTACGCTTTATGGCGATATGAACGGTGGGCTGGGAGTAATCAATGATGTATATAAAACAGAGGTTTATGAGATGGCCCGATGGTTGAATAGACATCATTACAGGAGGGAAGTGATTCCCCAATCGGTTATCGAAAAACCGCCCAGTGCAGAATTGCGACCGGATCAAAAAGATTCTGACAGTTTACCGGAATACGACATGCTAGATCCGATTCTCTATCGATATATAGAGAAGCAGCTGTCGGCCGAACAGATTGCAGACGAGGGATTTGATTATGATACGGTAAAACGGCTTATCAAAAAGGTCGATTACAACGAGTTTAAACGATTCCAGGCGACCCCAGGGTTGAAGGTATCAACGAAAGCGTTTGGAAGTGGGCGGCGCTGGCCCATCGTACAGCAATGGACGAATCACCAGTAATTGTTGAATAGTGTTAGACAGAAGTTATTTCTACACATAATTTGTTGTGTAAATAGGGTGGATATGTTTAATTTAAATTCGGTTTTAATAATTTTTCTTCTAGATTGAAATTAAGTTTACCTAAAAAGATCAATAAATTCGGTTAGGCATGCAGAAACGGTACTTTAATCTATTAATCATCTTTTTAATTGTTGGCATTTTTAGTACAGAGGTACAAGGGCAGGATTCGGCTGCGGAACTGCAGGAGATCCCAATCGAAAAAAAGTTGCTTCCCTACAACAACCCGATGCTCCCCTCAAAACTTGATTTCTCTGATTCAAGTGAGCCCGATGTCAAAAAACTTGATGAGTTTCAAAAAGAAATTTTAAATCGAATTGCCGGCATTTACCGCTTGCATGTCAATGCTATCGAGGCTCAGATAAATAACGATCCGGTTGATGCGGAAAAAAATATTACCAACGCTCTTTCTTCTATTCAGTCGCTGCTGGATGAATTCCCGGAAGTGCAGTCTAACCAGCGTTTTAATGAGCTTTACCGTTCAGTGATGACTGAATATCGCGAGTTTTACGGAATCCAGGACCCGGTAAACGAGGTGGAGGGTGAAATTTTTGAAATCCAGGAGGAGCTATTCTCAGAAAATTCAGACTGGATGAAAGAGGGTTATGTGCTTCCCGAAAATATTACAATGAACAAGACAGAAGTTCCGTTGCTGCAAAACCGACAGGTTAACCGGCACTTGATGTATTATACCATGCGGCGTCCCGAGGTGATGGAAAAATGGCTGCAACGTTCGGAGAAATACTTCCCCATGATGCGGGAGATTTTTAAAGAAGAGGGGGCACCGGAAGAGCTGATTCACCTTTCCATGATTGAAAGTGGTTTGAATCCCCGAGCGCGAAGCTGGGCTGCAGCGGTGGGGATGTGGCAGTTTATCCGGGCTACCGGTTCCATGTATGGACTTGAGGTAAATTTCTGGGTGGACGAGCGGAGAGATCCTGAAAAAGCGACTCGTGCCGCGGCGCGTCACTTGGTGGACCTCTACAATATCTGGGGCGACTGGCATCTGGCGATGGCCAATTACAACATCAGTCCGCGTGGATTAAAGCGTGCTATTCGTGCCGCCGGCGGTGTAGAGGATTACTGGGCTGCTTATGATTACCTGCCGCGGGAAACACGGGGCTATGTACCCGGGTTTATCGCCGCAACGATGGTTGCACACAATCCCGTCGAGTTTGGTTTCCAGAAAAACTATGAGGGCACGGCGTATGACTATGAAACCGTAGAGGTGGATCCGCTGATGCCGCTGGATGAGCTGGCCAAAGCCGCTTCCATCACAACTGAAGAACTTAAAGAATACAACCCAGAGCTGTTACGCTGGGCCACGCCCCCAGGCAGCAAATATTCGCTGAAGCTCCCCGTGGGTACCAAAGAGGAATTTCTTGAAAACTACGAACAGATTGACAAGGCGGATCGCAGTCGAAATATTGCGATGCACACTGTGCAGCGTGGCGAGACGCTGGGATATATTGCCCGTAAATACGGCACTTCAGTTCGGGCGCTGTATGAGACCAACGAAAATCTCTCAAATGTTATCTACCCTGGCCAAAAGCTAGTGGTGCCGTTGGCTCCCGGCAGCAACGAAAAACTTGCCGTAAATCGGCCGACGCATCAGCCACGGAGTAGTAGCAGTAGCTCCTCAAGTTCGAGGTCGCGCGCCAAAGCACCGGATAACACCACCGGAGTAAGCTACAAGGTTAAGAAAGGAGATACGGTAGGACATATTGCTGAATGGTATGACGTCCGTGCATGGCAAATTCGTGGATGGAACGGGATTTCCAATTACATTCGTGTTGGCCAAACGTTGACAGTATATGTACCGGAGTCCAAGGAAGATTATTATGAGCAGATCAACTCAATGACATTTGAGAAGAAGCAGAGCATTGAAAGAGAGCAGCGTTCTGGTAAAGATGTTACCCAGCTTTATGCTTCAGCGAGCAGTAGTTCCACTTCCAGTTCTGCATCAACATATACGGTTCGTCGCAATGACACGTTAAGTGAAATAGCGACTTCTTTCGGAGTATCGGTCTCTCAGATTAAGAGTCTTAACAATATCCAGGGATCACAGATATACGTTGGTCAGACTCTTCGCATCAAATAGATTTAGCAAAGGTTGACAAGTTTATGAACAAAAAACTAAAAATTACGGCTATTACAGGGTCGTTAGTCCTGTTTATGATGATAGCCGGAGCCGCCAGGCTACCTGACCTGTACTTCCAGATAAAGAAGAACTTCACCATTTTCAGCGAGGTATTTCGGGAAGTGTCCCTCAATTATGTAGATGAGGTTGATCCCGAGAAGCTGATGCGAAAGGGAATCAGTTCGATGCTGGAGACACTGGATCCCTATACAGTATTTATCGATGAGGCTCAAAACCAGGAGCTCGATATTATTACTCGTGGAAATTATGGCGGAGTGGGGCTTGAAGTAGGATTTCGCGGTGATAGAATTGTGGTTATTGCACCTATGGAAGGATACCCCGCTCATCAAAAGGGTATAAGAACCGGTGATGTCATTGTTGCTGTCAACGGGGTGTCTGTTGAAAATCTTTCCGCTGAAGAAGTACAAAATATGACGCTGGGTGAACCGAGTTCTTCCGTTAGCCTTACGATTGAACGATACGGCAACGACCAGCAGCTCGAATTTGAACTAACCCGTCAGCGTATTGACGTTAAGAATGTGGCATACCGTGGGCTGGTTGGTTCGGAAAATGATATAGGATACATCCTGCTCAGCCGTTTTTCACAGAATACTGCTGAAGAGGTCCGCAATGCAATTTCACAACTGCAATCCAAAAATCAGCTTAAAGGATTGATTCTAGACCTGCGGAATAATCCCGGTGGGTTGTTGAATGAAGCAGTGTCAACCGTAGATAAATTCGTAGAGCCCGGCGTAAAGGTTGTAGAAACCCGGGGGCGTCTGAGCGAACACAATAGCGTTTATCGAACTGAAGAGCCAGCCATGCTGGATAAAATGCCGTTGGTTGTTCTGCAGAACGGTGGTAGTGCCAGCGCTTCTGAAATTGTGGCTGGTGCGCTGCAGGACCTTGACCGAGCTGTCATTATCGGGGAACAGAGCTTCGGGAAAGGACTTGTACAGGTGGTGAGACCCTTGTCGTACAATACGGCGCTTAAGATCACAACGGCAAAATATTATATCCCCAGTGGCCGGAGCATCCAGTCGATAACCTATACACATGACGAAAACAATTCGCAGATCAACAAGCCTGACTCCGCCCGAAAAGCGTTTCAAACCCGGAATGGGCGGACGGTGTATGACGGGCAGGGTATCGCCCCGGATATCCAGGTTGCTGAACCTGCACCAAGTTTACTTGAGACCGCCTTGTTCCAGAATAGTCATTTCTTCTTTTTTGCAAATCAGTATGTGGCCAACCACGATACCTTTCAAGCCGAGGGGGTAACTGACGAGATGTTTACCGATTTCCAGGAATATTTAGGCAAAAAGAATTTTAGCTATGAAACTCAGACTGAGCAACACCTGGATGAGATAGAAGAACATTTTGCCAGCATTGATACGGACAACGGCGTCAGCCAGGGTTTGGCTCAGATTGAGCAGGCGCTTGAGAAAGAAAAACAGAAAAATATGCAGGAACAGAAAGACGAGCTCAAAGAGATTCTTTACTTGGAGCTCGTTTCTCGGTACCGGGGCCAGACCGGTAAACACGAAGCTTCCGTCCTTGTTGATCCATTTGTTAAGAAGGGGATTGAAGTCATCAAAAATGCTAACCGATATCGTCAAATACTGGCAATCAACCAATAATTTTTGGGCAAGGCAGATTTACATATCCACACTACCGCCTCCGATGGGAGATTGCGTCCTGAAGAGGTTGCGCCCCTGGCCCGTGAAAATGGGCTTGAGGTTATAGCGATTACCGATCACGATACCATTGAGGGGTATGCCAGGGCGAGGGAGGCCGGTGAAAAAATAGGTGTCGAAGTGTTGACCGGCGTTGAGCTTACCTGCGACTATAACGGCAGTGAAAGTCACCTGCTGGCCTACTGTTTTGATGCTGAAGATCCGGAATTCCAGAAACTCTTGTCCAACCATAAAAAAGCGCGCCTTGAGAGGATGGAGTGGATTGTGGGAGAGCTGGCGAAGCAGGGACTTGATATTGACAAGGAAGAGGTGCGTGCAGAAGCCAGTGGTGGAAATGTGGGGCGTCCCCACGCGGCGTCTGTCTTGGTGAAGAAAGGGTATGTCGGCAGTGCTAAAGAGGCTTTTATCCGGTACCTGGGAAATCACGCGCTTGGCCCGATCCAAAATTATTATGCTTCTCATCTGGAGGCGATACAGGCTGTAAAAGATGCCGGCGGGGCAACGGTGCTGGCTCACCCAAACAGGTTTTACACACAGGATGAACTTGAGGAATGGGTAGAAGCAGGACTCGACGGAATTGAGGTGATTCATCCCAGCCATGATTATGAACAGCAAAAATATTTCCAAAAATTTGCCCAAGAAAATAATCTCCTCATTACCGGTGGTAGCGACTACCACGGCAATGGGAGCGGCTATCTTCGTCATTTTGGAATTGTTACCATGAGCCTTACCCAGGTCAGCAGTCTGAAAAGAATGACAGAACAGCGAAAGAAAATATCAGTATAAACAACATATTTGGATGCCAGTTCAAACAATTGAAGCAGATTTAACAGAAAACTCCTACAAGATCGGTATTGCTGCGGCGCGGTGGAACTCCTTTGTAACCGACAAGATGCTTGACGGTGCACTTGACCTGCTAAAAAGTAAAGGGATTTCCGAAGAGGATATTATCGTAGTTCGCTGTCCCGGTTCATATGAGTTGCCCCTAACCGTAAAAAAACTACTGGACAAGGTAGATGGTGTAATTGCCATTGGGGCGGTCATTCGTGGAGATACCCCCCATTTTGATTATGTGTGCAATGCCGTCAACAGGGGAATATCGGATCTCAATCTTTCATCGGGCAAACCCGTGGCCTTCGGCGTACTCACTACCGACACCGTTGAACAGGCCACCATACGTGCCGATGCAGAATCTTCAAAAGGAAATAAAGGAACCGAGGCGGCACTTGCAGTATTGGAAATGATTTCTCTTACACAACAAATAGACAGCTTATAAGTTATGTTGCTTGAATAACCGAGTATAAAGCGCTAATATAATGAGCTTTTAAATAACTCTTTAGGATGTCATTGGAACCGATTAAGCTTACAGATAAAGAACAGGATGTTGTGGACAAGCAGAAGCAACAGGACCTTGTTGCTTCGGGCGAAGTCCCCAGACACGTAGCCATCATTATGGATGGCAATGGTCGGTGGGCCCAGAGTAAAGGTAATATCAGGGCTTTTGGCCATAAAGCAGGTGTTGATTCGGTGCGTGATATAACCGAAGCCTGTGCACAGCTTGGTGTGGAGTATTTGACGCTCTATGCTTTTTCAACTGAAAACTGGGGGCGACCCAAAGCAGAGGTTAATGCCTTGATGCGTTTGTTGGTGAATTCGTTGAAAAAAGAGGCCGAAAATCTTCACAAAAACAATATAAAACTGGCTACTATAGGACAGATTGAACGTTTTCCCAAAAAATGCCAGGAAGAACTGCAAGAAGCGGCTGATTTAACTTGTGATAATACGCGGCTTCACTTGTGTCTGGCTCTTAGTTATTCGGGCCGCTGGGATATTACCGAGGCCGTGAAGAAACTGGCTGAGCAGGTGAAAGAAGGTGAAATCGATCCCGAAGAAATTGACGACAATGTAATAAGTTCACACCTTTCGACTGCTGAAATTCCGGACCCCGATCTTATTATCCGGACCAGTGGAGAATACCGAATAAGTAACTTTCTTCTCTGGCAACTGGCCTATTCTGAACTGTATATTACAGAGACCTATTGGCCGGATTTCCGCCGAGATGAGCTCTATAAAGCCATTCAATCGTATCAGAGCCGCGAACGGAGATTCGGAAAATTGGAAAATAATAATTCACAAAAGAAAAAGGCCGGTTCTTACGTTTAGTACACTCAACTTAATTCAGAAGTCTAATCTGCGATCAAAGAAAATCGTGATTCAACGCTTATTTACTAAAGCTCTATTCTTTCTACTTACATTTTTTACCGTTCTCTCAACTATCGGTTATGCGCAAGATACAGCTGCCGACTCGTTGGATATTGAGATCAACAACCCGTTGGAGGTCACTCCCAGCCAGTATGAGATACTCAGCCTTACGGTGGAGGGAGGCAGCCATACGGTCCGCCCCTCATTTATTAAAAACACCAGTGGACTAGAAGTCGGATCAACCATTACCATTCCCGGTGATGATATTTCGCAGGCTATCAAAAGGCTCAACAGAACAGGCATATTTTCAGACATTGAGATCAACCAGGTAGGATCTACAGCAAATGGTATACACCTGCAGATTAGTGTGGTGGAACAACCGCGGCTTTCCGATTATGAGATCCGGGGAGTGAAACGGTCTCAGCGGAGTGACCTGCGAGAGCGACTGAACCTGCTGTCTGGTTTTGCTGTAGACAAATCTTCGAAGACGCAGGCGATTAATACGATAAAAAGGTTCTACAGGGAAAAGGGATACTGGTTTACTGAAGTTGATGTTTCGACCAGTGAACCGGATACCGTGCGCAACCGGGTAACCATGTATTTTGATATTGATCCCGGCGAACGACTTGAGATCAAGGATATCCGCTTTGAGGGGAATGATCAATATGATGAGAAGAAACTTCGAAAGACGCTGGATACCATTAAGGAAGACCGCTGGTGGAAGTTTTTCTCCAAAAAGCTTTTTAAGCAGGAAGATTACGAAGAGGCGAAAAGCAATCTACGGTCATTCTATGCCGAAAATGGATTTCGTGATTTTCGAATCGTCGAAGATTCGGTCTTTACCTACAATTACAAAGATGATAAAGAAGGGGTTGGCGTTTGGATCAAGGTCAATGAAGGTCCCCAGTACAAAGTTCGTAACATTACCTGGGAAGGGAATACGGTCTATTCCGACGAGCGTTTAACCCAGGCTCTTGGGTTCCAAAAAGGCGATGTATTTAACGAATCAAAATTTGATGAAAACCTCCAGTACACACAGGGAAGTACTGATGTAACCAGCCTTTATCACAATATCGGGTACCTCTTTTTCCAGGTGCAGCCTGAAATAAATGTCGTCGCCGAAGATTCGCTGGACATCCACCTGAATATTGTTGAGGATGAAATTGCCACGATTAGCGAAGTGTCATTCACCGGCAATACAAAAACACACGATGATGTGGTACGCCGAACCCTGCGAACGATTCCCGGTGAAACCTACAGTCGTCAGGCTATTGTGCGGACCGTACGCGAGTTGGGAACCCTGGGGTATTTTCAGGCTAAAAACATTACGCCAGTCCCCGAGCCCAATTACCAGGATAAAACGGTTGATATTCGTTATGAGCTGGATGAATCCCAGAGTACCGATAACTTTGAGTTCTCCGGTGGATTTGGAGGACGCGGTATCGGGTTGATTCTCTCTGCCAAGCTCAATTTCAACAACTTTTCGATGGGGCGGGCACTTCGCGGCGAAGGCTTTAACCCGATTCCCTCCGGAGACGGCCAAAAACTTTCCCTTGGCGTTCAGGTTACCGGGAGTGGGTACCAGAGTTATAACTTCGGTTTCCAGGAACCATGGCTCAGCGGTAAGCCACTGTCACTCGGTGTCAACTTCAACTACAACCTGATCAAGTATCGCAACACCAACATCCGTAACGAGCTCTTTTCAAGCAGCGTTTCACTCGGTAAACGCCTGAAATGGCCGGATGACTATTTCACACAGCGCACCGTACTTTCTTATCAACTCTATGATGTGGCCGGCGGTGCCTCATTCCTTGCAGAAGGTACGTCCAGTATTTTGAGTATTAAAGAGGTTATTGAACGGAACTCGCTGGATAACCCGATTTCTCCGACGAGCGGTTCCAAGCTGATGTTCTCCCTGGAGGTTGCACCGCCACTGCCCTCATTTGCCCAATTCTACAAGGCAAAAACATCATATCAGAATCACACTACACTGGCCGGTAAGCTGGTATTTACCAATACCGTTGAATATGGATATCTCGGGTATCTTGGATCCGGCCAACGCAGCAATTTTCAGCGGTTTATGCTTGGTGGAACGCAGCTGCAGCAACGACAGAGTTTTATCAATGACAATATTGACCTCCGCGGTTATCCGGGCGGCAACAACGGCTCCATCACCCCGAGGATAGACGGCGAGGAGGTGGGCGGCCGTTTGTACAGCAAATATTCTCTTGAGCTCCGATATCCTGCCGTGAGTGAAGACCAGGTGCAGGTTATCCCATATCTCTTTACCGATGCAGGTAATGCATACTTAAATCTGGAGGACTTCTCCCCGTTCAATGTTAAACGGGCAACCGGTGTTGGCGTCCGTATCTTCCTGCCGATTTTGGGTCTCGTAGACTTAAGTTACGGTTATCGACTTGATGGCCTGCCGGGCACGAACCCACCTGTCAACGCAGGGGAATGGGAGTTCCTGTTTAACATTGGTACCCCGTTCTAATATGGGTGCACTCCGTTCATATAGCTTACTGCTGTTATCTTTCACCGCAGCGTGTTTGCTGTTTGCTTCTTCTGCGGTTGCTCAGACTCAAAAGATCGGGTATGTGAATACGGACAGAATTTTGGAGCAGATGCCTGAGTATAAAGGTATAGATCAGCAATTGCGTAAGCTAAGCCAGGAGTGGAAGAATGAACTGGAACGCATGCAGAACGAGATTGAAGAGCTTAAACAGGATTTTGCTGACAGGGAGATTCTGTATACTGATGAAGTACGAAAGCAAAAGCAGGCCGATATCAGGCAGCAGGTGCGCCAGCGCGAGCAGTACATGGAACAGAAGTTTGGAGCGGAGGGCGAATACTTCTTACAGCAAAAAGCGCTGTTGGAACCGATACAGAGAAAAGTATTTGAGGCAATAAATACGGTAGCCGACCGTAATGGATATGATTTCGTGTTCGACAGGGCAGGCGATACCAGCATGCTCTATTTTCAACAGGAATGGAATTTAAACGATGAGGTACTTATTGAACTGGGGATCTCCACCAGTGAAAATGAGGTAAGCAATTAAGAAAAATAGTTAGTATTATCACACGCCATTATAACAGCTAAAAGTTTATTATTTATGCTTAGAAAGCTACTCACTACAGCTTTTGTCCTTTTATTTGCAGCTTCAGTTACTGCACTCGGTCAGAATCAAGATCTCAAAGTGGGTTATATGAATCCACAGGAGGTCTTGAGCCAACTTCCTGAACGAGCTGAAATTGAACAGAAGTTGAGCTCATATATTGAAGAAAGAAGATCTGAGCTTTCACAAAAAAGTACAGATTTTCAACAGGCGGTGAGCACGTTTCAACAGAATGCCGCATCGATGTCAGAACAGCAGCAGCAACAACGTCAACAGGAGCTTGCCACCCAAGAGCAGGAGTTGAGGGAGTTGCAGCAGAGCGTGCAGCAGCAGATACAGCAGCGACGTTCCGAGCTTATGGCTCCCATCTATAACCGGATGGACCAGGCTATAGCGACTGTTGCAGAGGCAAATGGGCTCGATTTTGTGTTGAATGAAACCACCGGAATGGGCGAAACCATTATTTTCTATTCTGCTGATCAGAAATTGAATATCACTCAGCAGGTTCTGAATCGCATGAATAGCGACTCAAATTAATCCAGAATAATATCAAAAGAGCTACCAATTATGTTTAAGCGAGCTACTACGTTTTTAATTTTATGTTTGGCATTTTCAGGGTTGGTCAATCTGCAAAATGCGCAGGCACAAAACAATCTCTCAATCGGCTATGTGGATCCACAGGCTATCCTAAGCAAGATGCCTGAAATGAAAGCCGTTCAGCAGCGCCTGCAAAATTTTGCTGACCGCAAGCGACAGGAGCTGCAGGATAAGCAGGCTTCTTTCCAGGAGCAGGTAACGGCCTATCAACAGAAGTCCGCTGTTATCTCGGAAGAGGCCAAACAAAAGGAAGAGCAACGACTGGGACAACTGCAGACGGAACTGCAGCAATTTCAAACCCAGCTTCAGCAGGAAATTCAGCAAAAACAGCAAGAGCTTGTTGGACCACTGCTACAGCAGATTGAGGAAGCGATAAATACTGTTGCAGAGGAGCGAGGCCTGACATATGTGCTGAACACAACCACAAGCAACGGCGATGTGATTATTCTCTATGCTTCTCCCAGTGCTCGTGAGCAATATGACATAACCGACCAGGTGATGCAGCAGCTGGGTATTTAACCACTAGTTTTAGAAAATTATAAAGTAAAAGCCCCGAATGTTATGTTTGGGGCTTTTTTTGTTATAAATCAGGTTAGCCAACGTTTTCACAAATATTTATTTAGTTAGGCTAAAATCTTTCAACTACGTGATTCCGATTTTCCTTATTATGTGAATCCGATTCACATTACTATGTAATTCCCCTTCACATACCTATGTTAATGCAATTTTCCTTACTATGTGAATTGGATTCTCATTACTATGTAATTTTGATTTACATAGTAATGAAATTTGCCTTCATATGGGAAAGGCATTAGAGCTGGGAGGGTTAAGCACATTCAGTGCTTCTTAAGATGACTACAGAGAGATGACATCTCTTTTAGAGCATGCTACTTCATTCGGCGTTTCCTGTTCTTGATGTAGTCTTCAAAAATATATTCACCAAGATTATCCAGGGAGGAGAAATACGCCCGTCCCTTGTTCGCTTCCGTAAGCTCACGCACGAAATCCTGCAGATAGGGGTCGCGCGCAATCATGAAGGTGGTGATGGTAATATCATCCCGCCGGCATTTCACTGCTTCGTCCAGCACTTTGTTAACAATTTTACGATCCAGCCCATAACTGTTTTTGTACATCTTTCCATTTTCAATCATGCAGGATGGTTTCCCGTCGGTGATCATAAACACCTGCTTGTTGGTAAACTTGCGCCGGTGCAGCGTATGCCGGGCCAACTCAAGCGCCTGCTTCGTATTTGTGTGATAGGGACCGACTTCAAGGTAGGGCAGATCCTCAATATTTACCTTCCACGCCTCATTGCCAAAAGCCACAATATCCAGCGAGTCTTTGGAGTAGTCCCTCATAATAAGCTCTGAGAGCGCCATAGCGACTTTCTTTGCCGGGGTGATACGGTCTTCACCATAGAGAATCATTGAGTGGCTTAAATCAATTAATAATACGGTGGCAGCAGAGCTATAGTGATCGGTGTCATGCACGCGCAGATCATCTTCATGCAGGTTCACCTGGTCAATGGAGCTGTGCTTCAGCATGTTCATCATAGTACCGACGCTGTCAATATTACTGATATCATCACCCTGGTGCCAGGGACGGGTCTCAGGTTGGCGTTCCCGCCCGGTACCGGTGTAGTTGGTCTTGTGTCCACCAGTACTTCCTTTTTTAAGATCTTTAAAAATTTCTTCAAGCGAACGTTGACGCAGACTTCGTTCGGTTTTCCGGGTTATAACGATTTGTTGCTGCTCACCATCTTCCCGGATATAACCGCGCTCCTTCATCTCCTCAACAAAGTCACCTAATCCATAACCATCGTCGAACTGATCCGTCATACCGTATTCATTGTCCAGTTCGGTTAACCACCGCAGGGCTTGGGCGACATCTCCACTGGCCACAGTCAACAACTCCTGGAAAAGATCCCACAGGGTGTCAAACGGGGTTTTACCGGTTCCTTTTCGAAAACGCTCATCCCACTGTTGATATTTGAAATACATAAGTGTTCACTTGGTTTTTGTTACTACTTTATAACCAGCAGAGCGAAAGAAAAATTCATTGTCCATGACTATATCACATGATCACAAGAATGGGTATAAAATTCAATAAGAACTACATGAGTGCAACCTCAAGATACAGCAGAGTATCAATTTAGAACTGTGGTTTATCCGGTAAATGTTGCTTTCCGGGAAGGGGGTCTCCCTCTTCACCCAGAAAATTGACAGATCCATTTCCGCTGACCGTGAACAACCAGGTGTGAGAGCTTGTGCAGCCCGAGGGACAATCCCCAAATCCCATCTCAAAATAATACCTGAGTTCGTTGCTAAAGAATAGCACGTTTATTTCATCGCCATCGGTAATCATTTCGGAACCGGCTTCCGTAATATCTTGGTGTTTTTTAAACAAACCCCCGACTGCAAATACATTGACTACGCGATCTGATTGCAGTGTTACTATGGCATGAGAGCTGGACTCCAACATCTTATATTCGACTAATGACAGGTCAAACTCATTGATCAGTTCATCTATCTCTGCATTGCCGGTCAATGTTTCTTCATTTTTCCAGGCTTTCGTCCACGTGGCCGTTGTATCAACATGAACAACAACCTGTCGCGGGTGGGAGGGGACCCGGGCATGAATTTGGAATTCGTCGGTTACTTCCTGCGCTTTCTGGAGCCCGGAAGTGGCAATATGGATCAGCCCGTTATATAGATTTTCTGCCAGCTTGTCGGGTACGGAAGTTTCGCTGGAGTTAGAGTTGTTGACGTATCGAATTGCCAGTCTTTCAGCATCTGCCCGATAGGCGTTCTGTTGCTCTTCAGTTAGCTCTTCTTCAGGCCCGTTAATTATTTCGGGACCGAGCTCCCAGCCAGTCCGATTTGAGAGAGAGTTGGAATTGGAAAGGTCGCAGCCATACAGTATTAATGTTATTGCAAAAGATACCAGATAAAAGGAAAGGGTGGTGTATTTCATTGGATAGATCGACTCTTTTCCACAATTATTATTCTGCCGCCTATTGTTATTACACCTTGAAGATGCGAACTAACTAGTAACGCTTCCAAAGATTAGAACAATATTAGCTGATTAAATCCAATACCAGAATGCGTAAGTAGATCTAAATAATCGGTACTAATATTCAATTTTTATGCTCAGTGAAGGGCTGAATCCCGGCATGGTGCGCTTGCTTTTTTGATACTGCTGGCCGCCCGGTTCAGTAGGCTGCAGGCTCCAGTCGATGGTATTTTGATGATCCAGCAGATTGATAAGATCCAGACGCACCTCCATCCCGAACTTGTCAAATTCGGGAGCATAGATAAGCGAAACATCAAGCTGGTGAAAAGGAGGGAGCTTATCATTTTCGGGATTATTGAAACTGTATTCTTCAAAATTTTGCCCTCCCTCATAAAAGAGGAAATTATAGTAGGCCTGCCGGAATCCCCATGTTCGGCCCAAAATCGTTTGCCATTTCAGAACGGATGAAAAGCCTGGGAATAGTCGACTCAGGATGCGAAACTGAAATCTGTGAGGCTCGTTCCAGGGGGCAGGCATGGAGCGACCAAACTGTGTATCCAAATTGATCCGGTTGTAATTATAATCATAACCGGCCATCAATTTTAACTTTGTATCAAATATCGATTGATGAGCGCGCAGTCCCACTCCCAGCGATTTCATATCGGTTGCTTCTGCAAAAGCACTAAAATCGGAGCGGTTCAGTGTCACACCCTGCAGCAGGTTTTCATATGAAGCGATGTAGGTGGTGGGCTGCCATTTGTAGAATCCCTCCAGCTTCAGGCTGGTCGTGGTTGATGGCTCCAGGTGAAAAGAACTGCTCAAATGCCAGGCTTTGGGCACCTTGCTGGTCCCGGCATGCGACCATACCGCAATGGAGGGAACAAGGGAGGTCGGGCCCGGGTTCGTAATATCAAATTGATTAATAAACTGTCGATAGAGCCCGCCCGAAAGACGTGCTGACCAGTACCCTATACTCGATTCGGGTCGATCATACTGAAGGCTGGCGCGGGGCTCTGAGTAAAACTGGGTGACAGGCTGTACCAGGGTAAGGCGGTTGCCGGCCGTAAGCTTCCAGTATTCGCCCAGTCGCCAGTTGCCGTTCAGGTAGCCACTGTAGAACGTTGACTCTTGGTCGGAGAGGGTACGCAGGTAAAAAAGCTCGCTCAGGTCTACGCGAGATTTCACAAAATCAAGTTGGACTCCCCCGTCCAGATTGAAATGTGGGCTAAAGCTGTAGGTGCCACTGGTGCGAAATGCAATATGTTGAATGCGGTTGGCATTGCGTTGGGTAGGAATTCGGCTTTGCACACTGGACTCACTAAAGGCACTATAGGCGGCGTCAGCGTTACCAATTATCAAGTTTAAATCCGGAATATCTGCAATTGCACTGGTCCCAATCCGGTAGCGATGGTTGAAGCGGTTGGAGCTGAAACTCAGCTGTGATCGCAAGTCGAAGCGGGATGAAACAAAGTGATCATAAGTGATCTGACCCATCACATTGTTCCAGCGATACACATCCTGTGCATAAAGATACTGGGGGAGCTCCTCATTCTCGGGAGCCTGCCGGAGCAGATCTGTATTGACGGAATTTTCACCGGTATAAAACGAGGCTGAGAGCGTTCGGTAGGGATCGATATTATACCGTGAGGCCAGGTGCAGATCGTAAAACCGGACGTCGGAATGGTGCTCACGCGGCTGGTATAAGGAGGCATCGGCATCAGAATTGATCAGCAGATTGGTAACCAATGGATCCAGTGCATCCCACTCCTGTAGTGTTTGTTGGAGGGAGGGTTCCTGGTATAGATCCCAGTAGTTGGTGCGGCCCGCTGCCATGATATCCAGGCTGGAAGAGTCGGCACCTGTCGACAACTGAAGATCGGCACGGCCATTGAGGCTCAAAGGGTCGACCTGCAGCATGGCGCTCGGCTGCTTCGGATTGTCGAGATCATGCTTTAGGTTGACGAGACCAGCGATCTGGCTGCCCTGGGGCACGCCATACCCCGCTTTGTGCAGCTCTACTTTGCTGATGGCATAGGGACTAAATGCACTGAACATCTTGCCAAAGCTGTAGGGATTATAAATCGGCACACCGTCCAGCAGGATGCGGTGCTCGCCGCCCTGTCCGCCCTGCAGGTGAAGATCGGTCATCGGCAGCCCGTACTGCACACCCGGTAAGAGGGAAAGGCTGTGGATGGCATTCTGCAGCCGCCCATTGGGCTCCCATTCGGAGTCGGAAGCAATTGCTTCGCCCTGAGATCGATTAAAAGGCATTTGGGGGACATGTCCGGTTACTACAATAGGCGTAAAGTCGACTGGTTTGGGCTCCAGCGCGATTTGTTGTTGAAGATTTTGGTTTGGGTGAATTTCCACTGTTTTTTGAAGGGGCTCGTAACCTATATAGCTAAAAATGATTCTATAGGTACCCGAAACCAGTCGGTTGATGGAAAAGTTACCGCTTTCACTGGTGCTGGTTCCTCCAGAGGCGTCTGCCAGCATTACGGAGGCACCTGGAAGAGGATCCCCGGTTTCCTGGTCTACCACTTTTCCATAAAATGAGCCATATGCAGGTTTCTCGTGAACAGTTCTGACGATAACTATGGTGCCGGAAGAGAGTGTCAGAAAGTCGAGAGAGGTATCGGTAAGAATGTTTTGTAATATCTCAGAGACCTGCTGGTCCTGGAGTCGCTTATAGATCGTAATATCTTTAACCAGTGCCGGATCATACGCCATGTCTATGCCCGTCTCGATGGCAATTTTGTCAAGTACATGGCTGAGGGGCACGCCACGAAATTCAAACGAATACTGGTCCTGGGATTGTTCCTGTGCCTTGAGGTTTGAGCTACTAAAAGCCAAAAGAATCAGGCAGGTCCATATGCAGGAGATTGTTTTAGGCATCAGTTGTTATCTGGAAGTTTTATTTTGCTCATGTCTGCTTTTCCCCTGATTGGTACTGAGGCTGTAGATAACCTTGTTTCATTACTTAATATACGCGATAACCATTTGCTGTTTCTGCATATCGAAGCCCTTTAACTCGGCAAATATCCTTCAGTATTGATTCCAGATCTTTGGGATTCGCGTAGTAGGTGGTGAGTGTTTCATGGGCCGCATAGTCCCGTTGTAGTTCGATCTCAGTATTAAAGCGACGCTCCAGCTCCAGGAAAATAACTCCCAGTGTCTTATTGTTAAATATCAACTTATTATCTCGCCATCCCAAAAAACGATCGATAGAGACCGCTTCCGGGGTAGTCGGCTTTTGGAGGTTTGCCGTTAGCCTGCTGAGTTGTCCCGGGCTGATGGTTACCGAGCTGTCTGGATCATTTACGGGATATAACTTCACGGATCCCTCTGAGACTGTTACCTCGGTTTCCAGGCCTGGTTCGTTGCTCCATGAGCGGACGTTGAACTTTGTTCCGGTGACTCTCACCGTAGCATGGTTGGCATTGACCAAAAACGGGTTGTCACTGCTTTTTACAGAAAAGAACGCCTCCCCATCCAAATTGATGGTTCGGTTTGTGAATGAATAAAGCAGATTATATTCAATTTTACTGCCGCTGTTCAGTTCCACCTCAGACCCATCCGGCAGTTCCACCGTCGTCGTTTCCCCATAGGGGGCTTCAGCAGTTCGAGGAACAAACAAGATGCCCGCACCAAACAAAAGCAGTACCACAGCTGCCGCCGCCACCCATCTCCATGCCAGGGGAGGTCGGTTTGGGGAACCAGATACTGAGTCGGAAAAATCAGGGAGACGATCGTGTACCATGCCTAACGCCTGTTCGGTTTCCTCCTTTGAAATTATTGACTGTTCAGGGCCCGCTTTAGCGCTTCGGTCCCATATGTTCTTTACTAATTCTTTTTGTTCGGAGGGAAAGTTTTTTATCAGCTTTTCCAGTTCCGACCTGTTATTAGTGTTATGTCCGTTGGTATCAGTCATAACTTTTCCTTTGCTTCTTGCTGGTGTTTCTCATAACGATTTCGCAGCGCATCCAGTGCCGCCACGATATGGTTGTTAACAGTATTAGGTGATATATCCATCACTCCTGCAATTTCATCATGGTCCAAGCCATCGAACCGGCTCAGTTCAAACGCCTCGCGCTGTCTTTCCGGCAGTTCCTTGATCCATTTTTTCAGCAGGGCTAAAACTGGCCCCGATTCTTCCGGCATTTGAATTCCATTTTCGGATTCCATCTGGTCTTCATTCAGTACATCCAGTCCAACCATCTCCTCTGAATGATCACGAATATGATTCAGTGAACGGTTGCGTACTATCCTGTACACATACGCTTTGATGGACTGCCCGGGATCCACTTGGTGTCGTTTTTCCCAAAGCTTTACAAATGCGTCCTGAACGATGTCACTGGCTACGGTCTTTCGTTTCGTGTAGCGCATGGCAAAATGGACAAGCCGGGGGTACATGGACCGGAAAAAGCTATTAAAAGCCTCCTGGTCCGACTCGGAAATTTTTTTAGCCCATATGCGTATCTGTTCAGGAGTCGGTTTTTCCATCAGTTTGCTATAGTACTATTACACTTTCAGAAATGGGGTAACTACCATATTCCAATATTTTTTTTCTATAAAATTGTTGGTTGGCTGTCTTTTCAAACTCTTCCCTAAAAGTTCTGTTTTTTTTAGATTTTTTTATCGTTTTTGGAATAAAAATTTATCAGTTTATGAACGTCTTTTGCCAGGGTAAACGTATTACAGAATATGAATTCGAGACTGGAATTTGAAGAAAAGTTGTGGGACGAGGGGTACACCCGTATTATGGGACTTGATGAAGTAGGACGTGGATGTCTGTCGGGTCCTGTGGCCGCAGCAGGTGTCATTTTAAAACCCGGCAGTGATATTGCAGGTATCCAGGACAGCAAAACGTTGGACCTTCAGGAACGAACAGAACTAGCCGATGTAATTAAACAGAAAGCACTGTTTTGGACTGTC
The DNA here is from genome assembly GCF_031569985.1 of Aliifodinibius sp. S!AR15-10. Lineage (NCBI taxonomy): Bacteria > Pseudomonadati > Balneolota > Balneolia > Balneolales > Balneolaceae > Fodinibius > Aliifodinibius sp. S!AR15-10. The sequence goes on along the minus strand of NZ_JAMQKA010000001.1, from coordinate 354,441 downwards.
CAGTATTGCAGCGTGGATGAGATCGATGAGCTAAACATTTTGTGGGCTTCACTTAAGGCGATGCAGAAATGTGTCGATAAACAGGGTGCAAATCCGGATTACCTGTTGGTGGATGGTAACCGGTACGGCAGTAGCATGACGCCATATACCTGTCTTGTTGGAGGCGATGATCGCTCTGTAAGCATCGGCGCAGCATCCATACTTGCCAAGGTTCACCGCGACGAGCTGATGAAAGATCTGCATGAAGATTATCCGCACTATGGTTGGGAAACAAATGTAGGGTATCCAACGGCCCAGCACTATGAAGGACTGGAAGAACACGGCATCACACGCTATCATCGCCGGAGTTTTAATCTGCGGACAGAGAAAGAATTTAGTGATCAGGACGATTAGCTCTAAGGGTAAGTACTACTTATTCATACTGACCTCTTTCCTATTCAGCAAAGAGGGGGCATTCTTAAACAAATTTCGATGAGATCAAGCTTTGCCAGAATTACCAGGTCTTTAGGTTTTTTATGGTTGGCTTTTTTAAAAGATAGTCCAAATGGATATAAACTGGCTTAAAGATAGTCCAGGAAATCAGAACTGGTATTGAGTTATTTTAGAGTTTCCTAATCGAAATATGAGTTTGTGTCTGTTACATTAGGGTGGAACGATTAAAGGAAACCCAAAGCCTGATCACCTTTGGGGCTTCAACTAAATATTGTTGACTGACAATTAGCGAAGGACAATGCCTGTGAAGGTTTGCCAATCTTGCGGTCAGTTATCGGTCAGGGCTTAAAATTTAGGTGTACAACATTGGATGATAAATTGAACATACTGCTTCAAACGGAAGGAGCATATCCTTTTGTGAAGGGCGGAGGAGTCTCAACTTGGTCTGAGATAATGTGCAACCAGCTTGTAGACCGCGTCAACTTCACGATATATGCACTCCTGGGCAATCCCTATTACGATGTTCAATACGATTTGCCCTCCAATATAAAGTCGATACTTAAAATACCGTTGTGGGGCAGTGAACTCCCGATAGCATATTACGAGCCAGAAAGGCTGTTTTCTTCGATCGCCTCTGAGAAGGAATTTACTCACGAAGCGGCGGTTCATGAACAATTTCTACCGTTATTTGACCAGTTTATGGATTGCCTTACGCGTCCGCATTCGAGTAACCCGGAAAAGGTTGGCATACTACTATACCGGTTTTGGCAATATTTTAATCGTTACAGTTATAAGGATACTCTTCGCGATCAGCGGGTATGGGAAAAATTCAGCGGTAAAATACATGATTTTTATTCTGCTGATGTTTTGGGTAGAAAGGTAGATTCATTCAATTTACTGAATGCTACATTTGGCATGCGCTGGTTATATCATTACCTGATGCCACTCGACGTAGGGGTGCCACGGGTTGATGTTTCACATTCCACCTCTTCGGGCTTCCCGGCCATCGCCTCCATTATCGGGAAGTTTGAGCATGGAACACCGTCTGTGATCAGTGACCACGGGGTTTTTATCCGCGAGCGGATCAAAGGCATCAATGCGAGCGAAGATATTGGGTATTTCTCCAAAAAAATGTTGATCAATTTATCGGTCATTATTGCAAAGGCGGCATATCACTATGCTGATGTTATCTGCCCGGTGACGAAATCTCACAGCACGTGGGAACTGAGGTTCGGGGGGAGTGATGATAAAATCAGGCCGATCATTAATGGGGTTGATATCAATAAATTTAAACCTCTCAACGAGGCAGATAAGATATCCTATGAGCGTCCCACGGTAGTAGCCCTTGCCAACCTGTTCCCATTGAAAGGTATCGAAACGATGATCAAAACCTGCCGGCGTGTAAGGGAAGATATCCCAGAGGTACAGTTTCTTTTGTATGGGGATACGACCGTTGATGAAGAGTATACTCAGAAGTGCAAAAAACTGGTAAAAGAGCTCAACCTGGAGCACCATTTCTATATTAAAGGATTCCACGATAATCCCACTGAAGTTTATAACAAGGGAGATATCTCAATATTGACCTCGATATCAGAAGGGGCCCCATATACCGTACTGGAATCGATGAGCTGTGGATGCCCGGTGGTAGCCACGGATGTCGGCGGTGTGCGCGAAGTGCTGGAGCGATGCGGGATCATTTGCCGCTCCGGGGCGGTGGAGGAGTTGGCTGAAGGGGTGACAAAACTTCTGAAAGATGATCTTTTCAGAAAAGTGTTGGGAGAGGAATCCCGTCGTATTGTACTTTCCAACTTTACAGCAAAAAAGACAGTCGATGCCTATTACGAGGAATACAGGAAGTTGGTGCACAAGCCGAGGGTTCCGCTCAAAACCAGACTCAAGGATAGTTACAGTTTCCAGAAAAACGGGGTGAACCACAACTATGCCTGAGATTGCTGCATTACATAGCAACGCTAGGAAGGAAGCGGTAGACCATCTTAGCCGAAAGGTGCGCCAGTCTATGGAAGTGCCTACTGATGTGTATGCTGTGGCGGTAGAGCTGGAGTCGATGGGGGTCAATGACAAGCGGGCTCGCAAAGAGTATAGGTTTAACTCGATCTTTGATCTGGCGGAGGAGGTTTACGAGCAAATTAAGCAGGAGCTGGATGAAGAACTGTCGGAGGACAAAACCAAGCAGCAGCAGAAATTAACGAGTGGTTCAGTTTGGGAACGCATTTTGGCATTTGTTCGATATTACGGGGCAGGATTGCTTTTTATGGCCCCGATGTTTTCGCAGATTTTGTCGGTGGTTTTCATCACCTATTCGCTGTGGGCGTGGCTTTACTTTAATGAGTTGCAGGCCACGGTTATTGCGATCGGCACCATTGTAGCGTTTGTGGCTACAGGAGGTATAACGCTTACGGCGGGACGGGAGATCTCCTACTACTTCAGGGGACAGGAGAACTATTACCTTTCCTACAAAGTCTCGCGAAATATATTTGGCATCGGTTTGCTGGTACTGCTTGCGGTCGGTATGCTGATTTATCTTGTCAACCTGGTTATCCCGTTTTATCCCCATAACATGATGGTGTTGAGTGGTATTTACATGCTGTTTATCGGTATCTGGCTACTTTCTTCCACCATACTTTATGCTTTGCAAAAGCACTTTATGATTTTGATGGCCGTGCTGGCAGGTACTGGGGTCGTCATTTTGGGAATGGAATACCTCGACATGGGAATCTATTACTCCCATTGGTTCGGGATTTTTATCTCTTCGCTGGTAATGTTGATCTACAGTTTTTCATTCCTCAAATATCAGATTTACAAAAATGAGGCGGATACCAAGAAACAGCATCTGCCCAAATTTGAGGTTAAGTATTACAACAACTACCGCTATTTTATCTATGGCACCTGTTATTTCCTGTTTCTGTTCCTCGATCGCATTATGGCATGGTCCACGGGAACGCCACCCCCGCCTTATATCATCTGGTTCAACACATCATATGAACTGGGCATGGACTGGGCGCTGATAAGCCTGGTGTTAATTACCGCTTCCCTGGAATACAGTGTCAACCGGTTTTCAACGCTGATTCTCCCGATTCAGAAGAAAACAAACCTGACGTTTAACAAGAAATTCCATGATTTTTTCAAAGATTTTTATATACGCCAGCTTTTTTTGCTTTCCATGGTGGGGCTGCTTTCAATCATTGGCAACTATTACCTGGTAAACAGTTTCAGGGGGATGTCCAGTGAAATCCAGATTGTGGAGGATTTTTTCTCGAGTGCGGTGCTCTACAAGGTTTTTTGGCTGGCCAGCTTTGGTTACCTGTTTACATCGGTTGGCCTGATGAATACGCTTTTTTTCTTCACACTGGGCAGACCCGAGCCGGTGGTAAGGGCAATGACAATTGCTATTCTGGTTAATATTGTAGTCGGTTTCGTCTGCAGCCGCTGGTATTCTTTTGAATATGCCGTTGTCGGGTTGGTTGCCGGTGGTCTGACGTTCGCAGTTATTACGGCCGTCTATGCCCGCCGGTTTTTTGGAGATCTGCATTACTACTACTATTCGGCATATTAAATTTGAATTTTTTGGGGGTTTCTGATGTATCGATTTGTCTGCTCTCTACAGCTGTTTCTACTGGTGGTTGGACTTAACATATCCTGTAAAGGAGGTGACGCATTGACCAGGTTTGGTATTGATTACAAAAAAGTGACTCTTACAGAAATAAAGAACTATGACATGGTGATCCTGGAACAGGACCAGTATATGGAGCATGAACTGATGGCATTATCACAGTCTGAGACCAGGGTGTTGGGTTATCTGAGTTTGAGTGAAGTCCACCCGAGTCGTCACTACTTCAAAAAGTTGCAGCAGGAGGATTTGTTGGGAAAAAATGAAAGCTGGGGTAGTTATTACCTGAACCTGGAGGACCCGCGAGTCCGGGCTATAATCCTTGAATCGGTGATCCCTGAAATCATGGATTACAAGCTGGACGGTCTGCTGCTGGATACCATCGATGGGGTGGCACCATACTCACCAAGACACCATATGAAGGACGAAATGGTAACCTTGATCCGTGAGATAAGAGAGCGATATCCAGAAGCTACGCTGATTCAGAATGGGGGATTTTTCCTGCTGAATCAAACCAGGAATTATGTTGATGGAGTTATGCTGGAAAGCGTAGCAACAAGCTACAATTTTGAAGATCAGGCATATGCACTCAGAACCGACCAGGATTACAGGGAACGGGTGGAGTATATAAATAAATATGCCGGGCTGGTAAACGGCAATGCCTATTTGGTGGACTATGTAAATTCCAGGGAGATGGCAGCCAGGGTCAGCGAACGGCTGGATACCCTGAGCTACCCCTATTACCTGAGTCAGATCCAGTTGGATTCACTCCAGATGTTCACAAAACCGCGCGCTCTCAGCGCAATTCCGTAGTCAAAACGTTCGGTTTCGATCACTCACAAACACAAATTCAATACGACAATACAGCAGGATGGAAGAGATTTATATCAGTGAGGTTCTATTGGCCCTGGTCCGTATTGGGATTTGTATATTTATATTTTTTGGTCTCTTTGACTCACTGATGAATCCGGAAGTTAAGGAAGAGCCGTTTGAAAACAGGCTAATCTTCAAGTGGACCTGCTTTTCCGGCTTTTTGATACTGGCGGTGCTGGTGCTGTCACTGTCTGATTTGTACGATCTGTTCGGGATGTTGATCCTGATGGCCGCCGTGATACTGGTCCGTTCGGCCATGAGCAATACAAAAAATGCGGAGCAGCTGTATGGAAAATCGGTTGAGATGCACGGCGACCCAAGTTCCAGCAAGCGGTTTTTGATCTGGCAGTTGAAGATGATAGAGAAAGTGAAACTGTTGTTCAGCAATGCTGACAGAAGTGACAATCCAATTCAGCTTCCCCGGCTGATGAGTATCTCAAACACCGACAACAGGTGGAAATATGCCGTTATTTGTGTAGCCGTTTTAGGAGGAGGGCTCCGGCTGTATCCCGCCCTGCAGAGCCCGGTTCCCTCCAACAGCAACTGGTTTTTTGTGGTTCAAAAAGTAAAAGACATTCGGCTGCAGCGTCTTTTTGGCGATATTCCGGAGCCCCCCGGGTTTTATGCTTTCGTCAGTTTTTTTAACAGCATCTCACAGGTAAAGCCGGAGATGATCGTACATTTTGCCGAAGCACTCCTGACTATACCGGTCTGTCTTATCATTTACTGGATTATTCACCGGGTGATAGCTACCGACAGTTCGAGCATATTTACACGTTTTAGTGCCATGTTCAGTATGGCCGTATACGCTATCGCCCCGGTCCTGATTTTGCAGGACTCCCTGGTGCACGAGATTCACCAGAGTAAAATAAATGCGGCCTTCTGCCTGGCGGTGCCTGCTGTTTATGGCTTCTGGCATTTCAGCAGGGGAGGCGTATACAAGAAGCTCTTTTTCTGGGGACTGTTGGCTACTGCGTTGATCGATATTTTTGTGTTTCTCAACGTTTTACTCCCCCCGCTGCTGATGATAGCTCTCTACTCGATATATGCTGAAAAGGGCAAGAGAAAAATGATGAAGATTGGTGTATTATTTGCTTCTGTAGCTACTGTAGTGGCTCTGTACACCGGCATTATTATCTACTTTGGACTGGACTACAAGGAGTTTATTCTGTGGCAATTATTCAATCCCCAGGTGTATGATACTTTTTCGGATTTTATTTTAACCCATCCCAGGCTTATGCAGGGGTATTTGATTGCGGGAATCGCGTGTACATTTATCTATATGATCAACATATTCCGGGGGGTCTCAAACAGGTGGGCGGAGGCACTGCTGACTGCAGGCTTTACAATATTGCTTCTGCTATATTCTCCATCATTCAATGTTAACCCGGAATGGATCGACACCCGCCAGTTTTTCTATGTGTTTACTATCATTTCAGCCATCTTCTGGGGCATTATTTTGTTGAATATCCTACGATTTATGCAATGGCTGTTTACACTAAAAGAACAAGCTCAGTATAGATTAGCACTTTCTCTGCTGGTCATCACAATCTTAGGTTTTGCCTTTACCCAATATGAGATAGGGGATTACTCCCGGGGCGAGCAAACGATCCCAAAAGGCTTTTTTGACTCCTACTATCGTATCGCAGAAAATCGGGTTCCCTATTCCTACACCGTCGTGGCCCCCACAGTAATGCAGATCATGTCACAGAATCGGAATTACTTTCTCGAGTATAATTTTTTCCTGGATAACTTTGCGACCTATGATTCACTGTACTACCAAAAAATTGTCGAAAGTGATAAACCGATCCGGGAAATTCAGTTTGATTATCGGCCCAGTCCCAGTGTATTCCTTTTCCTGGCCAAGTCACCCTTCAATTTTCAAACAAACAATATAAACAACGTCCAAACGGTGATGCAGCGCCTTGAAGAGTGGGTGCAGGAGTACAAAACCAGGGAGAACCGAGAGCTGTCAAAATTTTATGAAAGTAAAGATGCTGTGGTTTACGAGTTAGTTTACGAAACGGGCACCTCACAAATAGATGAAACATTATATGAGGTCTATACAGAAGAGCCCTGGCCTATGTTTGAGGAGTGATTCTTCACAGGCACGGCTTTTACAATTTCTATTTCTCGCTCTTTTATTACTAAGTGGTTGCGATAAGAAACTGTCCCAAAGCAACCCTTTTATCCAGAGTGTATCCAGGACAGACTCTCCGCCGCTTGTGCACATGATCAGCCACCGGGCAGACACCGTGAGCCAGGAGATTACCGGGCAGTTGGCCCAGGCGCTTGACTATGCAAAGATACGATACCAGGTCCAGGATTTGTCCCGCGACTCCACCTTTGATATACCACTGACGGCCCAAACCGTATTGCTTACAACGGGCCAGCTGCAACAGGTCGACTCTCTTGAGATTGAACGCCTGCTTCGCTTTGTCAATGATGGGAATAACCTCATTATCCCGCGCCCCGTTTGGGACAGCCGCTTGATGTATCTACAAGGGATGCACCCAAATACCATGCTTCAGGAAGATACCACCGCCACCGGGTTTCTTTTCAGGCAGGAGGTGTTTCCCGGTTTCCAGGGAGTCGAGGATACGCTGGTCACCCAAAGTGCACACCAGGGTTTTTCTCCGGCAGTTTTTAAAGAGAATGTTTCGGTGATAGCTACTGCCCAAAATCGAAATGGTTATCCAGTAATTTTACAAAACAGTGTTGGGGCTGGAAGTGTGTATGTATATAACTCCTATATGTTTAGCGGCCGGGATTACCGCGGTCTCCTGTTTTCCAATGTGCTTCGAACACTGCCCGGCGTCCCATATGAAGTTGGGAATATCTCCACGATCTTTCTTGATGACTTTCCGGCGCCGGTTTACAACGAGATGATGGAACCGATCGCCACGGAGTACGGTATTACACAGGCGCAGTTTGTATATGACGTCTGGTGGCCCGATATGAAAAAACTGGCAGATTCGCTGAATATCACATACACCGCCATGTTGGTGTATAATTATAACTCAAAGATGGTTCCTCCCTTCACCTTTGAGCAGTGGAAGCTGGGCACCGTGGAGGCCGGTGGGGATTCTGTTTTTGTTACTCCCACGCTGGCAAAAGATGTTTTGGCAAGTCGTCACGAGCTGGCTTTCCACGGCTATAACCACTATTCGCTGCTCATGGAAAACTGGCGGCACCAGCGCTACATGACTTCATCCCTGGAAGCTTCAAAGCGGATGTGGTTCGTTCAGCAACTGGGCGATTCCCCGATTACCTATGTGCCCCCGCACAATTATATCGATTCTGCTGGTATCAAGAGCCTGACAAAAGGGATGCCCTCGCTCAGGTATTTGGCCTCCCTTTCAACGGGAGATCTCGCAGACGGTGGCGCCCGAGAGTTCGGGCCGGATCCTTACAACCCCTATTTCTACGATTATCCCAGGCAGACAAGCGGCTTCAAGAAAAGCAATAATTCTCGGTTCCTGCAGCACTCACACTTGCTTATCACCGGAATATGGAACCATTTTGTTCATCCTGATGATGTGTTTGACATCGGGAACGGTAACGATATGTATGAAGAGTTTGGTACACGAAATCCAAACCGACTGGGCTGGAGAGATGGGCTTGGTGGAGGCGAGCATGGGTTCTACGACCTCTTCAAAAACAGGGTTGTTGAGACCAAGGCATCATACCCGATGCTGAGATTTGAGGCGGCGCGCACAGCTGTGCCCAAAGTTCAGGCCTACCGTAACCGAAGCTACCAGCGTTCCATTACTGAACAGCAGTTTGTGACCCGCCAGATAGATGAAAAGGGCCGGGTTGCGAATTCTGCAACGTCCAGGTACTGGTTCATGTATGTGCCAGAGTACTACGTTGATCAGACAGAACAAAAGCTGGAGGAGATAGGAGCGGAATTTACTCGCACTACGTTATGGAATGGATATCTATATCAATTTGCTGCCTCGGCCCTGGTGCTATCCTTTCCCCAAATGGACCCTGGCGAGCGAGGTGTTGAAAATCGGCTAACCGTTGATCAGCTTACTCAGGAAATTCAAAACTTCCAGGCGGTTCAGTCTCTTACCGCCAATCCCGGAATCGAATATACCCCGGAAGCCCTGGATAGCCTGGAGCAAGCCTTTGCCCGTAATCCCAAATCAGTTGAGCTCAGGGATCAGGTTATTCGGGTTAGTCTCGGGACTAACAACACCGATAAAGCGATCGATCTGCTGGAGGATGAAGTCTTGGTCAGTCAGAATATGGACCCGATGTCGGTGGAGCGCCTGCTTACATTCTACGGCTGGCAGAACAGGGCTATGGATGCCTGGAGGCTGCTGGAAAACCGGTGGAGAATCAATCCCACTCCTGCCACACTCGATCTGAATAATAAAGTCGTTGAAGAGTTTGGGTGGCCGGATATCCAGACCGAGTTGAAGTGGCTGCGACGTGAATACCATACGTATCCAGACAGCACGCAAATAATCCGGAATGTAGTAACCAGTTTTACTGCGGACACTAGCTGGAACAGCATTACCAAAGGAGCCCTGGACCGCCTGATAGCCCAAAACCCTCAGTCCGACACTCTGTATGCTTATAAGCTGCAGCGTTCTTTCTGGTATGACAGTACTGAAACAACCTTGAAAATAGTAGATGAGCTGCCGCCATATGCACATGCGCAGTTGCGCCCATTTGCCGATGATCTTGCCTTCATCTACGCCGATACACGCCAGGATACTGTAACCGCCGAACAGTGGGCAAGCCGTGCGTTTCATTTTGACCCCACAACAAGGTTGCAGTGGATGCTTGACCGTGGCGAGCTCGATCGGTTTCACAGCCAGTCACTCCAGATCTTGAGGAAGTATCCAGAAGTCGACTCACTCCGCACGTTTATTGGCGGGGCCCTGTTTTACGAGGGCTATACCCCGGAGGCGTACGATATCTTATATCCATTGTTATTTGATAACCGGAAAGACTCAGTGGAGTACGACCTAGAGGCGGAGATGGGCTATCTGACGTATGATCAGCAGATGGAGATGTACCGGGAATATCCCGCGATGTTCACGGACTCACTGCGCAGGGATCTAAACCGACGCTACCAGACCCGTGAGAGTTTTTCGGTAGTGGCACAGGCTTCCCACCAGGATGACAACTTCAACAACCAGGTAACACGGATAGGCCTGGGAGCGGAGTGGGGCAATACTACTGGAAATCTGCATCGAATAAACCTGTCAGATATTTTTGTGGGATCTACTGTTAATGAACAGGATTTGTCCGGTCAGCTTTACCAAGCCGATTACAGTTTTACTCATACATTTCCCAGTCAACAGCTACAGGCCCATGCCGGGGCGGGCGCCCAATATCGAACCAGTGATACGTTTCCCTACATCTCTGCCGGGATATCCTATTACGACAGCCTCAGTTTCAACAGCCTGGAGCTGCAGTACCAGTCAGTGCTAACCAATACCGGCATCGAGCAAAATATCAAGGAGCTGGAAGCCACGCTTTATCGAGAAGACACGTGGCTGGACGGATTGTTGAGAACCGCGGTTAGTGGCAGGGGTCGTTATTTTACGGATAATGTATTTGCCTATGAAGGAGGATTGACGCTCTTCCTGTGGCCCCAGACGCTGGGTAACTTTTCTGCCACGCCGGTGGCTACCGGTTTCTATGGCAGTGCCACCGAGAGTCGCAACTCAGGGGTGCCGTACTTTACGCCCGATAATTTAATAACCCGTGGGGGCGGACTGAACCTGGCGTACCAAGAGCCGACCTCAAATATAGATATACAGCTTCAACTGCAGGCAAACAGGGACAATGATACCGGCCTGTTTTATTCAGCAAACACGACAGTATCAACCCCGATAACACGGAATCTGAACCTTCAGCTGCAGGCCAGTTTATCCAACAGCGAGATCTACCGGTCGAACAATATCGGCTTTACCCTGCATTTCGACTTCCCTAAAAAATTGCCTTCCCCGGTTCGTCGCGCACCAACTTTTTATGCTGGTACTTCAATGAACCTACCGAATAAAGATTTGAGCAGATACGGGAATGTGCCAGCCAACAATCGAAGAGAGGATTACAAAATTATTGGTACGCTGAGCTATCCTGGTACCACGGCTTATACTTCTCTTTATGATCACACTATCAGGTATAAAAAAATAGGAGAACGGGAAGAAGGTGCGGTAAGAAGCTATTTCACCGGTGATTTTATCATTGAAGATCTTTCTCCCGGGAGGTATCAACTTTGGCTCCCGGAAACCGATGGAATGGAGCAGGTTAAACCGGACACAATGACCGTTGACTTGACCTCAAACCTGGAAAACAGGGTGTTTACCAATGCCAATTTCAACCTGCATCCTGAGTTGCCCCCAGTACCCGAACCGCTGACGGCACAGGATACCCTGCAATATTATGTAGTCCTGAACTATTCAGACTCACTGTCACAGGCGATATCACTAATAGAGCGCGATGAACCAAGGCTGAAGGAGTCCCTGTCGTTGTATTATGATTATTCCCGCAGCCTCATCCAGATAGGTAGTAGAAGTTTTGGGGAAAGAGAAGAGGCAGTGGCATTTTATAACCTGGCCAGCCAGCGGCTGGAGGGGACGCCATTTGGCATTGAGACTATTGCGTTGGCGGATACCGCAGTCACCGAGATGACGTACCGATTCCAGTTCGGTTCATTCAGGAAACTGAATAACGCACAGGCATTTTTAAATCTCCTGGCAACGGGTAATCCTGAGCTGGATCTGGCGATAAATGTGGATCCCTTTTTGGGCTTGTTCAAAATCTCAACCAGTGAGTATACCGACTGGCGACAGTCCGGATTTCGCCTTAGGGAGATAAAGAACGTTTTGGGAGACGACCAGGTATTTCGTGATATACAGCCGAATATCAGTCCATAACCAAGCGGGCAAATAAGCTACGCAGCGTTCCGTATAGACTACCTCTACCCTACGCAAAGGCTTCGCGTAGGGTAGGCAGAGACTATGCGTAGGGTACGCAAAGGCTTCGCGAGCACTAGGCAACGATATACAAAGCCTTATAGGGAACATGCAGGGCTTGCCGGTCAAGATTGGTTGGCTGCTCTATCGTTGGTATGGGTTTGAAAATCTAGGTGCACTCATTATTTCTTGTCCTTGTCAAGAAATATTTCTTTCACTAAGGCGTAGAAAGACATCCTCTTTCACATTTTGCCATTTGAATCAGGATAGGCTGGATTAAAGGATCTACGGGATTACTTCTACAGTAACGTAACAATCCTGTTCATTCCCTAATCCTGCAAATCCCGGTTCCAATTTTTGTCCACCTTTGCCCCCCCCATCTATTCCTGTATCCTTCAGTCCAACGTTGAAACGTGCTCATCGTTAGGGGCAAATAATGTCAATCCAATAACTCCTCAATAACCACGTCACACAGTATCACATTTTGTGTCTTATCAAACCTGAGTACTTATTGGATGTACTAATGACAGGTTTAATATAGAACAAGCTTCAATTAGCGGTAAATACTGAACTGGTGTTTATAGATATCGAGGTTAACACAGATTGCCAACATTAGGGTGTTGGTCAGGAACGCGGATCCGCCGTAACTCACAAAAGGCAAAGGCAAGCCGATAACGGGCAGGAGACCGGTAGCACTTCCTACATTGATAAAAAAGTGGATAAAGAGGATGGTCGTGACGCCCACAATGACAAGTTGAGCAAAGGGGTGCTTATGGCTATCGGCGGCGTTTAGCATGCGTAACACCATCCCAAGGAATAGAAATATCACGATTCCCCCACCTATAAGGCCAAACTCTTCTCCTATTACACAGAAAATAAAGTCAGTCCACTGCTCAGGCAGAAAGCGAAGCTGAGTTTGGGTACCTTGCAGAAATCCCTTTCCATAAATGCCTCCAGACCCGATCGCAGTTTTGGCTTGAATTACGTTCCACCCGGCTCCCTGGGGATCAAAGGAGGGATTCGTAAATGCGGCGATTCGGGCACGCTGGTGTGGCTGTAAAACCTGGAATAGTGCCACCTGCACACCGATCACCATGAGGATGCCGCAAACAAAAGAAGCAAATGTCAGCCATGTTCGCCGCTGAATAATGAATATCGCGAGGGTCAGCAAAACGGCGGCAATTAAGCCCCAATACCACTGGATGATGCTCAGGTACCCGATGATGGCAGGGGAGACAATAAAGAGGGACACGCCGTATGGTAGTCCCGACCAGAAGAGCATGACGGGAATGAGGGCCATAAATACCACGGCCGTTCCCATGTCATTCTGCATGATAACCAAGATGGTTGGAAGAAGTATGAGCATAACAGCGATAAGGGCATACCGCAGGTTTTCGGCCGAAATGTCTCGTCGGCTGGTCAGGTAATTGGCTACAGCCAGGATTGTGGCAATTTTCATAAGCTCACTTACCTGGAGGTTCACCGGCCCGATCTGTAGCCAGCTTTTTGCCCCGTTGATCTCTTGTCCAAACAGAAGCGTAATGATCATAAGCAGGATGCCGACCACATAGAACAGGTAGGAGAAGCTTTTGAATAACCGGGGAGAAATAAACTGAATGCCGATAAGGATACAGATCGAGATGCCGATCCAGACCAGCTGTTTTACAAAGTTGTTTTGAATAAATTCGGGCAAAAACTGGGCGACCGGTCCCTGTGTAGCACTGTAAATGCCAATCAAACCGATGATGGTAAGTCCAATCCAAAAGAGGATAAGCGACCAGTTTATTTCACGCATTATGTTCATTCTTCGGTCTCCTCCTCTTCGTTTTGTTCTTCACCCCTGGGTTTAAAATCCTTTGCATAGCGATATACGTAATCGCGCTCAATCTTTCCTTTCAGATACTGTTCGATTAATAATGAAGCCACAGGGGCCGCAGAGATCGAACCATATCCGGAGTTTTCCATCAGCACAACCACTACTATTTGGGGATTTTCAAGGGGAGCAAATGAGATGAACCAACCGTGATCTTTCCCATGCGGATTTTGGGCTGTCCCGGTTTTACCAGCTACCTTGATACTGTCCAGGTTGGCGTAATAGCGGCCGCTGCCATCAGTCACAACACGGCGCATTCCCTCTTTTACGACATCAATTTGGGCTTGCTCAACCCAGCTTATCTTGTGCAGTTCGGTATTGGTATCCAAGATTTTGCCTTCAGGTGTTCTGATGCGTTTAACCAGGTGAGGCTGTACCCGGTACCCGTTGTTGGCAATACCGGCAGCCACAACTGCCATCTGAAGGGGAGAGACTGAAATCACACCTTGACCTACGCCAAGATTTATCAGGTCACCAATACCCCATCGGCCTTCGCCAAATGCTCTGTTCATGTAACTGCTGTCGGGGATAACACCAGAAGTTTCGTATGGCAGATCGATCCCGTTGGTTCGCCCCACGCCAAATTCCGTGACGAGCTTGTGCCACTGGTTAAATCTACCGCTGGATGCTATTTTGTCCATCATCCAGAAAAAGAAGGTGTTGCTGGATTTCTCAAGTGCTTTTTGGACATCGTATTTACCGGGATCTGCCAGGTCACCATAGCGTCGTCCCCGGTAATAATAGCCGGGATTATCGATGACTGTCTCCGGGGTGATAATACCCATTTCAAGTCCGATAAGCGCCATTAGAGGCTTAAATGTGGAGCCGGGCGGTTGCCTGCTGGAGATAGCCCGGTTATACAGTGGATTCGTGGTGTCAGCATTAATTGACTGCCAGTACACCGAATCGATACGCCCGGAGAGACGCCGGATATCATACTGCGGTGCACTCACCATGGAGAGTATGGATCCGTCATTGGGGTCGAGCGCAACGACCGCTCCCTGTCGACCTTTCATGAGGTCTTCAGCCCGGAGCTGTAAGTCAGTATCGAGTGTGGTATAAAGGTCATTCCCTTTTTGGGGAGCTTCCCGGGTGTTTTCTTCATTGAATGGACCAAGCGACTGCCCCAGAGCATTGATACGGATATATTCCAGCCCGAGTGATCCGCGAAGCTGGTCTTCATATACCAATTCCAGTCCACTCTTTCCGGCTTTATCGCCCATGTGGTAACGATTCGACTCCAGGTATTTTTGCTCTGAAACTTCCCGAAGATAACCCAGCACATGCGAGGCCCGTATACTGTCAACCGAGTAGTGGCGCTTGCTCTCAATCTGGTGGCCGATGCCCGGCAGCTGCCAAATGTTCTCCTGGATAAGTGAAAACTTGGGAAAGCTCAATTCTGTAAAAAGCCTGGAAGAGCGATACCAGGAATATGACTGGGCTTCGTCGATGCGCTTTTGAACATCTTCAAGAGGCATCTCAAGAAGATTGGCCAGAAGCGGGGTGTTTGAGCGGTCATAGCTTGCCGGGGTAATCGTAATGGAATAGATCGGTTCATTATCGACAATAAGATTCCCGTTGCGATCATATATCAGCCCGCGGGCCGGGTTGATCACCTCTTGGCGCAGCGAATTTTCGCGACTCAGCGGACTATAGAGGTCATAGTTGACTACCTGCAGCTGTACCAGCCGCCCCAAAATGAGCAGTCCAAGCCCGATCATCGCTATCTTTAAAACGCGAATCGAGGTTTTTCGTCTTTTTTTTCTATGATGCCTCATCATCGGTGAGCACCCAGCTGCTTATCATTTTGTTCTAAAGAGTTGTATAAAGCATGCAACGAAGGTGGTATATACTGCATTGCCTACCCATTGTCGCCAAAAAAGTAATTCAGCGGAATAGCTTTCTACACTAACGCTTAAACCTAAAAATATTATGTTGTGAAACAGAGCTACAATAAATACGGTAAGAAAAATTTGACCCAAAAGCAGTCGTACCTCTTTACTTTTTGGGATAAAATTATAGACAGCAAAAGTCATCAGTGTTTTGGCGAACATATTCAGCCCCCAAAGGTCCAGCAGCGCATCCTGAACCAATCCCAGTGCAGCTGCGATAAAAATGCAGGAAGTCCGATCGCGGACGGTAATAAGCCATACAAGATAGATTAGAACGAGGTCGGGCTGCATATCCCAAATTTTGAGATGCCGGAACATCACTATTTGCAGCCCCACAAAGCCCAAACCAACGCCAAAATCTTTAAGCCGTTCAATATTCATTCAAACTGTTGCTGATATTCTTGATTAAGTTGTTGAATAGTGGTGTCTGGGGTAAATTTTACAACAAAACCCTCGGCTATTGTGTAGAGGTCGACAAAAGGTTTCAGGAAAATCTTCTGAGTCTCCCTTCCTTCTTCAGGTTCTGTTCTTATCACACTTCCGATCGGAATATCGGGTGGAAACTGGTTACTGTATCCCGAGGTTACGACAACTTCCCCACTGTCTACGGGCACGGTCTGTGGAACAAAGTTCAGAACCAGCTCATTAATACTTTTCCCGTTCCAGGAAACAATGCCGTAGGCCCCCGATTGCTGGAGCTTGGCGCTGGCACGAAACAGCGTGTTGTAGAATGGCATTACCTGGGAATAATTTTGGGCGGTTACGATGACGCGTCCAACCAGCCCATCGGCGGAAACCATCGGCATGCCTGTCTCTATCCCTTGCCTTGTTCCGGCATCGACAGTAATTGAGTTATTAATTTTATTGAGCTCTTTGCCAACAATATGGACGGGATATAGCTGGAGCTCGCTCTCATTTTTCAGTTGCAGGAGCTCACGTAGCTCAGCGTTTTCCTGCCCGGCGGCACGCAGCCGACTGAGTTCATCCAGCAACAGGATATTTTGTTTTCGAAGATAGGTGTTTGTTTTCAGCGCCTGCCGATATACGCGAATATTTGATAGGGGCTCCTCCAGATAGCTGAATAGCGTAATCGAAACTTTTCGCAGATTGTCGATCCCCCCCTGATGCCGGCCTACCATCAGAATTAGGGATAGTACCAGCAGGGCTGCAGTGATCAGGTGATCTTTAGCATCTGTTATTCGGGGAAGTCGAAATCGCATTCATTTCAGTTCATTATGATACAACGGTTCGGTAATAATCCAGGTCTTCCAGGATGGCGCCGGTCCCACGTACAACGGCCGTTAGTGGATCTTCAGCGATGTGCACCGGTAGATCTGTGGTCTCTATGATTAGTTTATCAAGGTTTTTGAGCAGTGCACCACCACCGGTAAGCATAATACCGCGGTCCAGAATGTCAGCGGAGAGTTCGGGCGGCGTTTGCTCAAGCGACTTTGTGATCGACTCCACAATGGTGTTGACCGATTCCTGGATCGCTTCTCGAACATCTTTAGAGGTCACATGTCGTGTGCGTGGCACGCCGTTGACCAGGTCACGACCCTTGGTTACCATCTCGAGCTCCTCGTCCAGTGGTGCAGCTGTACCGATTTCACATTTAATATTTTCGGCCGTCCGCTCACCAATCAGCAGATTGTGGTTGCGCCGGAAATAGTTGATGATATCCTCATTCAGTTCATCGCCACCCAGGCGAACGGACTGGGCATAGACGATACCGGAGAGGGCGATGACCGCAATTTCAGTTGTTCCTCCACCAATATCCACTATCATGTTACCAACCGGCTCGTGAACATTAAGCCCGATCCCGATAGCAGCCGCCATCGGTTCATCGACCAGGTAGACCTCCTTGGCCCCGGCGTGTTCGGCGCTGTCACGAACGGCGCGCCGCTCCACCTCGGTAATGCCGCTGGGCACACATACGACCATCTGCCGCGTACTGGAATACCATTTCATCTTCACTTTTTTGATCATCCCGCGAATCATCTGCTCGGCTACCTCAAAATCAGCGATTACGCCGTCTCTGAGCGGTCGGACAGTCCGGATATTTTTATGCGTTTTTTCATGCATTAACCGGGCTTCATGACCTGTGGCTACAGGCTCATTTTGCATATTCAATGCTACAATGGAGGGTTCATTAAGCACAATGCCTTCTCCACGGGAATAGATGAGCGTGTTAGCCGTCCCCAAATCAATGGCGATATCGGTGTAGAGCCAGTCGAATAGTCCGCTTTTCTTTTGATTTTTATTTGTTCGTAAGCTCTTCTTTTGTTTGGACTCAATCATAGGTGTGATCAAAAAAACAAATTACAGTTATATCAAAAAATACGTGTTCGAAAATACAATTTTGTATAGCTATTTGCGAATAAATAGAAATAAATATATAAACCGAAATTCTGCACTCAAAAAATATGAGAATAGAATGATCAGTGCCTGAAATGGCGTTTGCCTGTAAATACCATGGCCAGGTTATGCTTGTTTGCCATTTCAATTACCTCTTCATCTCTGATGCTGCCCCCCGGTTGGATAACAGCCGTTGAGCCCGCTTTTGCAGCGGCTTCCACGCCATCGGGAAAAGGGAAAAAGGCATCCGATGCGATAACTGAATTGTCGGTTGACAACCCTTCCTCTTTAGCCTTGGCAATGGCGATTTCAGATGCTTCCACCCGGCTGGTCTGCCCCGTGCCAATTCCGATCGTTTGACCATCTCTGGCATAGACAATAGCATTGGACTTCACATGTTTTACTACTTTCCAGGAGAATAAAAGATCCCGAATTTCTTCTTCGGTTGGGTCTCGATCGGTTACTACTTTGTAATCCTCCATGCGCTCGGTCACAAAGTCGGGTTCTTGGCTGAGAGCCCCTCCGAAAATAGAACGGAATTGTCTTGCTTCGCTGCCGCGGATCGATTTTTTAAGACGTACCAGGCGGCGATTCTTCTTCTCTTTAAGCAGTCTTTCTGCGTCTGTAGAGAAGGAGGGTGCGATAATAATTTCAGTAAATATTTTGTCAATTTTTTTAGCGGTTTCCAAGTCCAACTCCCGGTTAACGACGATAATTCCCCCAAATGGAGACTTCGTATCCGTGGCGAATGCCTTTTCCCATGCCCGAGTCAAGTTTTCGTCAGTTGCGACTCCGCAGGGTACGGTATGTTTGAAGATACCACAGGTGGGATCAGAATCCTCAAAATCGGCGATCAGGTTGAGGGCTCCATCCAGGTCCAGGTAGTTGTTGTAGCTGAGCTTCTTGCCATGAAAGCAGTCGATAAATTCGGGCTGATTGCCGTAAACGGCTGCTTTTTGGTGGGGATTCTCTCCATACCGAAGTTCCTGCGATTTAGGCAGCGAAATGTTCAGTTGCGGCGGATTTTCCTCTTCAAAAAGGCTGTTAAAATATTCCGAAATGTGGGCGTCGTAGTCAGCCGTGTGATTAAACGCCTGGCGGGCCAGCTCCTTGCGAAATGCAAAGCTTACCGATTCTCGTTCACTTAACTGTTCTATAAATTCTTCATACTGGTCCGGCGATGTGAGCACTGAAACATGAGCAAAGTTTTTGGCTGCAGCGCGTATCATCGTTGGACCACCAATGTCGATGTTTTCCGTGGCGATGGCCGGCGTACAATCCGGGTCGGAAACTGTTTCTTTAAAGGGGTACAGGTTTACAACAACCAACTCAATTGGGTCAGCATCTAATTTTTCCAGTTCGTCAACATCGGGCTGGTGACTGGTGCGCGCCAGCAGTCCCGCATGCACATAGGGATGAAGTGTTTTTACCCGTCCATCGAGTGATTCAGGAAAGCCGGTCAGTTCAGAAATGTCCGTAACGGGGATGTCGGCAGATCGAATTTTTTCTGCAGTCCCGCCTGTAGATACCAGTTCCACCCCGGCCTTGTGTAATGCTTGGGCTAATGGAACCAAACCTGTTTTGTCTGAGACTGAGAGGAGGGCCCGGTTAATAGTTAACGCTTCTTCAGGTAATTTGCTTAAGGGTTTTACCGCCACTGTTTTGGTTATTTGTTAATGGTTTATTGTTACTGGTTATTAACTAGCTTGGCAATTACTCTGGGCAATAGCTTGTGTTCCTGCTCAAGAACCCGAGTAGCCAGGGTTTCCGGATCATCGGTATCTCGAACGGGTACTTTAATTTGGTCGATAATGGGACCGTCATCGTATATTTCGGTTACATAATGTACCGTACAGCCCGATTCCTCTTCATCATTGGCAATGACCGCCTCATGAACTTTGCTCCCATAAAATCCTTTTCCGCCATATTTGGGAAGCAGTGAGGGATGGATGTTTATGATTTTGTTTTCATAACGATCGAGCACCGAATTAGGTACTTTCAGCATGTAGCCGGCCAATACAATAAGGTTGGGTTGCCACTCGTCAAGCATGTTGAGTAGCGTGGCCTCATAAGCTGAGGAATCGTCAAAATCGGAAGGTCTAAGCACCTGGGTATTAATGTTGTGCTTGCGTGCTCTTTCCAGCGCCCCGATACCGGGTTTACTGGCAAGGAGTCCACTAATGCGTGCATCAATTTGGCCCGCCTCAACTGCATCGATAATAGCCTGGAAATTCGTTCCCGATCCTGAAGCAAAAACAACAATATTTTTCAATCTGGGATGCCCTGTAAGATTGCTGATCTAATTGCACCGCAAAGATAATGAAAAATAAATGCCAACTATAATCGAAATTTTAACCCGATTTAATCGCGAGTAAAGATCTGTTTATGGGGTTTTTACTCTTACCGCCTACCCGCCCGGAAGATATAATAGTTGTTGAAACTCCAGCGAAACTGGTTGATCGTAATCTTAACAATGGTGGCGATGGGAATGGCGATAAGCATGCCCAGGATTCCGGCGGTTTCCGCCCCAATAAGTATGATGAAGAGGATCGCTACGGGGTGCATGTCGGCCGAGCGTGAGAATATAAGGGGCTGGAATACGGCGTTGTCCAATACCTGGACCACAAAAATTGCGAGCACACATGGTAAGACCAAAGAGAAATCGCCTACCTCAATAATCGAGACGATGATAGACAGAATATAGCCAATGATAGGACCGAAGTAGGGGATGGAGTTGGCAATGCCGATTGATATGCCAACCGACAGAGCATTATTCAGTTCCACCACCGACAGTGCGATGTAGGATGAGGTGGCGACGAGAAAGCTCTGGAAAACCACGCTGCGAAAATAAAGTCCCAGCCGTGTTTCAATTTTATCAATCAGGCTGAGGGTTGTCTCAAAATACTTGTTCGGTACAAACTGAAGCAGGTCACGCCTGATTTTGCTGCCATCCTTCAAAAAGAAAAACGTGGCGAAGGGAATAACGAGAAATGCCGAAAAGAGATTCGTGAAAATTCCAATAATGTTGCTGATGGCTGAAGGGAGTTCCCCGACATCAAAAAGTTCTTCCAGGATGCGGGTCACATTGTCAATAAGAAAGCCCTCGGGCAGAAATGTTAGGTTTTCTGTGAATCGATCTTCCACCTGGTTTAGGATATTACGGATGGTTTCGATATTGAGCTGGTTGGCCAGCTGTACCATCTGATTGGCTATGATCGGGATGACGGTAGTCGAGATCCAGACCAGCAGCAGGATGACGGAGCTGAGTGTCAGGGTAATGGCCACCGTTCGATTCATGCCGGCAAACTGCATCCGGTTTACAATGGGATCGAGGATGTAGCTAACAATCATCGCAATGATAGCATAGGTCAGCAGGTTGCTGTAGTTATACAGGAGCATTCCCACAGCAATAAATGCCGCCGTGCCCAGTATGAATTTAACTATTTTGTCAAGTGTAAGGTTGTTCATGTATCAAGTGACTCCAGCAGCTCATCCAGGTATTTAAAAATACTGTCTGATCGATAACCTTTTCTGCTTAAATAATCAAAGACTTTCTTTTTTCGCTTCAGTTCATCCTCTTCTCTCAGGAAGCGTCGCCGTTTCTTAGCTACTAAATCCAGAAAGATCTCTTTGAGGTTAAGCTCGGCAAAGGCCTGTTCAATGCTTTGTTCCGCATCATGTTTTGAAATCCCCTTTTTATAGAGTTTGGCTTTGATTTTAGCAGGTCCCCAGTTGTTAAGCCGACTTTTATCAGAAGCGAACTTTTCAGCAAAAGAGCGATCGTCGATATAGCCCTTTTGTTCCAGCTCATCGAGAACGGAGTTTATGACGTCTCTTGGATGTTCCTTTTTAATCAGCTTGTCGAAAAGTTCTTTGCGAGAGTAGTCGCGACGCCCCAGCATCCGCATGCAGTATGATTTGACAGCGTGCCGCCCCTCCGCTTTCTGGAGCTTTTTAAACAGAAAAGGCGTCACTTCGACGCCCTTTCCTAGTTTGTATTCCAGTAAAGTGGATTCCGAAACTCCGATCAAAAATGCATCGTTGATAAAGATTGAATAGCGGTTCTTGTTATTCTTCTGGGGTTGAACAGAAGTAATGCGAGCCGGCAGCTTGTCAGAATTATCCTTACTCAATCTTGCACGTTATTTTGGGGATTAATCCTCGTCGGTATCGGAGTCCTCATCTTTATCTTTTGCCTTTTCTTCCTCTTCCGTCTCTTCACCCTCTTCATCAGGCAGCATTTCCCGGCGGATTTTCTTTTCTATCTTCTTGGTTAGCTCGGGTTCGCTCTCGAGGAAGTCAGTGGCGTTGTCAGTACCTTGCCCAATCGGTTCGCCGTCATAGCGGTACCAGCTGCCCCGTTTTTCAATAATATCCATCTCAACAGCCAGATCAAGAATCTCACCAAGCCTGGAAATTCCCTTACCGTACATGATATTGAACTCGACGACTTTGAAGGGCGGTGCCACCTTGTTCTTGACCACCTTGACTTTTGTACGGTTTCCGACTGTCTCGTCACCCTGTTTTAAGGAGCCAATACGGCGGATATCGATACGCACCGAGGAGTAAAACTTAAGTGCGCGTCCACCTGAGGTTGTTTCCGGGTTGCCGAACATGACCCCGATCTTCTCGCGAATTTGGTTGATAAAGATGACCGCAGTTCTGGTTTTGTTGACGATACCGGTAATTTTCCGCATCGCCTGTGACATCAGTCGTGCCTGCAGGCCAACGTGTGAGTCGCCCATTTCGCCTTCCAGTTCAGCGCGTGGCACAAGGGCGGCTACCGAGTCGATAACCACCACGTCAAGGGCGGCAGAGCGAATCAGGGTTTCTGCAATTTCGAGCGCCTGCTCCCCGCTGTCGGGTTGAGAAACCAGCAGTTCATCGGTGTTGATGCCCAGGTTTTTGGCATATCGTGGGTCAAAAGCGTGCTCGGCATCGACGAAGGCGGCGTACCCACCAGTTTTTTGTGCTTCAGAAATGACATGCAGTGCCAGCGTCGTTTTACCACTGGCTTCCGGACCGTAAATCTCGGTCACACGGCCCCGGGGAATGCCGCCTACACCCAAGGCGTAATCAACCATGATGGAACCGGTTGAGATAGCTGGGACATTTCGGTTGGCTTCGTCGCCCAGTCTCATGATGGTGCCCTTGCCGTGCTGCTTTTCAATTTGGCCGATGGCCATTTCGAGGGCTTTTTCGCGATCGTTATTGTTGTTAGACATAATGGAGGTTTAGAATATTGGCTTTTTATTCAGTTTCATTCGAAGATAAAAAATTAAGCTGACAACCCATTGTCACGGGGCTCTAAATAAATGGCAAAATGCAATTTAGCAAATGAGAAATAGCAAAGAGCAAAATAACAAATCACAAATTTCAATTTATTAAACTTTTAATTCCATTCTTTAACAGTTTTACATGAAAATTAATGATTAAACCGAGTTTGAAATTTCCGAGACGAAGACACTTCAATAATTGAGCTGAATGTACATCTGTAATAGATTCGACCGTTTTTATTTCCACCACTACTTTTGCATCGACTAATAAATCCATGCGATAGCCATGATCTAAGTGAATTTCCTTATAGATAATGGGCATAGGGACTTCCTTTTTTACGGGTACCCCAGCTTTTAAAAGTTTATAAAACATGCATCTTTGATATGCCGATTCCAGTAACCCGGGCCCCAACTGTCTATGGACTTCAATAGCTGCCCCGATTACCTTATTTGAAATTTTATTCTCTCTCATATTTATGGGTCTTAGTGTATCTTTGTGTTGCCTTAGTGAAACTTTGTGCTTCAACTATAACACTGAGAATCGCAGAGAATACACAGAGTCTCACGAAGGATTCCACTCTAATAGATCGGTTTCAGAGCAAATCCTTACAAAATTTTTTTATTTAAGTGATTTTACGGAGTTCGTTAACAGTTGAATGCACTGCTCAATCTGGGAGGCCGTGATGTAGGGAGCGGGACCGATACGGAGCACATCACCGCGGGCATCAGTGTAGACACCCCGGTTCATTAATTCTTTTTGTAGCTCCAGCGCATGGGGAGATCGCAGGGCAAGAAAGCCACCATTCTGTTCTACCGGCTTCTCGTGTGCCAACCTGATGAAATCTCTGTCAAAGTTTTGATCTAGAAATAGCCTCCTTAGTAATGATATCTGGGCTTGATACTGCTGGCGAAGAACAGTAGGCGTCAGTCCTTGCTCCCGGAAGAATTCCACTACCCGGGCCGCACGAAATTGGGAGGCTGAATCGTAGGTGCCGCTGGCAAAACGCTGGTTGCCTCTCTCATATAACACTTTTTCTTGATCCGTGGGTTGATCGAGGGTGTTGAAAGACGCAAACCAGCCTGTTATTGCAGGCCGAAGCTGGCAATTGGCAGGAAAACGCAAAAAGCAGTTACCTTCGCCCCACTGCAGGTATTTATATCCCCCGGTAAGCAGGTAGCAATCCTCCAGGTTTTGATCCCGCAGGGAAAGAGGGGCGACGTTGGTGCCGTGATAATCATCAATCAGCAGCGGAATGTTGTTGGTGCGTGCCACTTCGGCAATCTCCGAAATATATTGGTTGATGAGACTACTTTTGAAATACACCCGGGATAACATAATGGCCGCAGTCCGGTCATCCGCAAAAGAATCAATTTGGTCGGCGATATCATCTGATTCCGCTTTGACAATATTCAGTTTTATTCCCTCTTCCTGCAATCGACGAAGTTGACGGCTCATAGAATGGAACTCCCCATCCGTTGTTATAATTTTCGGCTTGTTTTTAAGGTCGAAGCTGGAAAGCCAAGCAACTAACAGGTGATGGGTGTTTTCCGCAAGGCAGTACATTCCATTGGGATCATCGTAATAATCGCGCAAATAGCTACGCAGAATTTCAGTTTTTTTGAAAGCAGATTCCCATTTGTCATCCACTTCCTTTGCTGAAACGTTGAACGATTCCTTTAATCCCTCCAGTGCTACATCCGGCCAGGCCTGGTGGGAATGGCCGGTAAAGAGGAGCCGGTTGCCCACATTAAAATGGCTATAGTGTGGTTGGAGGCGTTGCGCTAACTCATTAATTTTATTCATAGGAAAAATACTCAAATAACAAGCAGCAAATTACAAACACCAGCCACGCTCGTAAATTATTGCTTATTTGTTATTTGAAAATTGTGATTTGGAATTTAGATCCTTGACCTCATCTCCCATAGGTCAGGGAATATGCGCTGGTGGAGTGTACCCCTTAGATAATCGACACCACTGGACCCACCAGTTCCTTTCTTATTTCCAATGGTTCGTTCCACCATCTTCACGTGTCGGTATCGCCATTCCTGCATGCCTTCATCAAAGTCTACGAACAGCTCACAAAGCAGGGCGGTTTCGGGGTCATTGTTCATCACGTCCAGTAGCACCTGTTGGGTCCGTTCATTCGGATCGTAAAGCAATCCTTGCTCATTGTTTCGCTCCGGTTTGGACACATCATATCCCCGCTCATTAAGGTAGATGCAAAAGCATTCCCACAAGGTCAGTTCTTCGAGTCGGTTTTGTAGTTTCTTATAATTTTCAGGCTCATCTTTATGCACTTTCAGGATGTGAGGTGAACGGAGCCCACATAGAATTTCAACTTCGCGAAATTGTGCTGATTGAAATCCGCTGGCGCTTTGCAGGAAACTTCGGAAGCTTTCAAATTCGAGTGGGGTCATGGTTTCAAGAACATCTATCTGGGCGACCATGGTTTTTAAGATGGTCAAGATGCGGTCCATTGTTTTGGAAGAGGTCCATGTTTCGCCCTTTTTCAGTTCAGCTCGCAGTTTATCGAATTCATGCAATATCTGCTTAAACCAGAGCTCATACACTTGGTGAATGACGATAAACAGCATTTCATCATGCTCCTCGGGATCCGAGAGTGGTTGTTGCAACTCAAGGAGTTCGTCAATTTTTAGATATTTACCGTATGTGATGTCCATTTTTATAATCTTAATCTTTTTTTAGAAACAAATAGCTGGGACAAAATTAGTTTGCCCAATCCATGGATGAACTTTGTGGGAAATGATCAAAAATCATTAGATTTGGCAGTATATTAATCAAAAAACGAAATTTCTATTAATGAGCATTATTATAGCAGATAGCGGCGCCACTAAAACTGAGTGGTGCGTTTGGGAAGACGGGGAAAGTAATGTAATTGCAACAGAAGGATTGAATCCTTATTACCATACCATAGATTCGATCCGGGATGTTATAAAAGAGGATTTACTACCAAAAATTGATGTCGAAAATGTAGAAGAGGTGTTTTTTTACGGTGCGGGTTGTGACTCCGATGAGAAGAAAGAAGTCGTTAAGGAAGCATTGGAAACATATTTTGGTAAATCCAAGATTGAAGTTTATCACGACCTGTTGGGAGCAGCCCGTGCGTGTTTTCTCGACAAACCCGGTATTGCATGTATCCTGGGAACCGGTTCAAATTCCTGTCTCTACGATGGGCAAAAGATTGTGGAACATATCCCGTCACTTGCTTTTATACTGGGTGATGAGGGGAGCGCCGGTTATTTTGGCAAAAAGATTATCAATAGTTATTTCCGGTTTGAGCTGCCGCCCGAGTTGAAAAAGTCACTTGAAGAAAATTACAATATGTCCCTTGAGCATATCACGGAGGGTGTGTACGACGGGGCACAGAAAAGTAGGTTTATCGCTTCATACGGCTCCTTCCTGGGAAAACATTCCGATCATCCATTCATACAGAAGATGCTTCGCGAGGGTTTTGAGAGTTTTATTACCCGTATCCTGATGAACTATACCAACGCCAAGGATTATGAAGTTCGGTTTATCGGCTCGGTCGGGCATGCATATAAAGAAATGATCTCAGAAATTTTGAGATCCCACGGCATGACACCCGGTGGCTTTATCCAAAAGCCGATGCAGCGGATGGTAGAATATCATACTAAGCGTGTGCATGATTGATACGCACTGCCACATCTACCTCGAACAATTTGAGAATGATTTGTCGGAAGTGCTATATCGCGCTTCTGAGGTGGGTGTAGAACAGGTATTGATGCCCGCCATCAATTTCGATTCCCTTCCCAAAATGGACCGGCTGGCTCATCAGCAGATTGAGTTTCACAAGATGGCCGGCATCCATCCGACCGAAATAAATGATGGCGCCTCGACCACCGAAGAGGAACTACTGGAGTATTGTAGCCAACCCGATATCATTGCGGTCGGTGAAACGGGACTGGATTATTACTGGAGCAGCGAATACAAGGAAAAACAGAAAGAAAGTCTGCGTCTGCACTGCAAGGTCGCCAAGGCCCTGGATAAGCCGATTGTGCTACACAACCGGGAGAGTACCGACGACCTGCTGGATATCATTGAAGAGGAGCAGGATGGAACCCTTTCCGGCGTATGGCACTGTTTTAATGGTTCAGTGGAGGAAGGCAAACGTGCTCTTGATTTAGGATTGTACCTTGGTATTGGGGGCGTTCTGACCTTTAAAAATGCCGGCGTAGATGAAACGGTGGCTCAACTACCAATTGAAAAGATGATCCTGGAAACCGATGCACCTTATCTTTCTCCGGAGCCCAACCGGGGCAAACGAAATGAACCCGCTTTTGTCAAGTACACCGCGGAAAAGCTGGGTGAGGTTTTAAACAGTTCCTTTGAGGAAATTGATCAAGTCACCTCTTCAAATGCACGCCATCTTTTTGGTTTGAGTTTATGAGAGGAGAGAAGTTTTTAAATAAAAAAGCCCCGACTCAATGACATGAGCCGAGGCTGAGGTTATCTACGTAGATTAAATTATTGGTTAGTTGACGTCCCAGAAGAGATTGTTTTGAAGATCATCTCCACCTATCGCTTCTGAGGCAGCATTATAATTGCTAGTATTGAGGTTTTGTTCATCCACAGGGTAGGTGAATCGTTCCGGAATATCTTCCAGGGTCATCTCAGGCGGAGCGTTAAGTGTGGGAGCGTCTAACCGTCTCCATTCTGTCCATCCCTGAAGTCCCTGGAGAAAGAGAGAAAGCCATTTTTGCTTTCCAATTTTTTCTTTCCAGGTACCGGAAGCAGTTTGGTAATTCACACTCTGTTGGGAGAGATAATCAGAGATATCATCTTCATCTACTCCCCAACTTTTCATGTCAGCTTCAATCGCATTGTTGTAATGCTGTTGAGCTGATCCGCTTACATTATACCCCCGTTCACGAGCTTCAACGAGGATAAATTCTACCTCGGCATATTCCAAAATGGTCCCCGGCAGGGTAGCTGTTTTGACCTCATAGTCGTCATCGTTGGCTACATCTTCGCTGAAATGTGAGAATGCACTATAGGTATTTGTAGTACCGTACGTTCCGCCAAAGTATGTGTTGGTATCGGGGGCCAGCGTAAAGAATTTAGGCCGCCGTGGATCATCCAGATCATTCATATGATCGATGATCGTATTGGAGGGGACATAGTCATGGCGCCCACTATTAACCAGGGCCTCCCATATGGGATTGGCATGTGGAGGAAAAGCTTGAAACGGTATCACTGCATTGTCATCATTTGATTCAAATGCGTTGGGTGCCGCTTCTTCTATGGCTGTCTGCGCCATTGAGTTGTTTACATCGGCCAATGTAATAGCCAAACGCAGCTTGAGCGAATTGGCAAACTTCTGCCATTTCTCGACGTCTCCGCCATAGAAAATATCAGCTTCTCTGAAATTACTGGCACTCGCATCGAAATCAGAGATCGCGGTATTCAATCTCGACATCAGATCCTCATAGATTGAGGCAGCATCTTCATATGAAGGCTGTGTATTATCAGGGTTGAGCGCCTCTGAGTATGGGATATCACCAAAGATGTTAACCAGCTCCGAATAAGTTAACACTTTGAGAACCTCGATTGAGGCCAAGCGGTTAGTCTTCTCCGCATCACTCAGGCTTTCATCATTACTTATGATTTCAGCTGACTTGTCCAGGTCTTTAAGTACGTCTCGGTACAGCTCACTCCACAGGTTTGAAGGTATGGACCGTGTGGTAAGTTCATACCTGGATTCGGTTGCATAGGTGGTTTGTGCCCAGTATTGGGCCATTAGTTTAAACGTATTCAGGTTTACATCAGGCTCAGTGAGATAGGTACCCAAGCTGACCTGTGCATTGGAAAACAGTGTTTCTCCTGGTACATCGGTCGGATTCTTGGGATCTGTATTCAGATCCGTAAGATTGTCCGTGCACGAAACAAGTACCAGTGCAAGTACAAGTATAGGTAATATTAGTTTTCTCATAGTGTTCATTACTTACTAAAATCTCAATTTCAGATTAAGTGTAACATCTCGGGTGGTCGGATGCGCAGCACCTTGATAGCCCTGAACGTTTCCAACAGCAATTCCCTGCTCAGGATCTGCATACGGCAGGTTCTTGTGAAGGATCAACAAGTTACGACCGATAACAGAGACAGAGGCTGAACGTAAAAGGCCTATCCTGTTAATAAGGTCTTGTGGAATTGAGTAGGTAAGCCCCACTTCTCTGAGTTTTACATAACTGCCGTCGTAAACAAAGTTTGCAGATGGGTTATTGATCCACCCGAATGCCCCCGCATAAGTATTGGCTGGAGCATGAATGTCATTAGGACTACCGTCTTCTTTGACACCATCCAGAACGACGCCGCCACCTTCTGAGACGGGATCCCGTACATTATTTCCATTATCATTAATAGCTGCAGTAACGGGATAAAGTCCAGTGCCTTGGCCGTAGTACTGGTCGAGGGAGAAGATATCTCCGCCCCATCGTACATCAACGAGGAAGTTAAGCGACCAGTTTTTGTAGTTTATCCGGTTGGAAATACCGCCAGTCCAATCGGGATTCATATTTCCAATGATGTGATTGGATGAAGCGGTGGACTTGTAGAATCCGCTTGAATTCACAACCGGCTCTCCGTCTTGATATATGAAGTCTGAGCCGCGAATGGCACCGTAGGGTTCACCAAGAGCCGCACTAATCGTTACATCACCCTGGGGTGCAGCAAGCTGATAGTTGTCTACACCGGGTGCAAGTGCTTTAACTTCATTGATGTTTTTATTCCAGTTGGCGGTCACAGTCCATGCGAAATCTTGCGTAACGACCGGTCGACCGGTAACCGTAAGCTCAATACCACGGTTTTCTACGTTTCCTGCATTTACAAACTTCGTTTGGTAACCTGAAGCACGTGACACTTCAGTCGCTAGAATCTGATCAAGAGTATTTTGATCATAGTAGTTGATGTCATAGCTAAAACGGTCTTGGAAAAGACTCATTTGAAGACCGACTTCCCAACTTTTAGTCCGTTCAGGCTTCAGGTCAGGATTGTTTTTTGTATTTGGCAAGGTATAAAGAGGAGTTCTACCAAAGTTTGAAGGATTTCGGTTGAAACGATCAGTCAAACTGGCAGGTGGAGCAGTGTTACCAACCGAGGCTACACTTGCTCGGATCTTACCAAACGTTAGCCAGTCAGCGCTGACAATCTCACTGAAAATGAAACCTGCAGAAGCTGAAGGATAGTAATAGACGTTTTCATCCTCTGGTAAGCTTGAGGATTTATCCCGTCTTCCTGTTAACTCAATATTCACCAGATCATCATAGTTAAGATTCAGGCTGGCAAAATATCCATTTACCCCAAGCTGTTCATCAGTTTCTTCAGGGAAGAGGATGCCATTGCTGGAATTGTCAAGTGAAAACTGGTCTGGCACAACCAAGCCTCCATTTGTGGTTCCAGTAATAGCTTGAGTGTGATTTCTGCGAATATTCATACCGACTACACCACTAACTCCGATTGTCTCGGAAAGCTGAGTGTCATAGTTGGCCAGCAAGTCGTAGTTGAACTCAGTGAAATTTTGTTTTCTCTGAGTGTATTCGGGTAGATCGGTGGTAGCGCTTGGTTTGTTTGTTCGTTCTTCAATTATTTGACTGTAGTTGTCAATGGCCACACGACCTGTAAAACTTAGCCAATCATTAACATCATAACGCGCTTCAGTGTATCCGAAGTAACGATCTCGTTGATCCGTAGAATAGTTCTCATGACGAGACCAGTAGATATTGCTCCAATAAAATGGTCCTGAGAGGTCGCTCGTTACATTCCATGGCGTATTGGAACCGCCGTTGCGGAAGTATGCATCACGTTGGGATTCAATGTCAACGCTGGTTGCCCACCATTGCCGGAATTGACTTAGCAGTGTGCTATAACCAGTTTGAGGCCTTCCAAGTCCTTCCGTTCGTGCATAATTTACAGAAGCTGAAACATGGAGATCTTCACTTATATCATATCCTGCTGAAAAATTGAGCTTGTGTTTGTCAAGCTCGCTGTTGGGCATTATTCCGGACGTATTGTTTTGATTATAGCCAAGAGCATAGTATCCGCCTGTGAAACCTCCATCAACAGAAATACTATTTTGAGTAGTCATCCCGGTTTCAAAGAAGTCAACAGGAGTATTCTCAGGAGCAGTCCAAGGTTGTGGTTGCCCGGAGTTAGGTCCACTGTTGGCAAATGACTCCCAGGTGTAGACCATTTTATCAGCATCAAATCGCGGTCCAAAGGAGGCATCTGCTGTATATGGTGCAACGAGATCATCCGAACCATCTCCATTTGCATCGAATTGATAAAAGTATGGTTCACTTCCACCGGAATAATACGGACCGTAACCCTGGCCGTATTTCATTTGATATTCAGGAAATGTGCTCTGGTCGATACGGCTTGCGGTGACGCTGGAATTGAAGGTTACATCTACCGATTGCTGCCCTATTTCTGCTTTCTTGGTCTCGATAACGATTGCACCATTAGATGCCCGAGAACCATAAAGGGCTGCGGCAGCTGGTCCTTTCAGCACATTGATCGAGGCGATATTATCCGGATTGATATCTACAGCGGTATTACCGTAGTCATAGCCGGCATCACCCTCTTCAACATCCTCAGTATTGAATTCCCTGTTAGCATAAGGAACTCCATCTACAACAAACAATACCTGGTTATTGCCGGAAATAGATTTATAACCCCGCATAACCATGTTTGTAGAGCCACCCATACCATTGGATTTGCTCACCTTAAGACCGGCAACGCGGCCACTTAATGAGGTGAGGAAATTATCATTTCGATTTTGGGCAACGATATCTCCGTCCACTTTTTGAGCTGAGTACGGAAGTTCATTCTGGCTCTGCTCAATTCCGTATGCTGTAACGAAGACCTCTTCCAAGGCTGCTTCGGAAGGAGATAATTGAGCGTTAACCGTAATTTCATCGCTATCGACCACAACTTGTTTTGTCTGACTTTGGTAGCCCACAAAACTAAATTGTAATTCATAGGTACCGTATGGAACATCCTCAATGATGTATGTACCATCTCCAGAAGCTGCTGTACCTTTTTCAATGTCTTGAATGAATACATTGGCTCCGGGTAATACATCAGAAGTATTGCTGTCTGTAATTGTTCCACTGATCGAACCCGTTTGAGCGATAGCACCAGAGGCAAACAACATAAAGCATAGCACTAAACCCAACGAGCTACTTAGTAGCTTTCGTAACATTAGAATGGGATTTTAAATTGAGATTAGTGAATAGATATAGATATGCCAGTGCACTACGGAAAGAGTTATTTAACTCACAACTAATAATAGTGGTAGTTAAATATTAGTAAGTACTAGCTGACACTTTTTTTAAAAAATATAAACTGACCTTTTCCTAAGACATATAATGCCCTAAGTAATTTGATCAAACCTAGTGTATTTTTTTTGACAAAGTCAAGGGAGACATAGAGATAACGTCATCTTGGATGGTCATTTAACGGGTAGTAAAGCACTAGATATTGATACCAATTTTATGTAGAAAAGGAAAACTGCGGATTAGAGCAGCAGGTAAACCCAGGTAAGCATATTCATTCCTAAGTGGCATGGAAGTTCGCAATCTACTGAATTTTGTTTTTTTGGATTCGCTCTCTATCCCTATCAGTTTGTTTAGTTCGCAACCATATTTTTTTATCGGATGGATAGTTGTCAGTAGATCAGGCAAGGAGAGCGAATCGTAATCTTGATCAGGCAAGGTGATCTGTTCCTTTTTTTTATTGAGTGATGCAATTGGGAGGTCAAGCCCAAAATGAGTGACCATCTGATCAACAACCATTTTGGTAGCTCGAAACTTAGCCTGGATTGAATAGCCGGCGATGTGGGGAGTAGCAATAAAAGCAGTACGGGCCACATTATCATCAAAAGCGGGTTCGTTTTCCCACACATCAATGATCATATCCTCTACCCGCCCCGAAGCTTTGGCTTGCATCAGGGCTTGCCCATCAATGACGCCCCCACGGGCCGTGTTTATCACCATTTTATACCTGCGGCCCGATATTTTTTTTTGATTTAACCAGTGGTATGTAGAGTGTTTACCCTCTTCATGCAGTGGAGTATGAAATGTGAGTACAGAACAGTCCAATACCTCCCTGAGCTCAGCCGACTCAAACGAAGGGTTCCGCTCAGAGCGCGGCGGATCGTACAACCGGTAGGACCACCCCAGCGAATCGAGCATTTTTTGCAGGGCCTGCCCCACATGACCGACACCTATAATTCCGATCGTTTCGTTTTCCAGCGTAATATTCTTTTGTTCACCCCACAGCAATAGCGCAGTTATGACATATTCAGCTACTGAGCGCGCATTACATCCGGCCGAATTGGTGGCTTCGATACCGTGACTGGCCAGGTATTCGGTGTCAATATGATCAATACCTGCAGAACCGGTTCCTACAAACTTCAGGTTCTTGGGGATATTGGGGAGCGTTTTTTTGTTGATATCCGTAACCGTTCGGACCAAGAGCGCGTCGGCCTGGTCAAGTTGAGAGGGGAATCCCTCCTCAGGGTCATAAAAGTGCAGGTTGATGCCGGTTGGCGCAATCTCCCTGATTTTGTAGAGATGTTGATCTGCAAATACCGTCAGCACGATGATATTTTAAAGTTGAAAATTATTGTCAATATAGTTCATTTAAAGTCCACAAAAACCAGATCAAGACTAATAATGTCGTCACATAATTTCAATCCTGTTTCTATTATTCGAAAAAAGAGGGATGGCCAATGCTTGTCAACGGATGAAATCAGTTTTATGATTGAGCAATATACCCGGGATGAGATTCCGGATTACCAGATGAGCGCCTTTATTATGGCGGGTTTTATCCGCGGGTTTGACGACCGGGAAGCCGCCACACTCACCGATGCTATGCTCAATACGGGGAAAGTACTTGACCTGAGTGACATTCCCGGGAAAAAGGTGGATAAGCATTCTACGGGCGGAGTAGGAGATAAACTTTCTCTTATCCTGGCACCTATCGTGGCTAGCTGGGGCGTGTCCGTTCCCATGATTTCTGGTCGGGGACTGGGACATACCGGCGGAACGCTCGACAAGCTGGAGTCGATTACCGGTTTTATGGTAGATATTCCCCTGGATCGATATCGCAATATTTTAAAGAAAACGGGCGTGGTGATGGCGGGACAAACCGAGGAGATCGCCCCGGCTGACAAGCGCCTTTATGCTCTGCGCGACGTGACCGCTACTGTAGAATCGATTCCCCTGATTGCCAGCAGCATCATGAGTAAAAAGCTGGCGGAAGGGATTGATGCCCTGGTGCTGGATGTGAAATTTGGCTCGGGTGCCTTCATGCGTGATTTAGGGGACGCTATTGAGCTTGCCGAAACGTTAGTAACAATTGGAGAGGATTTTGAGAAGCAGACGATCGCGTATCTTACCGATATGAATCAACCACTGGGATATGCAATGGGCAACTGGCTGGAAGTTAAAGAAAGTATTCATGCGCTCAGAGGCGACGGTCCTGCTGACGTGATGGAGATAACGCACACGCTGGCCGGAACCATGATCTGGTTAGGCGAGAAAGCATCCACTATTAATGAAGGAGTTGAAAAGAGCTTGGAAGCAGTTCAAAATGGACAGGCGTTGGAGAAATGGCTCGAACTGGTGGAAGCGCAAGGTGGGGATACGAACCTGATCCACAACCCGGAAACATACCGGGAGGCCGAGTTTGAGTTTGAATTCAAAGCTACGAAGGATGGGTACATTCAGAAAATTGATGCGTACCAGATGGGCATGGGATCCCTGGAACTCGGGGCCGGGCGACGCAGGAAAGAGGAGGCTGTGGACCCGACTGCTGGAATCGTCCTGGCAAAGAAGAGAGGAGAATATGTGAAAGAAAATGAAACAATTGCCCGGGGTTATACGAACAAAGAAGCTGTGATCGATTCAGTTTTACAAACAATGGATGAGGCTGTGTCGATAGAAGCAGAACGTCCTGAAATGAATGGGCTGATACAGTACAGGGCAGATAAAAAGGGCGTTCACGAATTGAAAACCTGATTACTATTGCAATATCATTAAAATCACATAACTTGTAATGACTGATAGTTAATTTGAAACAGCATTATTCAGTTTTTGATGCCAAGTTTATAAATACAGGCTGTTATAAATGATACGTTTGTTAATGTGTTGAAGTGTTAAGATGCTAAAGTATTTTTATCTTAGTTAAGATTGCCAACACATAAACATGTCAACACGTTAACACGTAAACACCTAACTTAGTAATAGGGCAGGGCAAAGGTTAATTAAACCAAATAAAACCATGTTTAAACGTTTTATCAGAGCATTAAAGTCACTTTTTGGTGGATTTGTGAGCTCAATAGAGGATCCCAAGTTGATACTTGAGCAAAATATTCGTGATCTCAATGATCAGATACCGCAGATGAATGAGAATATCTCTACGGTGAAAGCGAATATGATCATGCTGCAGAAAGAGGTTAAAAAGTATGACAAGCAGATCAAGGATTTAACCTCGAAAATAAAGTCGGCAATTAATGCTGACCGCGATGATATAGCTGAAGGATATGCTATGCAGCTGGAAAAGGCGAAGGAAAACCTTCAGCATTCCAAGGAGCAGCTGGAGTTCGCCGAACAGGCCTACGAAAAGGCGCTGAAAGTCAAAAAAGCTTTTGTTCGTGAAAAGGATCGGAAAATCCAGGAAGCCAAAGAAGCGTTGCGTGCGAGCGAACGTGCCGAATGGCAGTCGCGTGTCGCCGATGCCCTCGAGCAGTTTGAGGTGGGTGGACTCGACCAGACGCACGATGAAATGCTGAACCGGCTGAACGAAGAAACTGCTAAAAATGAAGCCCGCATGGAGCTTGCACTCGACAGCATTGACACTGAAACGATGGAGATTGAAGCCAATGCAGAAAAGCTTCGGGCCAGTGAGCTTGTGAAGCAGTTTAAGTCGGAAATGGGCAAAGCAGAGCCTGAAATTGAAGAAGAGACGACAGCTTCTGAGCCTGAGATCGAGGTTGACGGCAAAGAGCAGGAACAAGAGTCTGACCAGTCGAAAACGGTGGGAAAGAAAGAGCGGTCTAAATCATAAAGTTAATTGTGGGAAGCGATGTCTAGTGATAGTCGTGAACAACGGGAACGCCTGAAGGAGGAATACAAGGAGCATTACCGCAAAATGCGGGAGGCCAAGGAGGAGTATAACCGTGCCCGGCGTAAAAAGAACATTACCGATGCCCTCCGGGATATGGATACATTAGAATTGATGCAAAGTTTTGATGACTTCCTGTTTTCGGTGAAGAGCAAGATTGCCAATGTGGAGGCGCGACTGGACGTGGCTATGGATAGCCTGGAGGAGGAGACTGAGTTTGGTATGAGCGAGCAGGAGCGTGATGAAGAGCTGCAGAAAGCCAAGGCCAAAGACACCCTCAAACAGGTGAAGCTGGAGATGGGCAAATTGTACCAGGAAATTGAACGACAGGCAAACTCTATGAATGTGCAAAAAACTATTGGCTCGCAAAAGCCTGGTGCAGAAGATGATACCGACTCACAAAGTGAAGGTTAGGTTATGGAAAAAGATGAATCGATAAATTATACACGAGAAGCATTTTTGCACCCTCTCAATATGGGAGTGCTGCTTGTTGCTACCATCTCGGCTTTTGCCCTGGCTGATGTGGGGTTAATATCGAATCTTATCCTGACCATGGCCTTTGGCACGGAGTTGATGTACCTGGGCATCGTCCCGCGCCTTCCACGGTTCCGCAAGAATGTGAAGCTGAAAAAGCTTCGCGAACGGAGTTCTGCCACAGAAGAAAAAACGGTTTTCCAGGATCTGGATGAGAAGAGTAAACGGCGATTTTTGGTGCTGAAACACCTGACCAAATTGATCAAGGAAAATTTCGACAAACTCCCCTACAGCTCTCAGGGACTGCTGGAAAATATCCGAAAAAAGATTGAGGAGTTGATCTCCAACTATCTCACCCTGCTAGACCTGCACAAACGCTACCAGCTGTATATGCATACCTCGGTTGAAGAGGGGTTGAAGCGGGAAGTGGAGCATGAAGAAGAAAAAATTCAGGAACTTAAATCCGAACGGCTGAAGCGCACTAAAGCCCGCCGCATTCGAATATTGAAAAAACGGCTTAAAAAGTTCGAAATCGCCAAGGAAAAATACCTGATTTGTGAAACACACCTAGAAACCATTGAGGATGCGATTCGGTATATTTACGAACAGTCGATGACGATGAGTAACCCGGAAGAGATCGGTTTCCAACTGGATAACCTGCTTGAAGAGGTAGAAGAAACCTCCCAGATTATTGATGATCTTGACCGTGATATCCTGCCTATATATTCTGATCTTGACGAAATGGATCTTGAAGGGGAGGATGAAATTGATATTGATGTACCTGAGATCGAGGAAGACACTGAATCGATGAACAGGTCTGGAAAAAAGGTACAGGAATAGCAAATATCAAAGGATTATGAGCGCATCTTTCGATACTCTTTTGTACGAGACGAATCAGCCAGGGGTGGCGACGGTTACCATAAACCGCCCGGAAAAACTCAATGCCCTTAATGATAATGTGTTGAACGAATTGGCCGAGGTATTTAAGCAAATCAATATAGATGATACCGTGAGGGGATGTATCCTGACCGGGACGGGGGACAAAGCCTTTGTCGCTGGAGCAGATATCAAAGAATTGCGTGAGCTGAATGAGCATCGCGGTCGGATGGCATCGCAAAAGGGGCAGCAGATTTTCCAATTAATTGAAGACACCCGGAAACCGGTCATAGCCCTCGTTAATGGATATGCACTTGGCGGTGGAGCCGAACTTGCTATGGCTTGCCACCTGCGTGTAGCAACAGAAAATGCAGTGTTTGGCTTGCCAGAAGTGGGCTTGGGCCTCATACCTGGATATGGTGGCACCCAGCGACTACCCCGCATTGTGGGAAGGGCCAAGGCCCTGGAGTTGATTTTGACCGGCAAACAACTTTCTGCTGAGCAGGCACAACAGATTGGACTGGTAAACAGGGTCGTATCACAAGACTACGGCTGGGAAGAAGTTGAGAAGATGATGGATGCCATTTTGAAGAATGGTCCCCTGGCTGTCAAACAGGCAATGCGAGCGGTCTATCATTCGGATCACAAAAGTGGATTCCAAATAGAGTCGGAACTGTTCGGGTATCTCTGCGGTACTGATGATGCGGAGGAAGGGCTATCTGCATTTTTAGAAAAGCGAAAGCCTAATTTTAAAGGAATATAAGGGGTAATTGGGAAATAAAGGTTTTGGGGATGAAGCCAAAATTTATTCAAGAGATAAGAAGTGATGTTGTATGTGAAAGTACCAGGGGTTATAAACAAGCATAAGGATTTTACTTTGTTGAATACTTGGAAAAGAGCGAGGAAGGTAAAGCTGTTTTTCTATAAACAAGTTGTGCCAAATATACCTGGGGAGGAAAAATATTAGCTTTGTGTACAAATTAGATTGGCCGCAATAAGTGCAACCGCCAATATTGCCGAAGGCTACGGACGTTTTCATTTCCAGGAGGGAATCCAGTTTTTTAGAATTGCACGGGGATCGTTATATGAATTAAAAGATCACCTTATTAGTTGTTTTGATTTAGATTATATTGACAAACATATTTTTATTTTTGATACGGGGTTATCTTTAATTGAGAAAGCCAAGATAACTTTGAATGGCTATATAGACTATGTTAAAAAGCAAAATATGAGTTAATAATTATTTACTTGAAAAATTGATAGTTCTTATTCCCATATATCCCTTTTACCCAAATGTTTGAACTTTCGTTAATACTTCTGACCATTTTACTTAGTGGATTTTTTTCTGGTTCTGAGATCGCTTTTATCTCGGCCAACCGGTTGAAGCTGGAGATAGAATCGCGTAAAAAATCCCTGATCGGGCGTTCAGTCAATTATTTTATCCGCAATCCGGAGACCTTTCTTACGACTACATTAGTGGGTAACAACATTGTAAACGTAGTGTATGCTACCTTAATGACGCTTTTCCTTGCTGCGCCTATAACGGTGTTATACCAAAATTGGTTTGGGCAAACTCCTTCACCCATGACGATGCTGTCCATACAGACGATACTTGCTTCTGTTGTCATTATGATTTTTGGGGAAATTCTGCCGAAAGCTCTCTTCCGCATCCATTCGGACTGGACCGTGCGACTTATTTCAGTGCCCCAACAGATTTTTCACTGGCTCTTTAAACCGCTGATCATTATAGCCGATATCGCATCTGATTTTATAATAAGGCTGATAAATCCTGAAATTGACCGAACGGGCCAGGTCTTTCGGCGCCAGGATGTGGAGTTGATCTTCAAAGAATTGCGGGATACCGGCGGCTCCGATCTCGATAAGGAGGATTCCGAGATTCTGCACAATGTGCTGGAGCTGTCCAACAAGCGGGTTAAAGAATCGATGATTCCCCGTACTGATATGGTTGCAATTGAAAAGAATACGAGCATTGAAGAAACATTGAAAGTCTTTATCTCCTCAGGGTTCTCTAAACTCCCGGTTTACCAGGAAACTATTGATGATATTGTCGGGGTAATTTTTGCTCATGACCTGTTCAATAACCCCACCAGCTTGTCTGAGATCATGCGGCCGATAAAACTCGTTCCGCCCTCACAGCGATCTAAAGATCTATTGTCAGAATTTCGAAAATCAAACCTCTCAGTGGCCATCGTTATTGACGAATACGGGGGAACGGCCGGCATGGTGACGATTGAAGATCTGCTGGAAGAGGTGGTTGGCGATATCCAGGATGAGTATGATACGAAAGACCAGGTGATGAAGAAGCTTTCTCCCAACACCTATGTATTGAGTGGCAATGTGGAAATTGAGGATCTTATGGAGGCCTATCCTGAAATTATTCTACCCGAAGAGTCGGCAAATTATGAAACGGTGGCAGGATACATTATCAATTCTCTCGGGCGGATTCCCAAAGTAAATGAAGAGCTACTGATTGACGGCAACCGGTTTATTATCAGTAAAGCCTCACCAAGTCGCATAGAAAACGTAAAGCTGATTCTCGGAAATGAGCAGTGATAGTGGGCAGTGTGTCAGTGAACAGTGATCAAATGGGAGTTAGGATTTAGGTATTGTAGCCAGATTGCGTACTTCGTATTGCGTATTGATTGAGTCGTTGTTAAAAAGCTGGACCATATAGGCAATACTTGTAGTTTCGTCCTTGACACAGTCCTATGAAAAAAGCAACCTCTGATAACTGATAACTGATAACTGATAACTGATAACTGATAACTGATAACTGATAACTGATAACTGATAACTGATAACTGATAACTGATAACTGATAACTGATAACTGATAACTGATAACTGATAACGCATGTTCGATCACTATCCAAAATGGGCGCGTGAATTTGCGCAAAAATACCTGGGGCGTACGATAAACCAGTTCATCCTGCATGGGAATGTGCACGACTTGGTGCCACTGCAACGAAAAGACAATACGGAATTTGTCCGGCTAAAGACCTTCCTTTCTGATGACTTTTTCGGGGCTCGTGATTTTGTGATTTTTTATGATCGCTCGTCAGGTATCTACTTTAGGGATAAAGAGACTCAAAAAGACTTTAACCAGGCAATTGTTGGTCGCGACTCGCTGGTGGGAACAGAATACGCCAAAAATTTGCCGAAAGACCCGGTTCGCGTATTTTCCATCCTGGAGCAATACCTGCGAGTTCGCTTGGATAACAAAAAAAGCGTGGCCCTGATCGTCGATTACGCCGAGACGATTGTGCCTATGAATGAGGCGGGATCGTCGGGTACGGAAGATCGAAATTCGCTCGTTTATCTCTCCCGCTGGGCGCACGACCCGTTGTTCCTGGCTTCCGACTTTACCACGGTTCTGATCACTGAAAACATGACCGACCTGAACCGAACACTGATCCAGAATCCATACACCACCAATATCCGTATCGGAATTCCGGATGAAAGCCAGCGATACTCCTTTATAGAGTCGGAAACCCAGGGCGATGATTACACAACAGTATCAGCTATTCCCGCAAATGTGTTGGCTCGTCAGACTGCCGGACTCAATTTTATAAATATCCGGAGTATCCTCTCCAATGCGAAGGAGAACAAAGAGAAAATCACCCATGAGAAACTTACAGAAACCAAAAAAGAGCTGATCGAAGCAGAGGCTTACGGACTGCTCGAATTTGTGGAAACGGACTTTGACCTCGATGATGTAGCCGGCCATACCAAAGTGAAAAAGCATCTGCGCCAGGCCGTTACAGCTCTTAAACGGGGCCGCCAGGATGTGCTGCCGATGGGGTATTTGGTCTGTGGTCCGGTGGGTACGGGAAAAACGTTTTTGGTGACCTGCTTTGCCAGTGAGGTGGGAATCCCAATGGTGAAGTTGAAGAATTTCCGCAGCCAGTGGCAGGGGGTGACGGAGGGCAATCTTGAGAAAATTTTGAACCTGCTGGAGGCGATGGCACCGGTAGCTGTGATGATTGATGAGGCCGATGCCTACCTGGGTGACCGCGACTCCAGTGGAGATAGTGGTGTATCAAGCCGCGTATTTTCGCAGATCGCTTCCTTTATGAGTGATACCAGCCACCGGGGAGAGATTATTTGGTTTCTTATGACGGCGCGTCCCGACCTGATGCCGGTAGACCTCAAACGGCAGGGGCGGGCCGAGGAGCACCTGGCACTGTTTCATCCCTACACAGAAGAGGAGCGTGTGGAGCTTTTCGAAGTGATGAAAAGGAAGACCCGGATCCAGCTTACCGAAGAGTGTGTGCCTAAAATTATCAAAGACGGTCTGAAAACATTTTCGGGAGCCGACATGGAAGCCGCCCTTACGCGGGCCAAGTTCCGTGCCGCCGCAGAAGGAAAAGAGGAGGTAACACCCGAAATTCTGGATGCGGCACTCACTGATTTTCTGCCGCCCACCTATCCTGAGGAGATAGAACTTCAGACGTTGAGTGCTGTCATAGAATGCACCTCCAATGAACTGCTCCCCGAACGATACCAGGAGATGGATCGTGGTGAAATCCTGGATAAAATCGAAGAACTGAAATTCCGCATAGAGTAAGGGCAGTGTATCAA
Organism: Aliifodinibius sp. S!AR15-10; assembly: GCF_031569985.1. NCBI lineage: Bacteria > Pseudomonadati > Balneolota > Balneolia > Balneolales > Balneolaceae > Fodinibius > Aliifodinibius sp. S!AR15-10. The sequence goes on along the minus strand of NZ_JAMQKA010000001.1, from coordinate 312,055 downwards.
GGATCAGTGTGTCAGTGAATAGTGATCAAATTAGAATGAGGATTTAGGAAGTGCTGGTAGATGAGGTTGTAGTATTGCGTATTGGTAGAGTCGTTGTTAAAAGGCAGGAGCAAATACGAAATACGTAATACGCAATACTTTCAGTTAGTCCTTGACATGTACCGAAGAAATAAGCAGCCTCTGATAACAATCCCGTTCATAATTCTCCGTTGCTCTTCTTATATTCCGCTTCATTTTGATAATCAGTACCCACTTTACATAAAGAAATGGACGAAAAGCTAAAACAAATCCGGGATGCACTTGACCGGATCGATAAGAATATCATTGAATCACTGGCCGAGCGTCAGCAGGTGATTCAGCAGGTTTCCTCTCTTAAAATTGAGGAGCAGGGGGCCATCCGTGATCATGAAAGAGAAGAAGAGCTGTTGAAGCGTATTACCAAGCTTGCCCGCGAGTATGGACTGGATCGCTATTTTGCCGAGCAGCTGTATCGTGATATTCTGGATCACTCTGTACGTTTTCAGACCCATTCGCTGGTAGATCATCAGAATGTGAAAAATAAGCAGAAAAGTGTTTCTGTTTCCTACCAGGGCACGGAAGGGGCCTTTAGTCACCAGGCTGCTTTTCGTCATTTCGAGGAGCGCTATACCGAAGTCAATTGTTACGGGTATGATACCTTTAAGCAGGCGGCCGATTCGGTGATGGAAGGGGAGCATGATTATGCTATTCTGCCAATTGAGAATACAACGGCAGGCTCTATCAACGAAACCTATGATATCCTTGGAGAAGATAACCTTTATATTGTAGGGGAGGAAGTGATTCGGATTATTCACTGTCTGCTGGCGCTGGAGCAGATCCCGATTGACCGCATTCGCCGGATCATGTCGCACCCACAAGCGATAGCACAATGCAGTAACTTTTTGGCGAAATTGCACCGAACGAAGGTGGAATCGTATATCGATACTGCGATGGCGGCCAAAAAGGTGGTAGAAGATGGTGATCTTTCGCAGGCGGCTATTGCCGGGGCACATGCTGCAGACCTCTACGGCCTCAACATCCTGGAGCGGGATATTGCCAACCAGAAAGAAAATTTTACTCGTTTTGTGGTGGTAGCGCCTGATCCTATTCACTGCGATCCACAGATCTCATGCAAAACTTCTATGTTGCTCGTCACTGGTCACCAGCAGGGCGACCTCGTTCGCTGCCTGAATGTGTTGGCCGACCGTGGTATCAACATGGTGAAGCTCGAATCACGCCCCAAACCCAACGAGCCGTGGAAATACCAGTTTTACCTGGATATCGAAGGGAATATCGACAGCCCCAAGGTGGGAGATGCAGTAAAAAAAATAAAAGACAAAGCGAGTTCCCTCAAAATTCTGGGGTGCTATCCCACCCAGATGAGCTGGCATTCTGAAGAATGAGCTGACAGAAGTATTGCATTCTTGACCAATCCAATTATTGTCAGCAATTGGTTTTTTCATATATGAATCTGCTAGAGCTTGGTTCCCATCGTCCAGGCTCTAGCTTCCAACATCCAACTTCCCATCTTCCCACTCCAGTTCAGCACCTTGCTCTATATCAAAATTCGAAGCCTGCTTGATCCATTTGCCCTCCTGCCAGACGCGGGCAAAACCTCGCTCAAGCGGTAGGTTGGGATTCTTGCTCTCCAGCCGGTAGGTGAGATCGGTGAGCTCCTCTCGTTTTTTCATAAAGAGCATCTGGCTGCGGTGGTCAAGACGTTGCGTCAAGTTGTTCACTTTCTCGTGGTTATTTATGACCTTCTCCTCAATGGCCAGCAGAGCATGGGAACTCACCAACTGCTCAACCTGCTCTTTTTGCTGGTCAATCTGACCAGAGACCGACTCTTCCAGCTTGCTGCCCAGGTCATCCACCAGCATGCGATACTCGTTGATATCCGGAGTCGCAACAATAGCAGCCTGGGTAGGCGTAGCGGCGCGGGCATCAGCCACAAAATCGGAGATACTGAAGTCGACCTCGTGTCCCACAGCACTGATGGTTGGCACTTTGCAGTTGAAAAGAGCACGGGCGACCGCTTCTTCATTAAAAGGCCAAAGATCCTCCAGTGAACCACCCCCCCGCCCAACAATCAGCACATCCACATCCTGGTCTTCCGAAAACCAGTTGATTGCCTTGACCAGCTCCGGCGCGGCATTTACGCCCTGTACGCTGGCGTGATGCAGATGCACTTCCGCTACCGGCCAGCGTCGCTCCAGCGTGTTTGTGATGTCATGAAAGGCAGCCCCCGTTTCAGAAGTGATTACCCCAATTCTGCGAGGAAATTCCGGGAGTGGCTTTTTGTGTTTTTCATCAAACAGTCCCTCTTCCTTGAGTTTGGCTTTGAGCTTTTCAAATGCCTCCTGCAGCGCTCCAACACCCGCTTGCTCAACGGACTGCACAATAAGCTGATATTTTCCATGTGGCGGGTACACCTGTATATCTCCCCGGGCAATAATTTGCTGTCCATCAACCACCGGGTCGCCACCAATGCGGCGAGATGTACTTCGCCAAATGACACATGAGAGCTGTGCGTCTTCATCCTTAAGCGTAAAATAGGTATGCCCGTTGGCACTGGTGCTGGCATTACTGATTTCTCCCTCCACCTTGATATCTATGAAGTTACCTTCCAGCAGGCTTTTGATGTCGTCAGTGAGTTCTGAAACCGAGAATACCGAGGGTGTAAAAAGATCAGGTTGTGACATGGTCTGAGCATTCAGTTCTCAGTTTTCAGCTGTCAGAGTAGTTGATCTAAATTGATGATTGGCGGCTGATCGCTGAGAGCTAAACGATTAATTAATGAATGTTGAAATTTGTGAAATTTATCAGAGATTGTGTGCAGAGTTCAAAACTGTTGCCCGTTATTGAATTCAACTCAAAAAACGTATATTTGCCAACAAAAATAAAGGAAAGTTTACATGAGTATTACGCCCGATATACTACTGCAAAATGTTACCCCTATCAGTCGCAAACACGATGGCAATGAACAGCTGGACATCCGCATCCGAAGTGGGAGTGTTGTCGAGATTGGCAAAGGGTTGAGTAGTAGTGAAGATAAAGAAGTCCAGGATTTTGAAGGGGCTTACCTTTCGCCGGGTTGGGTAGATATGCATGTACACCTGCGTGAGCCGGGGTTTGAGCACAAAGAGACGATAGAAACTGGTTGTAAGGCGGCGGCATTTGGCGGGTTTACCGAAGTGGCCTGCATGCCGAATACCAATCCCCCGATCCACACCCGGGATGTGGTTGAATTTATTAAGAAAAAGGGAGAAAAATTACCTGTTGAGGTCCACCCGATTGGCTGCGTCTCCAAAGACCGGGAGGGAGAGTCGATTGCTGAAATGGGCGATATGCAGGATGGCGGTGCCGTGGCATTCAGTGATGACGGTGACCCGGTTTCGAATGCACAGCTGATGCGTGTGGCCCTGGAGTACTCCTCCATGCTTGGTGTACCAATTATCAATCACGAGGAGGACCTGAAGCTGTCGCGCCCCGGTTACATGCATGAGGGGAAGGTCTCCACTCGGCTTGGGTTGGATGGAACGCCGGGCATTGCCGAAGAAGTGATGATTGCCCGTGACCTGTTGCTGGCAGAATTTACCGGGGGGCATATTCATGTAGCCCATATCAGTACCGCCAAGGGCGTTGAGCTGGTACGGCGCGCAAAAGCGGACGGCGTGAATGTAACTACCGAGGTTTGCCCGCACCATTTTGATCTTACCGACGAGGAAATTGAGAATCGTGACTTTGATACCAACTGCAAGATGCATCCCCCGCTACGCACTGCAGAAGATGTAGAAGCGATGATTGAGGGCCTGGCTGACGGCACCATCGATGTGATCTGTACGGACCACGCCCCCCATGCCATCCAAGAGAAAGAGGTCGAATTTATCTATGCTCCGAACGGCATTATCGGGCTTGAGACCGCATGGGGCGTGAGCGTGCGGCAGCTGCTGAAATCGGGTGTCCTGGAATTGGAGCAACTGTTGGAAAAGCTGGTTTATAATCCGCGTGAGATACTGAATTTGGAGATCCCCGAGATTACGGAAGGTACGGTCGCCAACCTAACGATCTTTAATACTGACCAAGAGTGGACGTTCGAGGAGCGGCATGTAAAATCGAAATCGGCGAATTCTCCTTATCTGGAAACCAAAATGTCCGGCCGTGCGGAGGCGATCTACAACAAGGGACAGTTTGTGCTGAATGAAATTTAGTCTAGCCCGAAACTCTTCGGAATAGTTCCTAAAGTATCGCGTTACTTATTTCTTATTCTAAAAGATGATTTTCGATACGCTGGAATTTGATGATACCCCCTATGGATTTAATTGAAACAGGCTCTTTTTACCGGATCTCCATTGATAGAAAAAAAGAGTCGTTTTTCTTACAGCGTTGGCCGCTGCAAACAACATTGCTGTTTGCGTTATTGCTACTGACAGTCAACGGGATTGCGCAAACGGTCAATGTGAAGAAAGAACCGCCGGATGCTACATTTGGAGAAATTCCCGACTCCCTGTTCCAGATCGATTCATATCGGCAGGATCCTTCTGCACCCTATTTTTATGCCTATAAGGACGTGGAGATCTCTTTTGAGGAGGATGAAAAGTCAATTGTTGCGATTCTTGATTATCACGTCCGTATCAAGGTCTTTGATTCGCAAGCCAAACAGGCCTCCATCATTGCTATTCCGTACTATTTCCAGGATGAAATAGAGTCGATTGAGCAGATCCGGGGGTATACCTATCAATCGGATGGCAGCCAGGTGGAATTACAGGGAGAAGCAATTCGAACCATCAACCTGAATGCGCGATATAACGTCAAGGAGTTTACGATGCCGGAAGTCAGGGATGGCTCGGTGATCGAGTATTCTTATCGTAAAAAACGGCGGTATATCGAAGAGTTGCCCGATTACTATCTTACCCACCAGGCCCCCACTGCAATTGCCAAAGCTACGATCCGGTATCCAAAATATCTCCGGTATGATGTGATCCCGGTCGATTTTGACGGCGAGGTTCAACACGTGGAGCAACGCATTGATACAAGCTCGGTTCCCAAAGTATTTGCTTATCCCCGCCCCGAGCCATTGATCTTGCACCATTGGATTGCCCGGGATGTTCCGGCAGTGGAGCAGGAGTCGTTTATCTCTTCCATCGATGACTACAGGGGAAAGCTAAAGTTTCAGCTGTTGGAGTTCGGAGTACCCCGGCAGCATTTGGAAAACAGCTGGGAGATTGTCGTAGCCCAGATCCGACGGAATCAAAACCCCTGGGAAGTGATCGAGAAGAATACGCGAGCCCGGGAATTGGGAGAACAGATCGCTGCTGAGTTTGAGACCCAGGAACAGGCTCAAGACAGTATTTTCCGGTATCTAAACAGTCAAGCCAATTTTAGTGACATGCAGGGGGCATTCAGTGAAGTGCCTGATGACAGCGTTTTAAGTGGGACTGTAGTCAACCAGCCCGCCATCAACCAAACGTTAATAGCGATGTTGCAGGGAGCCGGCATCGAAGCCTGGCCGCTGCTGATCTCAACCCGGCAATATGGAAAGATTAATCGCTCGTTTCCCTCATACTACCAGTTCAATGGGTTACTCACCTACTCGGAAATTAACGGACAGAGATATTTTATGGACGCGAGCTTTGCGCACAGCTATCCGAATTTGTTGCCGGTGGAATCGTACAATGAAACGGGTTTACTACTCCAAAAAGAACGTTATGAATGGATTGAGCTGAAGCCGGCAAATAGTGTCTTTTCAATCAGCATTGATATGGATGCGGAACTCAGTCGAGAAGGGGATTTGTCGGGCACGATATCTACGAAGCAGTTTGGGTATCCCGCCCGGCTGATCCGTGAAAAAGCGACAAACGGGTCGACTGTAAATGAGATCATGCGCGATGCAATGTTTGACGGCTATACCGACGTGAGTTTAGAGAATGTTGAAATTGAGAAGTTGCACCATCACAGCGATACTCTCGAAATGAGGGCCCGTTTCGCAATTGAAGGATATGCAACGAGCTACCAAGACGGTTTTGATTATCGCCCGTTGGTTGTCGGCTCCCTGATGAGTAATCCTTTCGGGGATGAAGAGCGCGATCTGCCCGTGACGCTGGATGCCCCTGAAAAGCTGAATCTGTCGTATGAACTCAGATTGCCAACTGGATATAGCCTGGGGGAAGGTACACAAAATCGGGGAATTCAACTCTCAGGCGCTGAACTTACGGAAACATACCGCTCGCAGGGGCAAACGGTCGAGTATGGTTATCGTATTGATATCTCGCGCAAGCAATTTGAGCCTGAGCTCTATCCCCAGCTGCTGGATTTGTATGAACGCTGGGTAGAACTCAGTAATATGAGCTGGCGGATCAAAAGACAGTGAGCAGTGTGTCATGGGACAGTATTTCAGTGAATGATCAAATTGGAATGAGGATTTATAAATTGCTGGCTGATGAGGGAGTTGTATTGTAGTATTGCGTATTCCGTACTGCGTATTTGTTCCTGCATGTAAATAAAGACTCATCCAATACGCAATACGAAATACGTAATATCCTACTTAACTTTGACATAGACCTATAAAATAAGCAGCCTCTGATAACTGATAACTGATAACTGATAACTGATAACTGATAACTGATAATGCTTCTAGCACTGGAAACTGCCACAAACGTATGCTCGGTTGCCTTTAAAGATGAGGAGGGCAATATCTTCGAAAAGCGAACTGAAAAGCGCGGATCGCATTCCGAGCAGCTGTTCCTTTTCGTGGAGAAGTTGATGCAAGAGCAGAATTTTGCTATTCAAGATCTTGAAGCTGTATTAGTCAGTGAAGGCCCCGGTTCTTACACGGGATTGCGGATCAGTGCCAGTGCCGTCAAAGGGTTACTGTTTCAAACAGAAGTGCCTCTGTATGGAATAAATACACTGGCCTCTTTTGCAATGCAGGCTGTGGAAGAAAATCCCGATGCCGATAACATCCACAGCATTATCGATGCTCGGCGCGTCCATGTTTATCACCAAAAATTTAGCTTTAGCGATGATCGGCTTTCGTCTAATGATAACGTTGAGGTTATCCCTATCGAGGCATTTGAATCGATGGTTCGCAGCGGAGATACTATCATTGGCACCGGGTTAAACCGCATCTCAGAAAGCATCAAACAAAAAGCGGTAATTTTCGGCCAGAAGTTTATTACTTCTTCTTCGCTAATACGGGTTTTCAGGGGAGAGGGCTCTGACTTTTATAAGAAAGTAGATCCTGAATCTTTTGATCCAAAATATTACACCTCAAACCAAGTCTGATTAGCCTGTCTTCGTTTCCAGTTGACTTTTTTTATGGGAGATTACTACACCAATTGTTACCATAGCTGCCATGATAAATCCAGTTAATAGTATTGCCCAGGGGCTGAATGTAGCTGTAAGGACGGCACCGATAGCAACAACAAATAAAATGGCATACGCCGGCCGACTCTGTTGAAAACGGACTTGCAAAACCACAACATGCACAAAAAAATGGCGACAGGAACGGTGATAGTAGCGGAGACACCAACATCTCCCAGCGCGGTATGATCCGTGATGTGATCGATATTTACGGCCAGCCCCGCGCCCACAGCTGCGATGGATGCGAAAATAAAATAGTGACCATAGCCCCATAAAATGGGAACGCGAATGGAGGAAAGAAAATCTTCAGCTGATTTAGAAAAATAGAGCCACCACACGGAGAAAAGGATGAGCAAACCTCCGGCCACTACGTGAAGCATAGCATCAAAACTTGCTCCTTGCTGATCCAGCGCAACTGTACGGCATGGGTTGACGAGAGCATGGATTCGCCCAGTACGATAATGGTCAGCAGTCCATAGCGCTCCGCAATATGTCCGGGATGCCAAGGCGTCTCTTTTTATACTCAGCCCACGCTGGAATAGAAAGTTCCACAATGGCCATGAGCAGGAATCCCCATATCGGCCAGTAGTTATTAATAAACATGGCACCCCATCCAACCATCGATACACTGATTCCAATGGCATATCGCAGGTTAGTAGCCCTGCAGGTCGGATCGTTTATTGCTGCACGTATCCACATGCTCACTAATCCTGATCGCATCACCAGGTAACCAATGAATATGACATTGAAATTTTGATCTGTGAATCCACGCGGAACGCCGGCGGCTACGATCAATGCACCGGTAATCTGTACCAGGGTAGCGATGCGATATGGGACATCATCATTATCGTAAGCCGATGCAAACCATGTAAAATTCATCCAGGCCCACCAAATAGCAAAAAAACACCATTGTAAAACTGATGATCCCTGAAGCGATATGATCCTCAGCCAGGGCATGGTGTAGCTGGGTAGCAGCTTGTGCAATAGCAACTACAAAACATAAGTCAAAAAAGAGTTCTAAGAAGGAGGCCCGGCGATGTTGTTCATTAGGATCTCGGAGGTTCCAGCGGCAAGCACCACAAGAAACCAGATTTACTTTTTTTGTCAGTCATTCTGAAGATGTTTTGAATTTAAGCGAACAGAACACCAAACGCTGTAAGCTTACATAAATAAATAAAAGATTTTAGCTTCGAAACAGAATCATTATTTTTGGGTTCCATTTATCAAAAATGAAATTGCTTTATTATGGCTTGGTTTAAGCGAAAAGACAAAAACATCCAGACTGAACAGCGAAAAGAGATGCCTGAAGGGGTTTGGGTTAAAGTGCCCAGCACTGGAGAAACGGTCCACAGGCGTGAGTTGGAGGAGAACTACTGGGTTGATCCAATGAGCGATTACCACTTTCGCATTGGCAGTGAGGAGTATTTTTCCTTTCTCTTTGATGATGGAGAATTTGAGGAGATCGGTCAGGATATTCTTCCAACAGACCCACTGGAGTTTGAGGACCGTAAAAAATACAGCGACCGGCTGGATGAATACCAGGAAAAGACGGGCCATACCGATGCCCTCCGGGTAGGTCTTGGAAAAATGAATGAACTGGATGTAGTCATTGCCTGCATGGATTTTGATTTTATTGGCGGCAGTATGGGTTCAGTCGTGGGTGAACGTATTGCACTGGCTATTGATCATGCACGTGAAAACAAACAACCTTTGATCATTATCTCACAATCGGGCGGTGCACGAATGATGGAGAGTGTGCTCAGCCTGATGCAGATGGCGAAAACATCGGCGAAACTTGCCCAATTGGAAGAAGAAGGTGTGCCTTATATTTCTATTATGACCAATCCAACCACGGGTGGTGTTACGGCCAGTTTTGCCATGCTGGGTGATTTTAATATCGCGGAACCCGGGGCACTCATTGGATTTGCCGGCCCGCGTGTAATACGCGAGACGATTGGACGGGACTTGCCAGAGGGATTCCAAACTTCGGAATACCTGCTTGAACACGGATTTTTAGATTTTATCATCAAGCGAACACAGATGAAATCGAAGCTCACCAAACTATTGAAAATCGTTACACACAAATTTGAAAAGTAATTCGTTGTGTTAGGGATATCGGCACAATATGCTATGTCAGCATCAATGCTGCATCGCCAGCTCAATACTTTTTGCCATTTGGATTCCGGGGAAGAGATTGTAACTGGTAAATAGTTTCCATCTAAAAGTCGTTGTTTATGAAGAAAATTATACTGCTCTCAGCACTATTTTGTTGGGCATTTATAAGTTCTCCCACCGTTGCTCAGCAGACCAAACAACTCGAGTTTGACCATATCTTTAATGGTATTTTTGAGCCGGAATCGGTTCGTAATATAAACTGGATGCATGATGGCCAGTATTACACAACGCTGGTACGAACCGAAAGAGACCTGGAGCTCCGCAAGTATGATATAACGTCCGGTGACCATGAGGTTATCGTAACAAGTTCCGAGCTTAAGATAGAGGATCGCAAGCAGCCTATTATAATTCAGGATTACCAGTTTTCAGCAGATGAGACCAAGCTGCTGGTCAAGACAGATATTGAGCAGATATGGCGGCGCAGTACCAAGGAAAACTATTTTGTGTATGACCTGGAAACAGAAGAGGTGCAGAAACTTACCGATTCTGATAAAAAGCAGCAGTATGCTCAGCTTTCTCCAGCTGGAGACAAAGCAGCTTTTGTGATTGATAATAACCTGTACTGGGTCAATCTTAACAGTGGGCAGGAGACCCAGGTTACCACGGACGGGAAAGTGGGGAAAATCATAAACGGGACCACCGACTGGGTGTATGAAGAGGAATTTGGCTTTGCCAAAGCGTGGTATTGGTCACCCGATGGTTCCAAAATTGCCTTTTATAGGTTTGATGAGTCCCATGTCAAGGAGTTTTCGATGATGGACTGGGGCCAGCTCTATCCCGGGTTTACGCAGTTTAAATATCCGAAGGCCGGGGAGCGGAACTCAATCGTGAAAATTGGGGTCTATGATCTGGAAAGTGGAAAAACTACGTGGATGGATATCGGAAGCGAGAATGACCAGTATATCCCGAGAACAAACTGGACCCAGGATTCCCAGACACTTGCAATCCGGCGGATGAACAGGCTGCAAAACAAGCAGGATCTGATGCTGGCCGACACCGAAACCGGCAAGACGAAGATCATAAAAACCGAAACCAGCGATACCTGGATCGATGTGAACAATGATCTGACGTTCCTGGAAAATGGGGAGCAGTTTATCTATGCCAGCGAGGAGTCTGGCTACAATCATATTTACCTTTACAGTTTAGAAGGAGAGCAGATTCGGCAAATTACGAGCGGTGATTGGGAAGTAACCAATTTCCTGGGATATAATGAGGCCAACCAACGCCTCTATTACATAAGTACTGAGGACTCGCCGCTGGAGCGTGATTTTTACAGCATCGGCATTGATGGCGAAGATAAGCGCAAGATGAGTGACGGGCCGGGATGGACGTCAGTAAATATGAGTCGTGACTATAAATATTATATAGAAATTTCTTCAGGTCCCGCCACACCAGCAAAATATACTTTGCACAAAGGAAATGGAGAGCAGGTACGGGTTCTGCAGGACAACTCCAGTCTTGACAAACAGTTTGATGAATATAACATGCCGGAGAAGGAGTTTTTTACAATTCCCCTTCCGCAGGCCGAACTAAATGCCTATATGCTGAAGCCGCACGATTTTGACCCATCAAAAAAATACCCAGTGCTGGTGTATGTTTATGGCGGGCCTGGCAGTCAAACGGTAGAGAAGCAGTTTGGTACCGGACACCGCCCGATGTGGCATCGCTATTTGACTACCAAGGGATATATCGTTCTCAGTATCGATAACCGGGGTACGGGCGCCCGAGGCCGTGATTTTGAAAAGCAGATATATAAAAAGCTCGGTCAATATGAGGTGACGGATCAGATCGATGCCGTGAAATATGTAATTGATAATTTCGATTATGTAGATCCCGATCGCATCGGCATTTGGGGATGGAGCTACGGCGGCTACATATCTACCCTGCTGATGGAGGAGGGCAACGATCTCTACAAAGCCGGTATTGCAGTTGCCCCTGTTACCCACTGGCGTTTTTATGATACCATATATACCGAGCGATTTATGCAGACGCCGCAGATGAATCCCGAAGGCTACCGCAAGGGATCCCCGATTTATGATGTAAAAAAAATTACTGGTAAATACCTGCTTGTTCACGGCACGGGTGACGACAACGTGCACTTCCAAAACAGTGTTGAACTGGTGAATCAACTGATCGAAGAAGGTGTTCAGTTCGAAACGATGTACTATCCCAATCGAAACCACAGTATCTACGGGGGAAATACACGGCGCCACCTGTACAGAATGATGACAAACTTTATATTGGAAGAACTTTAATATAGATGCTGAGTGTAAATCTAAATCCAGTATTCAGCACCAAAAATTAAAAACTGAAGCAATGCGTTTTGCCGATTACGCCAAGATCTATTTAACAGCCGGGAGTGGGGGCGATGGCTCCGTTCATTTTCGACGGGAGAAGTACGTGCCCCGGGGTGGCCCAGATGGCGGCGACGGCGGTGATGGGGGCGATATAATTTTAGTAGGAAATGAACAGCTAAATACGCTCCTCGACCTGCGGTATCGGAAATTTGTAAAAGCGGGCCATGGTGAAAATGGGAAATCCAGTAAAAAACGCGGCAAAGACGGTGATGATGAAATCCTGGAAGTACCCTTGGGATCGGTAATTTATGATGCGGATACCCGTGAGCGTCTGGGCGAAATTACAGAACATGAGGACAAAATGGTTGTGGCTCAAGGCGGAAAAGGAGGTCGGGGTAACTGGCATTTCCGAAGCTCCACAAACCAAACACCCAAAAAGGCTGAAAATGGAAAGACGGGTGAAGAACGAACCATAGAAATCGAGCTGAAGCTGCTTGCCGATGTTGGACTTGTTGGGTTCCCGAATGCGGGCAAAAGTACGCTTCTTTCCGCAATGTCAGGTGCAAAGCCAAAGATCGACTCCTATCCATTCACGACGCTGGAGCCGAATCTCGGGGTCATAACCCTGGCAGATTACCGTACCTTTGTGATGGCCGATATTCCCGGAATTATTGAGGAAGCGCACGACGGAAAAGGACTTGGAATACAGTTTTTACGACATATCGAGAGGAATAACCTACTTCTTTTTATGGTAAGTTGCATGCAGGATGTGGAGTATGAATACAAAGCGTTGCTCGAAGAGTTGAAAGCCTATCGCTCGGATCTGTTGGACAAGCCCCGAATCCTGGCAATAACCAAGATGGATTTGAAAGAAAATTACGAGCTTGAGGAAAATATAGATCTCGACGTACCAACGGTTGAAATTTCGGCTGCAACAGGCTACCATATGGAAGAACTGAAAGAACTCATCTGGGAGCAACTGAAAAGAACCATTGACGACAACGAAACAACAACTTAGAGAGCTAATAGCCTTACACCTCGTCCCTAACCTGGGTGCCCAGCGAATCCGGGCGCTACTCAAAAAAGTGGATGATCCACAGGATATTTTTCGATTCAGCCAGGCACAGCTTACCTCAGTATACGGTATTGGTGAAGTGACGGCCCGGCAAATTATGGGGTTCGATGACTGGGAAGAGGTAGACAAGGTTATAGAGAAGACGGAACAATCGAACTATCAGCTGCTGACGTACGTGGATGATGTTTATCCCCGCCGGTTGAAGGAGATTTATGATCCACCTATTCTGCTTTGGATACGTGGCAATGCGGAGGTGCTGGCCACCGATTCTGTAGCCATAGTGGGAACACGTGGAGCCTCGGCCTACGGCAAGGAGATGGCCGAACGCTTTGCCGGGAAGCTGGTTGAGGCGGGACTCACCATCGTCAGTGGCCTGGCTTATGGTATTGATGCCGCTGCACATCGCGGAACTTTACGGGCCGGGGGACGCACAATTGCGGTTTTGGGTTCGGGCATAGACCGCATCTATCCCTCTAAAAATATTCGGCTGGCGTTCGATATGGCAGATCAGGGTGGGGCCGTCATTAGCGAGTTCCCGCCGGGCACTCCACCCGATTCGGGTAACTTCCCGGTGCGAAACCGCATTGTCAGTGGGCTGTCACTGGGCACCCTCGTCGTAGAATCTGGTCTTAAGGGAGGTAGCATGATAACAGCTACTTCAGCTCTTGATCAGAACAGGGAGGTATTCGTAATTCCTCATTCCCTACGGTCAAAGACTGGTGCCGGCTGTAATCACTTAATTAAAACCGCGCAGGGGAAGCTGGTACAAAAGGTAGATGACATCCTGAATGAGATTGCCGTGCACCGCAAAGACCAGGTAGAATCTGACCTCCAACCCAGTGAGCGGAAGTGGGAAACCCTGGAGCTCGATGAGCTTTCCACAACGATTTGTGAGCTGCTGGAGGATGCACCCCGCCATATAGATGAGATTGGTGAAGAGCTTGAACAGCCAACCCACGAACTGCTTCCCAAGCTGCTAGAGCTGGAGATGCAGGAGTGTGTGCGCCAACTGGCCGGTAAGAATTTTGAGCTTGTCTGATTAATTAGACGGTGAATTATCCGACAAGCTCATTCCCCGACTGAGATATAGATGTCAACCTCGGCGTCACTCCAGTCTTGGCTCCGTTCGCTATACACCTCAAAGTCGGGTCGGTACGCTCTTGGCAGTTCCGATTTCCATATCTCCCGCCAGGTTTCGGCGATACAGTCCGGCATTTTGCCCTTGGCAATCACCCTCCGATATATACCTTTGGGTATTGTTAGGCTGTCCATTCCTTCCGGTGGTTCCGTGTCATTGTTGACCTCACAACCAATAAAATAGGAGAATGGCCGGGTATGATCTCCCTCGTAATCGTGATAGACAGCAAAGATATCAGCACTCTTTTTGCCGTGAATTTTTGAGGCATACTCTCCCTGCTCAAATTTTTGCCACAGGTTACCACAATCTATGCTGGATTGGCCATTTTCATTGGTAGTTTTTGAGGGAAGTGCGAGGCCAATAAGTGTAATTTCTTGTAGCTCTTTCTTTTCCTTGGTAATCATGTTATTCAAAATAGTTTTTTATTTTGGATGACTCGGAAAACTTACTCACGAGAAATCCTGTAATTAACTTAAATCTCTCTGTAACAGGGCAAAACGATACAGAAAAATTGAACATAATTCATCTTTTAAATTAGGAGATAGAAAGAGTATTTTGGGTACCTATGTTTAGAGTGCAAAACACCATCTTGTCAGAAGATATCGCTACTGCCAGGTTTGCGTGTGATATAAACCGTTGCAAGGGTGCTTGTTGTGTGGTAGGCGATGCAGGAGCACCCGTGGCAAAGAAAGAGATCCCCGTGTTGCGTAAAGCCTTCCGCCGGCTAAAAGAACAGCTTCATGAAGATGCGGTAGCGACTGTTGAAGAATCCGGGCTGATTAAAGGTGATAATCAGAATGGATATGAGCTTAATTGCGTTGAAGAAGGAGAATGTGTGTTTGTAAAATACGGTGAGGATGGGATTGCAAAATGTGCTATTCAAGAAGCCTATTATGAAGGAGAATTCAATTGGGAAAAACCGTTGAGTTGTCATCTTTTCCCCATTCGGTTGAAGAATATTCTTGACTTTGATTACGCAAATTTTGAGTATTTCCCTGCCCTTTGCAGTGCGGGGTGTGACCACGGCGAGGAGCAGGATATATGGTTATCCGAATTTTTGAAGGACCCGCTGATTCGCCGGTATGGGGAAGAGTGGTATGATGAGTTTGTTGAAGCATGTAATGAGATTCGAGCTAACAATAAAACGGTTCAAGCATGATTAAAACCGGCCAAAGCCAGCAGTTAAGTCAAAAGCAGTCGCAACAACAGCGGCTTTCTCCGCAGCAGATTCAGTATATAAAATTGCTGCAGCTGCCAATGGTGGCTTTGGAACAGCGTATCAAGGAGGAGATGGAGCTCAATCCCGTCTTGGAAGAAGCCGAACCTGATGAACTGCAAAAAGAAGAGCAACTCGATTCCCCGGAAGATTGGGAAGAGAAAAAAAAGGATAATGATGAGGTGGACCCGGTTGATCAAAATGAAGAGGTCGACTGGGAAGAGTTTATGCACAATACCGAGTATGAAGGTGAAAACTATGGAGGGTACTCGGGTTCAGGTGGGAACCAGGAGTGGCGCGACCTGCCGAATCCTTACCATGAATCGCTTCTTGAGGAACTCGAACACCAGGTGGGACTGCTCGATTTGACGGATAACGAAAAGCTCGTAGCTGATCAGATCCTGGGCTCGCTGGACCATGACGGGTATTTCCGCCGGGAACTGGAAGCCGTGGTCGATAATATCGCTTTTAACGAAGGAGTGTTGACTTCGGCTGAGGAGGTCGAGAAAGTACGCAAGCAGATTCAGCGTCTTGATCCGCCGGGTATCGCCTCAACCGATCTTCGTGACTGCCTGGTAGTGCAGCTGGAAATGGCTGATCCCGATACCAGTGGCCGAAACATTGCATTGAAGATGTTGAAGAATCACTGGGAGGCATTTGAGAAAAAGCATTTTAGCAAGCTCAAAAAGAAATTGAATATCGGGGATGAAGAGCTTAAGAGTGCTTTTGATTGCATTAAGGGACTTGATCCCAAGCCGGGCGGAGGCGGAACGGAGGTGGAAGACACTCAAAATTATATTGAGCCCGATTTTGAAGTCCGGTACCAGCCGGCAACTGATGAAGAAGGGAAAGAAACAGGGGAAGGCGATTTTATTATTAAGCTCAATGATCGAAATGTTCCGGCCCTGCGAATCTCTCCCCGATACAAGAAGATGTGGGATGATCTCAAAAAAAAGAAAAAGAAGAATTCAAACGACAGCGTAAGAGAGACTAAAAATTTTATCAAGGATAAGATTGATTCTGCACAGTGGTTTATCGATTCCATACGGCAGCGGCAGAATACCCTGATGAATACCATGAAAACGATCGTTGCCCTGCAGGAAGATTTTTTCAAGCATGGAGAAGGGCTCAAACCGATGATTCTGAAAGATATTGCTGACCGGGTCAACCTCGACATTTCTACGATATCGCGTGTTGTCAATGGAAAATATGTACAGACCAATTTTGGAGTTTTTGAACTGAAATATTTCTTTAGCGAAGGCCTGGAAACAGAAAGTGGAGAAGAAGTATCCAACAGGGAAGTAAAAAATTCGCTCCAGCAGATTGTGGATAATGAGAATAAAAAGAAACCACTAAGCGATCAGGCTATAGCCAAGAAGCTGGAGAAAGAAGGCTATAAAGTTGCCCGTCGAACAGTGAGTAAATACCGGGAGCAGCTCAATATTCCCGTTGCCCGCCTCAGAAAACAGATTATGTGATCACGAGATCGCTATCGCCAGGTCCAGGATATTTAATAGCCTATCATTAGTAACAACCAGTATTGCAAGGACGGCCACTATAAGAGTATAAAGTCCAAGTGTTCCGGAGGCGTACAACCAACGGTTGCCCTTGATATTTTGGCCGGTATCGAATGCGGTGATCGGGAAATCGAGCAACAGTACAGCTACGAACAGGATAAAACAGGCTCCCATGAGATAGGCATTACCACCCGACATCAGCAAAGTGACGATGACCGTAGTAATAACAAGGTTCAGATGAAATGGCCAAGAATAAAGAATCGAAATTTGGCTCAGGTACCCGATTCCCCAGTTGGCAACATATAGCCAGAGCAGAGAGATTGTTTGAAACAATAGGGTAAATAGGAGCCCGAGAAATAAGAATGAAAGGTGGCCGGAACCGAAGATATTAAGTATTGGGAAATAGAAATAAAATACCTCAACCCCAATGCTGGAAAGATAGGTGTTGGCCATGCAATATAGGAAGATGCCACCCAGTACCGCATGTTGGCCAAGCAACACCAGGGCTGGTACAATGGAGCGAATGTGGCGCTGCATTACATCCTCAATAAAAAATTGGTGGCTCAGGAAAAATCGGAAAAGGGACCTGCGATATGTGGGGATAAAGCTATAGGTTAGGGCTACTGTGCCCCATAATGCAAACAGGATAAGTACAATAATACTGTGGGAATTACCGTCCGTCAGAGGTTCCCTGGGTAGGGGGAAGACCGCATCCTGATAGGTGGCATACTCAGTGAGAATCTGTTCGGTGGACCGGTGTTCGTTTTTGAAATTTAGCAGCCAGCCGGATTCAAAAAATAGTGGGGCTTGGTGATTCACCGAGGTCTTTTCAATAAACCATTTTAATGGGGCCATCCGGTTCTTCATGCCGCCGGAAGGTGCGTAGAGAAATGCGCCTGATGATGAAAACCCGGTGTTGTCCACGGATTGGAAGGCTGGAGTAACTTCAATCCTGGTAATGTGGAACTCGAATAATGAGTCTACTGCTTGAGGTTCTCGATTCCACTTCTTGTAATAGAGAGGTACCGAAAGGGCAGAATCCATCTGCTCGGTAAAGGGCTGGACAGCCCCGGCAAAACGTGGATGGTTGGTCTGGCCATAGGCAAAAGCCCCGATAGCTTCTACTTGGGTTGTGCCATATCGTGTTAAAAATTGCTGAAAAGTCCGAACCAGTGACGAGTCGGCCTCCTCAAAAGTTTGGATGACGGGAAATGTGACCGGAATTTGAACAAACACATTGAAATCGCGTCGGCTGATTTCGCTCCATATCTCATCGGTGACCAGCTCATCCACCTCGATATACTTAATCTTGAGATTTTCGAATTGGTCGAGCTGGCGAATTGCTTCTTCATGATTTTCTGGAACATCCCAAATTACACCAAAAGAGCGTTGAGCAAAACTGAAGCTGGGAAAAAAAGAAAATGTTACCAAATAAAGAATAAGAGCATATACAACCGGGATTCTGCCCATAGGTGATTGCAGAAATACAAAGGATGAAAAATTACTTAATGTCGATAGTACCGGTCAGCTCAATAGGTAATTCACGCGTTTCCTTGAAATTGGTAAGTACTACGTTAGAACGGGTTTTGTGAACTCCATTCCATGACTGAATCTTGGACAATAGCTTTTCAAAAGACTCAGTATTCCAGGTTCGGATTTTCAGGATATGGGAGCCATCCCCGGTAATGGAATAACATTCAAGAATTTCGGGTTCATCAACAGCTTTTTCCACAAATTTTGGATAATTGTCCGAACCGTCAACCTCCACAAAAACAAATGCAGTAATATCAAACTCAAAACGGCGGGAATTCAATACGGCGTGATATCCCTGTATCAGTTCTCTTTCCTCCAGCTTTCTCATTCGTTCAGAAACGGAAGGAACAGAGAGATGCACTATCTCAGCTAGTTTATTTCGCTGTGCTCGGGCATCTTGTTGGAGGTGTTTGAGTATCTTAATGTCAATCTCATCTAAACTATGTGCCATGCTATAAAATGTAACCCTTATTTATCTATAATGTTTTCAAGTTAGCTTAAAATATTTAGGTAGGCAAGCATATCATACATTTTTTGAATTTATAATTTATTTAATGGAAAACCAATTTTTTACAATTCAAAAATATGTTCAATACTTCATAAAACTCTTTTATCTTTGACGAGAAGAAAAATCAAAAGTTTAAATTAGTTTTATGCTGGACGTAACGTTTATTCGAGAACACCCTGACGTGGTGAAAGAAGGAATGAAAAATAAGGGCGAATCAAATACCCAGGTGGTGGATGAGCTTCTGGATGCGGACGAACGTTGGCGATCCCTTGTGAAAAAGGTTGACGATCTCCGCAGTGAGAGTAATACCAAGGCCAAGGAAATCGGCAAGCTGATGGGACAGGGCAAGAAAGAGGAAGCCCAGGAGATTATCGCACACACCAGTAAGCTGAAAGAGCAGATTAAGGATCTGGAAGAGGATTTAAACAAGCTGAAAAGCAAGCGGGATGAACTTATTCTGCACATTCCAAATGTCCCGCACAAGTCGGTACCCGTTGGAGCTTCAGAGGAGGATAACGAAATTTTTAAAACATGGGGAGAACCGGCTGAGGAAGAATGGCGAAGCCCTCATTGGGAGCTGGCTGAAGACTCCGGATGGGTCGACTTCGAACGCGGGGCCAAAGTGACGGGGGCCGGTTTCCCTTTTTACCTGGGACCGATAGCCAGGCTTCAGCGTGCCCTCATTAACTATTTTCTTAATAAGGCCACAAAAACTGGATATACCGAAATTCAGCCCCCGTTTTTTGTGAATGAGGACTCCGCCCGCGGGACGGGACAAATTCCCGACAAAGAAGATATGATGTATGAGATTCCACGCGATGAATTTTTCCTGATTCCGACGGCGGAGGTTCCGGTCACCAATTTTCACCGTGATGAGATTATTTCAGCGGACAAGCTTCCGATCTATTACGTGGCTTATACCCCATGCTGGCGGCGCGAAGCGGGTTCATATGGGAAAGACGTTCGGGGCCTGAATCGCCTGCATCAATTCGACAAGGTGGAGCTCGTCAAAATTGTCCATCCCGATAATTCCTATGAAGAGCTGGAAAGCCTCCGGGAATACGCAGAGTCGCTGCTGGAAGACCTCAAGCTGCCGTACCGCACCCTGCTGATGTGTACCGGTGATATGGGCTTTACGCAATCCAAGAAATATGATCTGGAGGTATGGAGTCCCGGGCAGCAGCGCTGGCTGGAAGTAAGTTCTTGCTCCAACTTTGTGGGCTACCAGGCACGGCGCATGCAACTTCGGTTCCGGGATAAAACCGGGAATACCCAAACCCTGCACACCCTGAACGGCTCTGGCCTGGCGCTGCCCCGCGTAGTATCTGCCATTATTGAAACCTACCAGGATGAAGAGGGGAATATTGAAGTTCCCGAGGTCCTGAAACCGCTTGTTGGTTCGGAATATTTGTAAGGTTTGACTAGGTTTATTCGGAGCAATTCATATTAATCCAAAAAATCGATTGATTATGAAGATGCGAGCCCTGTTTCTTAGTACTGTTACCTTTTTTGTGATACAAGCCTGCGCACCGGTTTACATTCCCAGTGCCCGGCATACCCACCAGCTGGATGAAAAAGGAGAGGTAAGTGCTGCCATTTACAGCGGTACCAATGGGGTGGATGGCCAGGCTGCCGTAGCAGTTTCGGATAAGATCGGTATTTTGGGTGCCGCCTCATTCGGGACCAATGAAGAAGAGGGATCCCCGGATTATCACAAGCATTCTTATGGAGAGCTGGGAGTGGAATACTTCAGGGCAATTGGCAGGATTGGGCGCCTGGAACTGATCGGTGGTGGTGGATTGGGATCAGCTACCTCGGTCGACAACTATGTGTTTGCGGGGTCGAACCAGCAGGTTGAGGCTACCGGCAAATACAACAAGTTGTTCCTGCAGTCCAACATCGGGCTGGAAACGAGTTGGATAGAAACAGGGCTGGCACTACGCCTGGCACATGTTACATTTACTCAGTTCGAAACGTCCTCCACTACTTTTAGTGAGTCGGAATCGGGTACGTTCTTTGAACCTGCACTATTCGCAAGATTGGGCTGGAAAAACGTAAAGATTGAAGGGCAAGTCGGTACGGCGGGTTTATTTCAGGATGAACAGGATGTCTCTTTCACCTATCGTCCGGCATTAATTTCGCTTGGACTTCATTTTACCTTGTAGGAAATTCAGTATCCGGTAGCACGGGAGTTCTTAAATCCCCTGTAAATCAGGTACCCACCAAGGACCAACAGCAGGGCGAAAACAACGCCTCCCAAGAAGATATAAGCCAGGTATGGTATCAGTATCAGACCCAATATACTGACAATGAACCTGACAGGATTCGAATAGAAACTGTATGCGTTGAGAAGTGCTGTTAGAGCACGAAATAATCGGGACCACATAGGCTGAAATATTATTTGAAATTTGTACCTGCCTCTATACGTGATCAGATTGGTTTTGATTCAAGGTGACCTGCTTAACTGGACATTTTCTTATAAATGGAATATTTAGGAGGCCGTTGCGTACATCTCCTGCTCCTTAAAGTTTAGCAGCAGTTCCAGGATAGGCTGCATCTCTTTTTCCTCCATGATAGCTCCACGAAGTTTTCGACTGTTTCGAACACCTTTCAGGTATTGCCCATAGTGTTTTTTCATGATGATGACGCCATACCGCTCCCCATGATGCTCTACGGAACGACGCAGTTGTTCAGCAGCTAATTGAATACGGTCGTCCACCGATGGTGGGGGGATAAGCTCACCGGTCTCCAGGTAATGTCGCGTCTGTTCAAAAATCCATGGGCTGCCAATAGCACCCCGACCGATCATAACTCCATCAACACCGGTTTCATCAAACATGCGTTTTGCATCCTGTGGAGTAGTCACGTCACCATTTCCGATAATCGGGATTTCAAGTCCGGGCGTATTTTTAAGTTTTTTCAGCCACTCCCAGCGGGCGTCTCCTTTATATTTCTGATTACGGGTCCGGGCATGGACAGTCAGAGCTTTAACCCCCAGTTTTTGAAGCATTAGAGCTACTTCCTGGATTCGTATGGTGCGGTTGTCCCAGCCCAGTCGGGTTTTAACCGTCACTGGTCGATCTTCCACAGCATCGACAACACTACCGGCCATACGCTCCATCAGCGCAAGGTCCTTCAGGCAGCCGGCACCGGCCCCCTTCTTGGCAATTTTATAGACCGGGCATCCAAAGTTGATATCGATCAGATCAGGATTTTGAGCCTCAGCCGTTTGCGCGGCACCCTCCATCGCTACTTCTCTACTGCCGAAGATCTGAACCCCAAACGGCCGTTCCTCCTCACAGAAATCCATTTTTTGCATGGCTCCGTTAGAGTCGCGGACAATCGCTTCAGAGCTGATAAATTCCGTATAGACAATACTCGCCCCTCGTCGACGGCACATCACCCGGAAAGGTGAATCGGTAACGTCCTCCATGGGAGCCAGAAGTAGTGGTTTTTCACCAAGATCTATCGAACCTATTTTCATATTGTTAACTAAGCTGCTTGTTGCAAATTTGAAGGACCAAATATAAGGACTTTTAGCTTTAACATCATTGAGAATAGCTGTCAGTGATCAGTAATCAGCTATCAGCTTTCAGTGTTGGTATTCCTGATAAAATTTACCCTAATTATCTGGGATAATAGGCTTACCATATAATAGATTCAATGATGATATATGTTACTATTAGACTGAAAGCTGAAGGCTGACAGCTTCTCAAACTTTAATTTTTAAAATCTCTGTACGTTTGAGAAGGATACCTCAAAGCTTTGGTAATATCTCATACTTCATCTTTTTTAGTCATTTCTAGACAGATCACTTATATTAGGCCTCTAGCAATTCATAACCTTATATACCAATAAAATAGGAGTTTTTACTATGGCACTTGCCGCAAAAAGCATCGATGAAATGCTTGGTGATGAAGCAGATGATCTGCTGAATCATTCGTGTGAAACAATTTACAAGGAAAATCTACATCTGCCGAATCCCAATTTTGTAGATGATGTGTGGATCGATTCCGATCGCAATCCACGTGTTCTGCGTAATCTCCAAACGCTGTTTGACAATGGGCGACTTGGCGGAACCGGTTATCTTTCGATACTGCCGGTAGACCAGGGTGTTGAGCACTCAGGTGGCGCATCGTTTGCTCCCAATCCGGCATATTTCGATCCCGAAAATATTGTTAAACTCGCTATTGAAGGCGGTTGTAACGCAGTTGCCTCTACATATGGAGTACTTGGTGCTGTAGCTCGCAAGTATGCTCATAAAATTCCATTTGTTGTCAAGATCAACCACAACGAGTTGATGACCTTCCCAAATACGTATGACCAAATTATGTTCGGGAGCATTGATGAGGCGTTCAACATGGGAGCTGTCGCTGTTGGTGCCACTATCTACTTCGGATCGGAAGAATCGAGCCGACAGATCCAGGAAGTAGCCAAAGCTTTTGAATATGCCCATGAACTAGGATTGGCGACGATCTTGTGGTGCTATACGCGAAACTCCGCATTCAAGAAAAACGGAACTGATTATCACGCTTCTGCTGATCTCACTGGTCAGGCCAACCACCTTGGAGTAACCATCGAGGCTGATATTATAAAACAGAAGCAGCCAGTTAACAACGGTGGATATAAGGCACTGAACATGGGGGATTCCTCTTATGGCAAGCTCGACGAGAGAATTTACACTGAGCTGGCAACCGACCATCCCATCGATCTGACCCGCTACCAGGTAGCCAACTGCTACATGGGCCGCGCAGGACTGATTAACTCAGGCGGCGGTTCTGGTGAAAATGATTTCGCCCAGGCGGTACGTACAGCTGTTATTAATAAGCGTGCCGGTGGTATGGGGCTGATTAGTGGCCGGAAAGCGTTCCAGCGGCCGATGGATGAAGGGGTGAAAATCCTTAACTTTATCCAGGATGTTTATCTTGACGATAACATCACCGTAGCCTAATTTGCTTATACCATTTTAAGCCTTATGGAGTTATGCTTCATAAGGCTTTTTTATTTATATGGCATACAATTTACTTTCATCTTGCAGTGTGGTATGGCTAGGTTTAATGATGATAGCCTGCTACTTTACCTGCATTGGTGCCGTTCTTACAGGGATTTAACAACAAAACTTTTTGACTGAAGAACCCAAACATATCCAGGAAGACCCGCAAAGTTTCTTTTCCAAGCGGTATCTTTTTATTTCCATAGGCTTGAGTGTCCTTGGGATGGCGGTGGTGATCTATCTCACCTATACGCCGGGGGTGCTGGAGCATCTCAAACCCAAACGGATGCCCGGGTTGGTCATTGCACTGATTGTATCATTGTTGAGAGTATGGTTTTCAGCTGCCAAAATACGTTTTTTGGCCGAAGGACAATTGAACTGGATGCAATCATTCCGGGTCATTTTGAGCTGGGACTTTACCTCTTCTGTAACTCCGTCAACAATTGGCGGTGCCCCGATGGCCACCTATGCCATGACCAAGGAGGGATTAAAAGCCGGGCAATCTACTGCGATCATCCTTTATGGTGTTCTGCTGGATCAGCTCTGGTTCGCCCTGGCTGTGCCCATTTTGCTCATATCCGGGTTATTTTATGAGGTCGTGCCCGAAAACATCGGTATGGTGGGTGACATCTCGATGTTGCTGCTCTATGCCGGTTTGCTCTCGTATGCCAGCCTTCTTGCGTATGGGGTATTGAAAAATCCCGCGGTTCTAAAAAAAGTTGTAAATGCCGTGTTCCGGATGCCATTCCTGCGCAAATGGAAAGACAAGGTGAAGGAGGAGGCGGAACATCTTGAGGAATATTCCCATGAACTGCGTAAAAAGCCCGCTTCTTTCCTGCTGAAAGCCTTTTTTCTGTCTACCATGTCGTGGTTCTGCCGCATTGCGTTGCCCACGATTGTTATTTTGAGCCTGCTTCCAGCCAATGAAATTTTATCCGTGCTCAGGAGCCTGGCGATGAACCTCGCATTTTTGATTATGCCGACGCCTGGCGGCAGTGGTGGCGTGGAAGGGCTGTTTGCTATTTTCCAGGGACCGCTGATTGATCGTAAAGCCTTTATCGGGTTGGCAGTCTTTGCCTGGCGGATCATCAGTTATTATATCAGTATTGGACTGGGAATGATGGCGACAACCTGGTACATCAACCAGTCGGTGCTGGAAAAGATGGAGAACAAGGTAGAACCGGGCAGTGATTCCGATATCGTTGGAGAGATAAAGAAATAGGATAGAATTTGCCAAAAAACAGGATTGAATACGTTTGTGGGGAATGCGGTCACACCTCTACCAAATGGCTGGGGAACTGTCCCTCATGCGGAAAATGGCACACATTTAAGGAATTCACCGTTGAGCGGGAGAAGAAGGCTGACAAATCTCACAAAGGAAAGGTAGAAGGACTCGAAGAGGGTGGCTCGCCTAAATCGCTCGATGACATTACCCTTAATGAAGAAGCCCGGTTCGCTAGTAATATCTCTGAATTGGATCGGGTGCTGGGCGGTGGATTTGTGCCCGGGTCCTTCGTGTTGATTGGCGGGGATCCCGGTATTGGGAAAAGTACGTTAGCCTTACAGATTGCAAAGTCTAACCCGGAGCTGCAGATACTCTACTGTGCGGGAGAAGAGTCGGGGGGACAGATCAAGCAGCGGGCCCGTCGACTGGGTGTAGATTCAGAGAACCTGTATATCTATAACGAAACCGATATCAGCCATATCCTGAAAGAGGCCCGTAAGATGGAGCCGGACCTGCTAATTGTGGACTCTATCCAGACAGTCTACCGCACCGAGTTGACCAGTATGGCCGGGAGTATCCAGCAGGTGAAGGAGTGTGCCGCCCTGTTCCAGCAGCTGGCCAAGAAACAAGAGATTACGACCCTGCTGATCGGGCATGTTACCAAACAGGGGGACCTGGCGGGCCCACGGGTCCTGGAGCACATGGTGGATACCGTTCTGCAGTTCGAAGGCGATCAAAACTATACTTACCGGTTGCTCCGAAGTCTCAAAAACCGGTTTGGTCCTGCCCAGGAAGTCGGCGTTTTTGAAATGAACGAGCATGGCCTCACCGACATTCTGAACCCCTCCCAGCTGTTTCTTTCGGATTATGATCGCAATGTGAGCGGCAACGCGGTGGTCTGCACCATCGAGGGCTCAAGACCACTTTTGATTGAGGTGCAGGCACTGGTAACCCCAAGTAATTACGGCACCCCACAACGAACTGCCAGTGGATTTGATCATCGTCGCCTGTCACTGTTGCTGGCCGTGCTGGAGAAACGGGGCGGGTACCAGTTTTCCGGGCAGGATGTCTACTTGAATGTGGCCGGGGGAATCAAACTGAGCGACACCGCCGGTGATCTGGGCGTCATATGTGCGCTGGTGTCCAGCTTCCTGGATAAGCCGATATCAAACAGCCTGGTATTTTTGGGAGAAGTGGGCCTGGGTGCCGAAATACGGGCGGTTCCCAAGCTGGAACAGCGGCTCGGTGAGATCGAGAAGATGGGTTTTGATGGAGCAATCATCCCCAAGGCAAACAAACTGAAAAAAGAGAGCGCCCTCTCGTTTCAACAGGTCGATAACTTTAATGAGGCCATAAAAAAAGCCCTGTAGCAGAGCCACAGGACTTAAATAAGTTGGTAGTAACAGAAACCTAGTAGTTGTTTCTTTCACGTCGCTTCTGTTCACGAATGCTTCTTTTCAGCGCTTCACGACGTTCCTCGGAAGGTTTGGTATACTGCTGATTCTCTTTGTACTCATTTAAAATCCGGGAACGGGTAACCAGTTTCTTGAACCGGTTAATTGCGCGGTCAATGCTTTCGTTGTCTTTTACATTTACTCCAACCATTTGTTAATTCACCTACCTTAAATAATTTTTCTTTCTTTGAATGAATCGGAAATATAAGGAATATCTGGCCAAAGTGTAACATTTTGTTATTGGTTATCTGTTAATTCTTATATGGGGCAGTTTGATACGGATTGGGTATCATAACTCATCAAACAGAATAAATATCCGCTATCTTGTAGTTACGGTCCACCTTCCCACAGGGCTGCAACTTAATCAAGATATAGCCCATCTTAGAGGTGGACCACATCGGAGCCAAACTCAAAGAAATTGGGGATTTAGAACTAATCTATCCTGTAGTGTCGACTCCGTGACCCCAATTCCAAACAGGGCATAATCGTATTTGGCGGGATCTTCCGGATCGAGTAGGCGCATCTTTTCGGTCAGCTCTTTTGTTGCCTTCCAGTCGTTGTATGTGCGCTCCAGGATGCCCAGCACCCGTGCCTGCCGTGCTACATGAACATCGAGCGGCACCATCAGCTCCGAAGGATCTATAAAATTCATGGTGCCGGGATCTACTACGCTATGCTCGCGAATGGTCCACCGCAGGTAAAGATACAGGCGTTTGCAGGAGCTGTTTTTGGCAGCGTTGGAGATATGCTTGCGTGTGCGTTGGGCGGCATCGGGGCACACTCCAAAAAAGCGCTCCGGGAAAACCGCCATCAGGTTTCGGTCATTTAGCTGTGCCTCCTGTTGGCAACTGGCCCAGAACGGTTCAAATCCCCCGTAATCCTGGAGGATATGGTGGAGAATGCTCGTAAGCCAGTACATGTCTACCGGCTTGAAGGTGCGGTGTTTGAATCCCTCAAAACGCTTGCGGTCCCGCTTGGAGAAATTGCCGATAAATTCCGCCGGCCGATTATCCATGCGATCCAGGAAATCCCGAACTTTTGCGATCACGATATCCCGGCGTCCCCATGCCATCAGTGCGGCAAAAAAGCCCGCCAGCTCCTGGTCCAGCTTATCATCAAACGCATGCATAAAGAGCACCGGGTCATCGTCAATGTATGCCGGCTTTTCCATGCGTTCGACCCACTGATCGAGCCACGGTTTTAGTTCGAGGATTTGGGAATTGGAAAGGAGTTGTTGCTGCATTTAATGTGGTTTTAATCCGCAATTCAAGCTAATGAAAGAAAAACAAAATCATCTCAAAACTAAGCAAATTTGGATAGTATGTTGAGAGCAATGTCTGTTAAAAAACGGGTACCGGCATTCCCTCATAGAATTTATCGGATGTAGTGGACAGAATATTTTCGACTTTTTGAGTCTCTCGGTCAATCCAAACTTCAACTATAGGTTTTTTATTAATCGCCCGTCGGATAATATCGGGACCATTTGCCAGTCCATCTGGACCAAAACGTGCTTCTGTGAAGATAATTTTATACCGGCTTTGATCTTTGCTGCCGGGGGCTTCGTGGGTTGGCGCTTTTCCTTCAGGGATATACATCGGAACCTCGGAAACAAAGAGTTCGGTGGGCATTACATAGTTGATGAAGCGGGTGGAATCCTCAAAAGAAGTCAAACGCTTGGCAATTTGTGGATGGGACCGGGCGATATCGGCAAGCTCAGCTATGGTATCCTGCTCGAGTTCACCCAGTGAAAGATAGACCTCGGTTTTATTTGCATAAGCATACAAGCTATCGGCTGACTGATTGTGAATTGTGCGAGCCAGGGTAAACGATATCACTAAGACAAGGGCGTATAATCCCAGAGTGCAAGTTGATTTCAGGAACGTAGTTTTTGGCCAGGGGATTTTACCAGCCTTGCGTTCGATACAGGTGGGCAGGAACATACCTGTCCTAGAGCAGTATTCGTCATAATCTGAAAATTGTTGGCTACAAGCCCACTCCTCTGTTTTTGCGAGGAAGTAATAGGCAAGCAGACGGTAACGAACCCAAATAAAACAAGATACCGGGGCCAGACCAGCACCATCCCAAAACTTGCGACCATCAGGGCCACGTATTGAGGATGTCGAATCCAGCGATAGATGCCGCCCGAAACAGCTCCACCCCGCGTTAGTTTGCTGCAGTATATCTGTCCGGCGCCGAGAGCGAAGGCAAGTAGACCTGTCGAGAATATCACCATGCCAATCATCTCGTGCCAGGTGATGAACAGTGATTGCGTCTCCCGTGCGATGTGAGGCATGAAAAAGGCGATCAGCCAGCTGGTAGACTCTGATAAGTTCAGTATCTGCAGGCTAGGACCGTACACGCTGTAGATATAGGCCGCAAACGGGCTAAACATGTAGAAAAACTCAAATGCAATTAGTCCATAAAAGACAGCGCTGGTCCAAAATGCACTACGCGTAAGACTGTTCGAATCAGTGGTATTATTGCTTTGTTGGTTCATGGGTATATCTCTACTTGAATATTTGATCTAAAAAGATCGATTAGCAATTCAGACTGTTGATCATACGGAAGGCGAAGTTCGGGGCAATTCGACTTAACAGGTAAAGCATGTTAACTTTTCCCACCCGAATCTCTTTTTTCCCCTTTTGAAGTCCTTTGAGCATCCCTTCAATAGCTTCCTGGGTAGAAATTGCGATATCCGGGGGGGTTCCTTTATGCCAAGGCGTATCTACTGCAGGGAACATCACTTCCACGATTTCAACAGCGTCTTGTTCGGCCTGGGCTCTCAAAACTTGCGTGAATGAGTGCAGGGCGGTCTTGGTGGCGTTGTAAATTGGATATGTAGCACGGGGTGCATAAATGAGTCCCGTTGTAATATTGATGAGTGCCGGATTTTCTTTCTCCCGGATAATGGGGTAGAAAAGCTTGCAGAGTGTGACCGGGGCAGAAAAGTTTGTGGCTATTTCCAGGGCTGCTTTTGCGATCATATCGGGATCTGACACAAAGTTTGTTTTATGAACAATGGCTGCGTTATTGAAAAGTACATTGCAGGAGGGATGATGTTCTCTGATCGAGCCTACGAGCTTCAGGCGTTGATGATGATCAGAGATGTCACATTGATAGGTGGTAATATTTTGCAGTCGTTCTTTTGCACGCGTTAGTTTTTCCTGGGAGCGCCCACAAATGATGACATCGTTATTCTTTTTAAGCAGTTCCTCAGAAAGGGCAAGCCCAATACCAGAACTGCCGCCCGTAATTAAAATAGTGTTGCCGGTAAGGTGCATTTGAGACTCCTTTAGTGATTATTGTTCTCGGGCAATTAAGGAGTCGGAGAAGAGAAATGCATTAACCTGTGTTAATGAGACCCATTTTTTTACGGATTCTGCTCAGTGCCACGGGCGTGATTCCCAAAAAAGAGGAGATCAAGTGCTGGGGAATACGGTCTTCGAGATTAGGATACCGCTCCCTGAATAGCCTATATTGTGTTTCTGCATCAAACAGGAGGAGTTCACGCTCTCGCCTCACCTTTGTGGCGTATCCTTTTTCGAGAAGTATAATCAGGAATTTATCCCAGCAGCGGTGTTGGCTCTGCAGTTCCTTCCATTTCTGGTAGTCGACAACAACAATTTCTGAATCTTCAAGAGCCTCTACTGAAATGGGGGAAGATTCTTTTTGGGCCATCGCTGTGTATGAACTCAACACCGAGTTCTCCGGGAAAAAGCCCTTAGTGAAGTGGTTGCCTTTCTCATCAACGTAATAGTAACGGAACAGGCCTATAGATACGAACCCAAATTCCCTGGGTACTTCCCCTTCACGAATAAATAACTCTCCTTTATTGAGCGTCTTGACAGAGGATATTTCCAAAAGCTGGTTTTCCTGATCTTCGGGCAGGTCAACAATTTTTCTTATATGCCGGAGAAATGTTTCGATAATAGATCTGAGTGTAAATTGAGAATCATAAGAATATACAACCTAAATCATTCTGTTGGACCCCTCAATAACATTGTGACTCGAAGTACGGGACCAGATTTAAAAGGTTTCAGTACCATTAATAACCAGGCAGGACCTCGTAAAGCCGTTGCGACTACTTCGCATGACGTTCGCGATTACCTCGCATAGTCTTTACGATTGCTTCGTAAAGCCTTTACGACTACTACGTATAGCCTTTACGACTACCTGAAGATTAATTTCGATTTTGAATTAAGTCTTATTAACGAAAATATAATCCGAAGTATCGCTGGTCTAAAATAAAAAAGGACCTGGCCCATAGGGTAGAGCCAAGTCCTTTTAAATGAAGAGATACAACGATTACACAGTGGTGAACTCCAACTTTTCACTTTCAAACGCTTCGTCCACCGGTGTTTCAGCCAGGTGGTTGGTGTAGTTACTGATGGTTTTCAGGGATATTACCAGGTTCACCTCCAGGACGTGCTGCTTTGTGTATCCGGCGTCCAGGAAGGACTTCAGGTCATGGTCTTCCACAAACCCGCGAGTTTGTACCGTTTTCTGGATGTAAGTGACCAGGGCGTCCAGTTTTTCGTCCGGTACTTCGTTGTCATTACGGACCGCATCCACGATGGCTTCGTCCACATTCAGCTTCTTTTTCAGGACAGTCGAGTGGGCGGCAGCACAATAGTGGCACTCATTTTCGATACTCACGGCCAAAACGGCTAGCTGCTGTTCTACCGGATTAAAAGAGGTTTTTCCGAGTATTTCATTGAGTTTGATATAGCCCTCCAAAGCTGCCGGAGATTCAGCGAGTTCTCCGTACAGGTTGGGCACAAATCCGTAGTTTTCTTTTACTGATGTTAGTAGTGGTTGCGATTCTTCTGGTGCATTGTCGGGATTATAGATTGTTAAATCCATAAAAGTAGTATTCCTTCTTTGTTAATTGGTTTTATTTGTTTCCTTTCGGATCATCGGTTTGACTGATGGGAATACTACGCTGTTTATTACCTGTATTATGCCCAGTTATTATCGATATGCTGTATAGAGTATATCTATTGCAATAATCTATTTTTGCATCAGAACCATCTGGTTTACATGGAACGGTGTTCTTTAGCTCGTACTTGCAATGAATCAAATAGCTTAGCCACCTTTTGGTCAAATTTGAGCGGCTCCTCAAAATTTTCTTTGATGTCATCAATGCGCTGCTGGCCGCCCAATATTACATTGATCTCTTTTTCGAGCAGACCTTTTACAGAAACACGGGCTACTTCTTCAGGACTGTCCATCGCCCGATCAACCTTAGCCGTCTCCATCATCGGGGTATCTGTGGCCGTGGGAAAGACGGTCATGACATGAATGGGATATTCTGCCAACTCCCGCCGCATCGCCTCTGAAAAATGTTTTACGCCGGATTTTGTTGCGGCATAAACGCTGTAAAACGGCATCGCAATGTAGCCGAGACCGGAGGAAAGGTTCATGATGGTCCCTTCGGAACTTTCCTTGAGCAGAGGCAGGGCATGTTTAGTTAATAAGATCAGCCCGGTCAGGTTAATATTGATTTGGCTGATGATATCTTCATCCGATAAATTTTCCAGCAAGCTGGCACTCACCACCCCGGCATTATTTACCAGGATGTCCAGTGCACCCCATTCCTCATCGATGGCAGAAATTGCATTCTTAATATCAACAAGTTGAGAGACGTCGCCCTGGATTTTGAGAAAATTGGCAGAGGGGTAACGTTCTTCCAACTTATCCATTTTTCGTTTGGTTCTACCCATAACGGCAATGTCACGGGCTCCTTTTTCGATAAGTTCATCTACCAAAGCCTTGCCGATGCCAGCCGATCCGCCGGAAATGAGAATTTTCTTTTCTGATAAGTCCATTGTTGTTCTACAAATTTTAGGTTGTGTTTACTGTTTTGATTGTTGTCCAAATTCTAAAAATAACGGTCTACCCAGACCGCCGTTACCGATCCAACATATTTGGCATCTTGTTCATTTGATAGCAGATGGTCGGAGTCGTCAAGTGAGATAAAACTCTTTGGGTGCTTGGCCAGCTTGTAGATATGAGCCGCATTGTCGATGCCCACGGTGTTGTCTACCGGGGAATGAAATATTAACAAAGCTTTGCCAAGGTTTTGGATCACTTCATCCATCTTTTGGGCAGCGAGGTCATCCAGGAATTGTTTCTTAATAGTGAACTGTCGGCCGGCAAGCTGCACATTTGCCTCACCATTTTTTTCGATATCCTCTTTTTTATCCAGGAGCAGATGCTGTACGTGCTTAGGATTGCAGGGAGCACCAATTGTCACGACTGCTTCAATCGATGCAATGCGGGCAGCGGCCTGTAACACGGCGGCCCCGCCAAGGGAGTGACCTATTAACATCCGGGGAGCCATACCTTCACTTTTCATATAGCCTGCGGCGGCAACCAGGTCATCGACGTTGGATGAAAAGTTGGTATCAGCAAAATCCCCCTCACTTTCTCCCAGCCCGGTGAAATCAAAACGCATGATGCCGACCCCGTGTTCGGTTAACGATTGGCTGATGTGTCCCACTGCTCGCAGGTTTTTACTGCAGGTGAAGCAGTGGGCAAACAGGGCAGCACCCTTTTCGAGGCCTTTTCCCGGTTTGTCTATTCGTGCAGCCAGCTGTTCACCCTGGCTGCCTTTAAAGCTAATTTTCTTGCTTTCCATCCGAACTGTTTTATTTATGTTTATAAATTTCCGTTTTTGGCCAGAAAACCAACCAGGCAAAAGCAAAATAGTCGCCATAGGTAACCGTTTTCAACTGAGTTCCCTTGAGTGGGCCATCCACCGCTTTGCCGGTAATATTCCACTGGGATTGCGTTTGTATATCGTAAATATTATTGGAGCGCAGTTCAAATGTGAGCGTTTGCCCTTCTATCTTCCGTTTGAAAACTCCGGTTGACCCATCTTCCCGGGATTCAGCAATAGCAGTCTCATCCAATGCCGATAGTGCTCCATCCATATGAAAGACAACAATTTGTGTATTCCCAAAGTTGTCATTGATAACTTTCTCCTCTTTGGTAATAGAATACGGATATCCTTTGGTTTTCTTTCCCATTTTGACCCCGATCACTTTTTCCATGGGCGGTAGCTTTCCGGTTTCAACTCCTTCCAAAAAAGCGGGTGGGTTGTCTACATCATCATACCCGGCATAGGGATTTGAACCATAATTTTTATCGAATCCGGTTTCACGGTAAAGGACCTTGCCATCGGGGTAGCTATCCCGAAACTGCTTAAACGAGATGATTTGGCTGGGAATTTGTTTAAGTCGACTAGGCACGTAATCACCAACGATGGCCCGGCCGGTAAACTGTTGCCAGAATGTTTCAGTTTTTCGGTCATACATTACGAGATCAGCATTTCTAAGCAGTCCAGACACGCCAAATTCCAGGACTTCACCATCTACCGTCCGCTCAAAGACAATCGCTGAATAACAAAGTGGACAAAAAGTGACAAGCACAGGTTCACCGCTGATGCGGTCATTGACGATTTCATGCCAAATTAAAATCTGCAGGGGATAAGCACGTGCCTCACCGCCGGAAACTAAAGATATAACCGGTTCTTTATCTGACAGCCATTTCCCGGCCTGGGAGTTTGAAACAAATTCTGGGTTGTCAATTGACGGTATTCCATCTTTGCCAGGTCCCCCATACTGCAGTTCACTGAGATCGATTAATGTCTTCTCCGTATTCGTATTCCACTGCTGTAAATTTTGGGCTGTTACCCTTCCGCATGATGCAAAAAATGACAGACTAAATATTATAATTGCCAAGTACTTGAACGAAACCATTGGGTTCAGTATTTATGATCATAAAACAAAATTAGGGAAATATGTTTGACTGGCTTAAAAGACGCAAAAGGAAGGACAGATCTTACCGATCGAATGACGATTGGATTTCAGGCCTCGAAAATCCGCCCGATGAGAAGGCAGTTCAGGAACTGCGGGATGTCCTGGTACGGGGACTTAAGCCTGCATTATCCAAATATGTTGATCGTGAATTGGATCAGTTTGTTGAGGATATAGCCCAAGACAGCCTCCTAAAGATTCTGGATAATATTCATACCTTTCGCGGGGAGAGTAAATTTACGACCTGGGCGATGAAGATTGCCGTTCGCGAAGGGCTCACAGAGTTGAGAAGGAAAAGGTACGATGACATTTCGATTGAAGATCTGAAGCCGGACGACAGTGATGAGATTTTCTCATTAACCATGGCCGACGGTGAGGTGGGGCCTGACCGTTCGGCGCATGAGGCTCAGCTCATGGAAAAGCTTATGAGGATTATTAACGAAGAGCTCACTGATAAACAGAAGCGTGCGATCCAGGCCCTGATGATCCAGGGATTACCGGTTCAGATTGTAGCCGATCAGATGGGCACCAACCGTAATGCCTTGTATAAACTGCTGCATGATGCCCGCCTCAAAATAAAAAATCGGTTTGAGATAGATGGCATCGATCCTGATGATATGTTAAACCAGTTGTAAGAAAACGTAATCTAAACTCATCAAACTATTTGATTAATTAAGAATTTTTGACTCCAACTATGAAACTAAGCCCTGAATTACTGAAAAAGCTGATCCAGATGATCAAAATGACCCGGCCGGATGAGATCGGCTGTGATGAGTGTTTTGATGATCTGCACGCATTCGCTGAACTGGAGCTGGCGGGAAAATCAGCCGAAGATGCCATGCCACTGGTCAAAGACCACCTGGACCGGTGTGGAACCTGCCGGGAGGAATATGAAGCCCTCTTGGAAGCAATGAAAAACCTTAATTAAATTTGCTGCAATTTGATAAATAGCGTCAGGTCGATAATAACTGTCATTGCAAGGGATTTAGCGACGAAACCAGATTCTCTATACAATCCTGTCCTTATCACTTAAGTCAGGAATCTCTCCTCGATACCTAAAGACCCATTTAATAAGTTTCGTCAGCCATTCTGATTGATTTTTAACATACCACTGGTCCGCAGCGCGTCGGACGCCGAGTCCATAGCTAGGATAGGGATGAATGGTATCGGCGATATTTCGCAGGGTAACACCGTGCCGCATTGCAAGGGCGTATTCACTGATCAGGTCGCCCGCCTGATGCCCGTAAATGGTAGCACCCAGTATTTTTCCATTCCACTTTTTGGCGAATATTTTTATCAGCCCGTCCGTAGCATCATCCGTCAGGGCTCGGTCCACTTTTTCATAAGGGAAGCGATACACTTCATACGAAGTTCCCTCTTCTTTCAACTGCTTCTTAGTAGCCCCGACATGGGCAAGTTCCGGATCGGTGTAGGTACTCCACGGGACATGCTTTTTGTCGATCTTAATCGGTACTTTGAGCAGTGCATTGGTGGCCGCCACTTTGGCCATATGTTCCGACATGTGGGTGAACTGGTACCGCCCCGTTACATCCCCGGCAGCATAGATATGTTTTACATTGGTTCGGCACCGATCACTGACGGTGATTCCCTTTTTTGTGTAGTTGACCCCTGCGGTATCCAGGTTGAGTGCGTTATGATTAGCCGCTCTCCCGGTGGCGACAAGGAGAGCATCGCTTTTCCATGTCAGTTTTGCCCCTTCACGTTTTCCCGATATCATGATCTCTCCCTCCTCATTTTCTGAAACCTGCTCAATCGAAGAGGAAAGCTTGAATGTGACCCCTTCATCCTGCAACCTTTTTTGCAGCATATCGGCCAATTCTTCGTCGTCATTTGAAAGAAGACGCGGAAGCTGGTCAAATACGGTCACCTGCGTGCCCAACCGCTGAAACGCCTGCGCCATCTCAATACCTATTGGTCCGGCCCCGATAATTGCCAGGCTTTGCGGTTGTTCGCTGATTTCGAATAGTGTTTCATTGGTGTAGTAGGAGGTATCCTTTAGTCCCGGGATAGGTGGGACTACTGCCTTACTGCCGGTGGCAATGATGAAGTAGCGAGAAGAAACCTTTTTCACCCCATTTCCCCCTTCAATAGAAATCGTGTGATCGTCCAGGAAGCAGGCCTTGCCAAATTCAATATCGATGCCCATCTCACGGTAAATATCTGGATCATCGGCTTCCTCATAGACCTCCTGCCGCTTTTCCCGGAGGTTCTCCATCACAGAACTGAAATTCATATGTTTTCCTGTCTCATGCCCGAACTTCTCGGCTTCGCTGATGGTGTGTGCCATTTTGGAGGCATGGAGCAGGGTCTTGCTGGGGATACAGCCATACCACGTGCAGTCTCCTCCCAGCTTCTCAGCTTCTATCATCATGGTTTTGGCCCCGAAATTTGCCCCTATGCCGGAAGCCGTGAGTCCTGCTGCACCCCCGCCGATGACCACCAGATCATAATCATACCTCATAAAGTAATGTCTTTTCGTTTGCCATTTATTTTTTTCATTGTTGAATAGGTTCCCAATCCCAATAAGCCAAAAATTACCATATATACCCAAAATGGCACATTGTCACCTGCTATAATAAGGTAAAGGTAAGCCGAAGTGAGCCAGAATCCCGTTGAAAGGATAGGCAGAGTCAGCGGGCGATTTTTCCGCTTATTGCGAATAAGCCAGGCGACTGAGGCGGTAAAGAATGGAATTGCCCCCAGATAGATTGCGGCAAAAATGTAGGGATTGACGTTGTAATTGGCAGATAAACTCATGACCCATTCATGTATTACTTGTATTTCCATAGTTGTAACTGTTATAGTTCTAAGACAGAAACTACCGCCAGGCTCAATTATCAACACTGCCTCCTCTTGATGCCTTGATGATAGTTGTTCTTACATTCATAATGTACGCTTGTAAGAAATAAGATTCTCTTATCATCAGTAGATTTTGGATCTACTAATTTTTAAAGATTATAATAGTTTCATTTAAAACGTCTCAGGATAAGAAATAGTAGCAGTGAAAGATTAATAATTTTTTTAAAAAAGGATGCCATGGCACTATCCGAAAAGCAAAAACAACTTTGCACTGACAGCAGGTGGGATTTTTCAAACCTTAGGGCCCTCTACTTGAACTGTACACTGAAACCTGCACCCAAAATGTCCCATACAGAAGGACTTATTGAGGTTTCCAAATTGATCATGGAAGCAAACGGGGTGAAAACAGAGCTGCTTCGCCCGGTAGATTACGACATTGCCCCCGGCGTTTACCCGGATATGACAGAGCATGAATTTAAAACGGACGAATGGCCGAAAATTCAGCAAAAGGTGATGGATGCGGACATCCTGGTGATAGGCTCCCCGATATGGCTGGGAGAAAAATCATCGGTCTGTTCACTGGTTATTGAACGGCTTTACGGCTACTCGGGGAACCTGAATGAGCACGGCCAGTATGCTTACTATGGTCGCACGGGAGGATGTATTATTACAGGCAATGAGGATGGAATCAAACACTGCTCAATGAGCATTCTTTATGGGTTGCAGCACCTGGGATATGTTATTCCGCCACAAGCTGACTGCGGTTGGATAGGAGAGGCGGGACCTGGTCCATCGTATCGGGATGAAAACTCCGGCGGTCCGGAAAACGATTTTACGCAGCGAAACACAACGTTTATGACATGGAACCTGTTACATATGGCTCGGATGTTGAAAGAGGCGGAAGGTATTCCGGCGCACGGAAATCAGCGGTCGACCTGGGAGGCCGGTTGCCGGTTTGATCATCCCAACCCGGAACACAGATAGGCGTTACTATTCAATCTTGAACCGTTCATAATTGCTTTAAAAATTGGGAGATATGGAAAATCAAATAGCAGTTAAACAGCAGACCATGCTGGAAGAAGTAAAAGCAGGGCTGCAAAAGCCGAAAAAAAGTCTTCCGAGCAAGTTTTTTTATGATGAACGGGGTTCCAAACTTTTTGAAGAGATTACACAGTTGGAGGAATATTATCCCACCCGCACTGAAATATCGATCATTGAGCAGAATATTGACGACATAGCAGAGCAAATCGGGCCGGAGGCGATGCTTGTGGAGCTGGGAAGTGGAAGCAGTCGAAAGGTTCGCCTGCTGCTGGATCGGCTGAATTCGCTGGCCTGTTACCTGCCGGTCGATATTTCAGAGGAGTACCTGCAGAAGGTCACCACACAGCTTAAACAGGATTACCCGGACCTCATGATAACACCGTTATGTGCCGACTACACTTCTTTCTTTGAACTTCCTGATATTGAACAATCCTATGGCAAGCAGGTGATCTTTTTCCCGGGGTCTACTATTGGGAATTTTAGGCCAGCGCAGGCAGGAGAGTTTCTGGAAAATTTGGCACATGTAACCGATGATAATGCGTTGTTGCTGATCGGGGTCGATCTGAAGAAAGAACGTTCGGTTTTGGAGGCTGCCTACAATGATGAACAAGGTGTGACGGCCGAGTTTAATAAAAATATGCTTAAGCATCTGAATCGAAAACTTGGCACAAATTTCAACGTGGATAATTTTCACCACAGCGCATTTTATAATGAGGAGGAGGGACGCATTGAAATGCACCTGGTATCAGAAATAGACCAGGTAGTAAGCGTTGATGGCCAACAATATAGGTTCGAGGAGGGAGAGTCGATTCACACCGAAAATTCTTATAAGTATTCTCTTGAGGAGTTTGAGGACCTGGTTGCCACTTGGTTCACTGTAGAACAGGTTTGGACCGATAATAAACTGTATTTTTCGCTTCAGCTGTTGAAGAAAAAAGCGGTCGCCGGTAACAGTGCTCCTGAAAATAGTCAAAAACTTTAAAGGATTAACCGAAACCTAATTCTCAGGCAGGTGGATACATTAACGGATAGCTTTGAGTTTTTCTTTACCCAGGTGCTTGAAATGGCACCCGAAATAATACTGGCATTTTTAGTGTTGGTGGCTGCACATTTCATCGGCAGGGTAGTGCGGAAAATTTATAACAGGGTGTTACACAAAGGTGATATTTCTGCAGCACATCTTAATTTTTTTGGAAAGCTGTTATATGGGATCGTAATATTTCTTGGGATTTTACTATCTCTGAATATTTTAGGTTTCTATGGACTCGCTACCAGTATTTTGGCGAGTGGCGGAATTACGGCTGTAATTCTAGGGTTCGCTTTTAAAGATATTGGAGAAAATTTCCTGGCTGGTTTTATTATGGCCTTCAGCCGCCCGTTCCAAACTGGTGATTTAATAGAGTCGGAAGGATTGACCGGGCGCGTGCAAAATATTGAACTTCGGCACACTCACATTCGCACAGGCAATGGCTGCGATGTCTTTATTCCAAGCGCCCAACTCATATCCAAGCCTCTTTATAACTATACCCGGGATGGTCTCCGCCGCGGTTCTTTTGTAATTGGAATTGATTATAGCAATGACGCAGAACAAGCCTGCAGACTCCTCCTTGAGGCTATTAAAGAGGATCCGAAGGTCATTCCAGATCCTGAACCAACAGTGAGAATCGATGGTTTTAATCCGCAGTTTGTGGAACTGGCAGTCTATTTCTGGATTGAAGTTGCCACAAGTAAGCAGGAGATCTACCTGTCAATGATTAAATCGCGGCTGATGGAGATTTGTAGGACTACCTTGATTGAGCATGGTTATAAATTTAGTTCTGAGGTTACCAGCTCTCTTGAAATGCGGGAGCTCAATGTTAATCTACGGCAGCAATCAAATTCCGAGGAAGAGAGTAACTAAAGGATGCCGCTAAAGTGTGGAACGCTATCCTGCAGGCTCAAGGTATGCCAATGGAATGCAATTAGCCCATATCAGGAAGAGTAGATTTTTCTATATAATATACTCTATCAATTAGCTTGTGATTTTCTTAACTTACGTGCCTTAAAAATAATAGCAATGTGAATCAGTTTCATGACCGATAAACCACGCGATTATTGCGGTATTTTTGGGATCTACAACCATCCCGAAGCCGCCTTGCTCACCTACTACGGACTGCATGCCCTACAGCACAGGGGGCAGGAATCGGCCGGAATTGTTACCTCCCACTATGACAGTGCAAAAGAGCGCTGGGTTATGCCGATGCACAAAGACTTTGGCCTGGTGCTCAATGTCTTTGACGATCACAAGATTTTAAAGAAGGAGCTCAAAGGAAAAGCGGCGATCGGCCACAATCGCTACTCCACGACAGGTTCTGCCAGAAACCCTGCAAATATTCAGCCGTTTCGTGTGCACTACCGCGATGGTAATGTAGCTGTTGGACATAACGGCAACCTTGCCAACGCCAAGCAGATTCGGCAACGACTCAGGGATAAAGGCGTCATCTTCCAAAGTACGTCTGACACGGAGTTGATTCTTCACCTGATTTCACACAGCAAAAAAGAGAAGCAGATCGATCAGATCCTGGATGCCCTCGATCAGATTGAAGGTGCATACAGCCTGATGATGCTCACCGATAATCGATTGATTGCGGTACGCGATCCCAATGGATTTCGCCCCCTGGCCCTTGGCAAAGTCGATGGATCGTATTGTGTGGCCAGTGAGACGTGCGCTTTTGATATTATCGGTGCCGAGTACATCCGGGATGTGGAGCCGGGAGAAGTGTTGGTTATTGATCGGAATACGCTGGAGACCGATAAGCCGACATCTTACTATTTGGAGCCGGAATATGGCACGGAAACCAGCCAGTGCATTTTTGAATACGTTTATTTCTCTCGTCCGGACAGCAGGATTTTTGAAGAAAATGTTGATAAGGTTCGCCGAAACCTGGGGAAATATCTTGCCAAGGAGCATCCCATTACGGAGGTCTGTAAAAAGGTGCCACCCGACAAGAAGCCGGTGGTTATTTCGGTGCCCGACTCGAGCAATACCGCGGCGCTGGGCTATGTGCATGAGAATCAAAAAATTGGCCATGAGTGTAAGTTTGAGATCGGCCTGATTCGTAATCACTACGTGGGGCGGACATTTATCTCTCCCGGCCAGAAATCACGCGATCAAAAAGTTCGAACCAAGTTTAATAAGGTGAGAGGCGTCATTGAAGGACGTTCTGTCATCATCGTGGACGACTCAATTGTTCGGGGCACTACATCCCGCTACCTGGTAGATATGATTCGCGAGGCCAATCCCCGTGAAATTCACTTCTTGGTAAGTTCGCCGCCGATCATCAGCCCATGCTATTACGGCATGGATTTTCCGAGTCCGGATGAGCTGATTGCGAACCGTTTTGATCGTGATATCGACAGGATGGCCAAAGAGATCGGCGTGGACAGCCTGCGCTATCTTTCCCCGGAGGGGCTGGTCAATGCTGTAAAAGAAGCTAATGATTCAGAGAAGGGATACTGCACCGCCTGCTTTACCGAAAACTACCCGGTTCCGGTAAACTTTGGCGTGGAGAAAGAGGAAAACGAAATCGTTTAATGAATTTTAAGAAAGCCAGCTTTGTAACCAGCGCTCCTTCTCTGAGTGAATGCCCAGATCCAAGACACCCGGAAGTCTGTTTTGCCGGGCGGTCAAATGTGGGGAAATCATCACTTATAAATTCATTGCTCGACCACAAAGGGCTGGCCAGGACCAGCAATACCCCCGGAAAAACGCAGCAGATGAATTACTACCTGGTAAATGATAGCACTTATTTTGTAGATTTGCCGGGTTTTGGCTATGCTAAGGTGCCGAAAAAGGAGCGTGAACGCTGGGGGCGCGATATCCGTGATTATCTTTTGAAGCGGCCCACGCTGCGCTTGGTGATTCACCTGGTCGATATACGGCACAAACCCTCAAAATTAGATGAAGATTTTTTCTACTGGCTGGGTTCCAACCAGCTGCCGTTTTGTGTGGTGCTGACAAAGAGCGATAAATTGTCTCGCAATCAGCAAAACCAGTCGAAGTTCCGGCTAAAGGGAATACTGGATGAGATGAATATCGAAGTCCCAATGATTATTAGCTCATCCAAAGATAATACCGGGATTAAAGAAATAGGGAACCTGATTTCAGAATTTTCAGAAGCATAAATCAACAACAATAAAAACCATGTCTTATAAAATATTACTAGCTGATAACGTAGATGAACGTTGTGAAAAAGTGTTTTCCGATCGTGGTATAGAAGCCGTCCGGAAGACGAGTTTGACTGATGAAGAGCTTTATGAAGAGATTGGCGACTACCACGGTATTGTAGTTCGAAGCTCGACGAAAATCACCCCTGAATTGTTGAAACATGCCAATAACCTGAAGGTCATCGGTCGTGCCGGCGTTGGGGTAGATAATATTGATATCCCTGCGGCAACGAAACGTGGCGTGTTGGTAATGAATACCCCTGACGGGAATACCATCTCTACCGCTGAGCACACATGCGGTATGATTTTGGCAATTGCACGAAATATCCCGCAATCGGTTGATAAGGTGAAAAACGGCGGCTGGGACCGAAAAAAATACATGGGTACCGAGGTCCACAGCAAAGTGCTGGGTATTGTAGGGCTCGGAAAAATTGGTGGCGAAGTAGCCAAACGGATGCAGGAGTTCGGTATGACGGTCAAGGCTTACGATCCATTCGCTTCACATGAAAAAGCACAGAGTATTGGCGTTGAACTGCTGGAGCTTGATGAACTGCTGGGTGAAGCAGACTTCCTGACGGTTCACACGCCGCTGACTGAAAAAACCAAAGGCCTTGTTTCCAAGGGGAAAGCCGACATCATGAAGAAAGGCATGTTCCTGGTGAACTGTGCACGCGGCGGTATCTACAAGGAAGAGGATTTGCCCGAGTTGCTGGACAGTGGAGTTCTGGCCGGTGTGGCACTTGATGTTTACTCCCAGGAGCCGCCATCAGATGACCTCTATGAAATTTTGAAGCATCCAAAAATTATCAGCACGCCGCACCTCGGTGCTTCTACTGAAGAAGCCCAGGAAA
Source organism: Aliifodinibius sp. S!AR15-10 (assembly GCF_031569985.1). Lineage (NCBI taxonomy): Bacteria > Pseudomonadati > Balneolota > Balneolia > Balneolales > Balneolaceae > Fodinibius > Aliifodinibius sp. S!AR15-10. The sequence goes on along the minus strand of NZ_JAMQKA010000001.1, from coordinate 268,806 downwards.
AAGTGGCCGAGCAGATCGCTTACCAGATGGCGGATGCACTTGAGGAGAAAAGTTTCAAGGGCAGCCTGAACGGTAAATCGATTTCGCTGATCACCAACAGAGAGGTGCAGCCATATCTTGAACTGGCAGAAAAGCTGGGCAAAATGGCGATCCAGGTGGCCCCGGAGCACACCAGTAGCTTCTCGTTTGAATATTCCGGCGAATGTGCCAAGTATGCCGATGTACTCACTGATTCTATGCTCAAAGGAATGCTTGCGGAGCATGTCAGTGAGGCGATCAACCTGATTAACGCCCGTCATTACGCCGAAGAACGCGGCTTCAAGATCAAGGAAACCACCGGTGCTGAGACAAAGACTTTTACTGAGCTGATTACCGTTAAGTTTGACGGCGATGCTGAGTACAAGGAAATTTCGGCCACTGTATTTGGTGACGGAGATTATCGTATCGTCAAAATCGATGGGTTTGGTATTGAGCTGCGCCTGGAAGGCGACATCCTGATGTACACCAACATCGACAAGCCCGGTATGCTGGCAGCAGTTAGCGGCGCGCTTGCGAAGCAGGATATCAATATCGCTTCACTGAGCCTGGGACGCACACAAAAAGGCTCACAAGCGATCACTGCTGTAGCTGTCGACAAGCAGTTGACGGATGATGAGCTGAAGCCTATCGTTGGCCTCGACGGTGTTGGCGGTCTGCGATATATCAGCCTGTCATAAATAAATTCATTTGGACGCTGTATCGGTATCATAACTGGTACAGCGTTTTATTAATTTCACTTTCATGCATATTGATCATATCGGGATAGCGGTCAGTGATCTAGAAGCTGCGATCAAAACCTACGAATCGTTGCTGGATTCCGAATGCTATAAGCGGGAAGTGATTGAGGGGCAAAAAGTAGAGACTGCTTTTTTTAACACGGGCGAATCGAAAGTAGAGCTTTTGGGAGCTACCGATCACGAGTCGGTCATACAAAAGTATATATCTAAGCACGGCGAAGGGATACACCACGTGGCGTTTGAGGTGGAGGATATTCACCGAGAGCTTGAACGGCTTAAAGAAAAAGGCTTCCGGCTACTCGGTGAAGAGCCTTCTGAAGGGGCCGACAATAAACTTGTGGCTTTTGTCCACCCCAAAGATAACCATGGCGTACTGGTTGAACTTTGTCAAAGCAAAAGTTGAGTTTTGATTGGGACACTCTTACCTTTGACATCGCTGTTACAGAAGAACTTCTGTTGTACATTAGCTTTTATTTCGGGAAGTGGCGCAGTCCGGTAGCGCACACGACTGGGGGTCGTGGGGTCGCAGGTTCAAATCCTGTCTTCCCGACAGTTATTACTTAAACCTCTCAAGGCCTTTAAAACGTACTTTTAAACGTTTTAAAGGCCTTTTTTTGTTCCTTTTTCGCGCACATCGAAGGAAATAAAGGGAACAGAAAGGAACAAAAAGGAACGGTTTCTTCCTCTACTTTCCCCACAAAGGGGTACAATTTGGGGTACAATGGGGTACAATTTGAAATACCCTAAATTATGGCTTCATTAAAGAAAAGAGGAAGATACTACTATATCAGATTTTCCAGGACAATCAATGGTAAAAGAGATAGGATCACCAAAAGCTTAAAGCTCCGATATAAAGATCAGGCCGAAGAAGCATTAGAGAAATTAGAAGAGCTTGAAGAAAGCGGAGCAATAGATCCTTTTGCTAAAAATTTTGATCCGGTCGTTATTCTGGATTCCCTGGACGGTAAAGATCATTCGATTAATCTTTACACCGTAAGAGAGGCCGCCGATTATTTTTATATGAAAAAGTCTCACCTTTCTAATTCTACCGTGAAGAATGCGAAAAATCGGACAATGGACAGCTGTGGAGCTTATGAGCAGGCAATTGAGCATTTTATAGATCTAAACGGTATAGCTGACCTCTCTCCATTAATGGTTAGGCAACAGCATTTTGAAAACGTCATCTTTAAGCCTGGTATAAAGCCGGCTACCCGACATTTTTACTTTAAACAGTTCCGGGTTTGGTGGAAGGTTATACGCATTTGAAGGGACAATAATTTACTTCAAAAGCAGAGGAGGATTGAGAAAGAAAATTCAAAAATAGATTGTTAGAATGTTACATTGATTAGGGATCAGGAAGTCGTGAGTTCTAATATTATCCAACTACTCTCTTATAAGCCCTTTCCTTGAATGGGGTTAGGGTCTAATTAATTACAATAAGTACCTTTCTAGTTAATCTATTTTTTCTTTCAAGGACTCTCGGCTACGTTTTATATGAATTCTCATAGCTCTTTCAGCCTCTTCTCCATTTCTATTGAGTAGTGCTGTTATAATTTTTTTATGCTCTGATAATGTTTCTTCCGGTGGTCTTAGTAAGCCTTTTTGATAGGCTAATATGTGTACATTCCCAATCATTTCCAGTCGGGCTAACATTTTATTATTACATACTTTACTGATTAGGCTATGAAATCGTTGGTCTGCTTTTTCATATTCCTCTTCATTGATAGGTCCGTCGGATTCTATAAATTGGGAAAAGCAGTTTTTAATAGTTTCTATCTCAGAGTCGTTAGCTCTTTCTGCAACGAGACGAGCTGCCAGTCCTTCGAGTACTTCTCGACAATCAAATACATCAATCATCTCTTTATTGCTGATTTCTCTGACATAATATCCTCTGCGCGGTTTGCTTTCCACGAGGAATTCAGCCTCTAAGATTTGTAATACTTTGAGCAAAGGTGTGCGGCTTACTCCAAGATCTTCCGCTACTTCTTCCTGTATTATTTTTTGTCCTGGTTTTAGTTTGTGTTCCAAGATCTGTGATTTCAATTCCTCATGTATCCAGGAGGTTAAATCTATATGCTCTGGTGCTCTAGCCATATTTATGATGTTATACTACCCTGACACTGAATTTTGAATCTTCCTACATAAAAATATTAATAGTAATTATACTACGATTCTTAATTTAGCACCAGAGTAACGATTATAAATGAAAATTAGCTAACGATTTTCAGGGATTCAGCATGTCCATTATGAAAATATTTATTCAGAAATTAATTGCTGAATTTCAACTGTTCTGGTTTATACAATTAAGGTCTTCAAAGGTTTTAAGCAACCGATTAACAATTCCTATTTCTCCTTCCCGGAGCCACACCTGGGGATTGTAATATGGTTTATTAGGTTTGTCTGCGCCTTCAGGATTTCCGGTTTGCGACTGCAGGTACGCTTCGTTCTGTTGATAGTAGTCTCGTATTCTTTGCCAGAAGGCCCATTGCAGATCAGTATTGATATTCATTTTTACGGTACCGTAAGATATTGCCTCCCTGATCTGCCCTCTGCTGCAACCCGATCCGCCATGGAAAACGAAAGTAGCCGGATTGTCAGTAGTCCCACACTCTGTTTTAATTAACTCCTGTGCATGTTTAAGTATTTCGGGTTTCAGTTCAACATTACCTGGATTATATACACCGTGAACATTGCCGAAAGAGGCTGCTACAGTAAACTTTTTACTAATTTTCGAGAGCTCTTCATACGCACGAAGTATTTCCATGGGCTTGGTGTACATACTACTTTGTTCTACATCGGAATGATCGAACCCGTCTTCTATACCGCCAGTTACACCAAGTTCTATTTCCAGAGTAATGTCCAGCTTGCTCGTTGTCTTGAGGTATTTACGACAAGTTGCGAGGTTTTTTTCGATAGATTCTGTAGACAGATCAATCATGTGAGAGCTAAAGAGTGGTTTGCCCGTTTTATCAAGATGGATGCGATTTTTCTTTAGTAGTCCATCCACCCATGGAAGGAGTTTCCGATTGGCGTGGTCAGTATGCAGTAACACACTTACGCCGTAATGTTCAGCCACTTCATGGACATGCTGAGCCGCTGAAACCGCTCCTGTAATAGAAGCCTCTTGGTTTGTATTACTTAGATGTTTCCCAGCAAAAAAGTGGGCGCCAGCATTTGATAGTTGGATGATTACGGGTGATTTAACAGCATTTGCCGCTTCGAGTGTCGCGTTTATGCTGTTGGTACCAGTTACATTGACCGCAGGAATAGCGAATCCCTGCTCCTTGGCATATTCAAAAAGGTTAGTTACCGAGTTTCCAGTAAGTACTCCAGGTGGAAATATCATTATGTTAATTATTTAAGGGTAAGTTCAAGATCAGAGTTCTGTGTAATGAATTAGATTTAATGTGATATCATTTCTGTAGCCCAACTTAACAAACCAAAACAAATAGTATATTGAATTTTGTATTCAAAATTCAATATACTATATTCATTAATAGATTGCCAGCAGTACTCTATGGGTAAAAGAGGGGTCTGGCGGTGGGATCACAGTTATTAAATCAGTTTAGTCCTAAAAACAAATTCTATAAATGAAAGAATATAAGATTGCAGCAGTTCACGGTGACGGAATCGGTAGTGAAATTATCCCTCCTGGGCTCAGGGTATTAAATCAGGTAGCTAAGAAGTTCAATTTTGGGCTAGAAGTAAAAGAGTTTGATTGGGGGGCGGGCTATTACAAAAAGCATGGAGATTTCATGCCAGAAGATGGGCTGGATATTTTGAGTAGATATGATGCCATATACTTTGGAGCAGTCGGCTTGCCTGATGTGGATGATACGCTACCGGCGATGATGTATACATTTAAGGTAAGAGTCCATTTCAAACAGTACATCAATTTGCGCCCTGTAAAACTGCTTCCCGGTATTGATAGTCCGTTGTGCAACAAGGGTATGGATGATATTGATTTCGTGATCATCCGGGAGAATAATGAGGGAGAGTTTGTTCAGAATGGCAAGATTATCCATCCAGATGAACCCCATGGTCTAGCTACGGATACCAGCGTTTTTACACGGAAGGGGATAGAGCAAGTAGCCCACTATGCATTTAAGCTTGCAAGAAAAAGAAAGAAACGTGTAACCAATGTTACTAAGTCCAACACGCTCATAAATACTTTGGCGTATTGGGATAAAGTGATCGGAGAGGTGGCTGAGCAATACAGTGATGTTGAGTACAACCAAATGTACGTAGATAACGCTTCAGCAAGTTTTGTATTGAGGCCTGAAGTGTTTGATGTGGTATTAACTACAAATATGATAGGAGACATTCTGAGTGATCTGGGAGGTTCCATTATGGGCAGTCTCGGTCTGGGTCCCAGTGGGAATATAAATCCTGAAAAAGATTATCCCTCAATGTTTGAACCAATCCATGGTTCAGCTCCAGATATTGCAGGCAAAAATCTTGCGAATCCAATCGGTACTATATGGTCGGGGGCCCTAATGCTGGAGCATCTTGGAGAAGTTGAAGCAGCAAATGCTATTGTAGATGGAATTAAAAAAACAACAGCCTCAGGTCTTAAAACAAAAGATCTGGGTGGAGATGCCAAGACAGACCAGGTTACCGATCAAATCATAAAAAATATAGACTCATGATACCAGAAGGTCGTTTTGTAGACTTAACCATAACCTATGACGATCGCATGGAAGGGGTGTCGTTCGAAGACACAAAAATACTGAATCGTGATGGTTGGAATGCAAAGACGATAAAAATATATGCCCATTCTGGTACCCACATGGACGCTCCTCACCATTTTGGTGTAAGTGATAAAACAATAAATGAGTATCAACCTTCTGATTTCATTGGGAAGGCTCATATTCTGAGATTATCAATAAAGAGGGATTCATATCTGATTTCAGTATCTGACCTGGACCCTGTCATCAATAAATTCAAGCCCGGAGATAGCCTGTTGATCGGGAGTGGTTGGTCTGAACACCTTTATAAACAAAGATACCGCGATGGATTGCCAAGAATTTCAGAAGAAGTGGCCCAGTGTTTAGTGAATCACAAAATTAAGATGTTAGGTGTTGAACCTCCTTCCATTGCTGATGTTAATAATCTAGATGAGGTAACCCGTATTCACCGGATTTTGATGGCGGGAGACGTGACAATTATTGAGGGGCTGACAAATATTGATCAACTGCAGAAGGACATATGTACAGTATTCGCTTTTCCATTAAAAATTAAAGGTGGAGATGGTTCCCCAGCACGCGTAATTGCGCTAGAAGGGAAGGAAATATGAGTATACAACAGGAAATTGAAAATTGGATTAACGAGAGCCCTGGGTATCGCTTGTCAAGTGATATTAGGGAGGCAAATAAAAAACTTAACCGCTCTTTGGTAGTCCTTGACGACGATCCTACAGGTACCCAAACGGTCCATGATTTGCCTGTCATCACCTCTGGGGACGTTGAACAGCTAACCGAGCTTTTCCGTGAAAAGTACCCTCTATTTTACGTATTGACAAACTCAAGAAGTTTGGACGGAGAAGATGCTGCTAAGCTTATAACTACAATAGCTCACAATTTGAGGACCGCTTCCGTTGAGACTGGTAGAGACTATAACGTAGTACTACGTAGCGATTCAACCCTTCGTGGGCATCATCCTGAAGAAATGGATGCCATTTTGGATGTGATCGAAAAAGTACCCGACCTAAAGGTTTTGCACCCTGCTTTTATTGAAGGGGGCAGGCTCACATTCAATTCAACACACTATGCCAAAGAAGATGGACAATTTATTCCATGTAGCGAGACTGAATATGCTCAAGATGCCACATTTGGTTATAAATCTTCACACTTGGTAGAATGGCTTAATGAAAAAACAGGGGGAGATGTAACTGATACTCGGGTTACCTGTTTTCCTATAAATGTGATTCGTAATAACAGTATTCAGGACCTGGTTCTGAAGATTATAGATGCAGATAAGGGAAATTACTTGATTGCAGACGCCGTGAGCTATCACGATATCGACAAATTTGCCCTGGCCTTGCTTAAAAGTAACCGATCGTTTGTAGCCAGAACTGCAGCCTCTTTTGTGGCATCGATAGGTGGTATTGAACAAAGAAGTCTTTTAACACATGCGGAGCTTGCGTACAAATCAGGGAACGGAGGATTGATTATTGCAGGATCGTATGTGGATAAAACCACACGACAAATCAACAAGGTAATTGAACAAGGAGATGTCAAACCGATGGTCATTGATGTTAAGCGTTTACTACAACATCATGATCCGCAAACATTTTTGATAGAGTGGGTTGATTCCATTCAAACAGAGATTCAAAACAATCAGGATCTGCTGGTTTACACCAGTAGAGAAGTGATAATAGCAGATAATGCTAAAGAGAACCTGGACATAGGAAACAAAATTTCAACGTTTATTTCGGATTTAGTAGGTACACTCACTGTGACCCCTTCCTTCTTAATTGCTAAAGGTGGAATAACATCCAGTGATATCGCTACAAAGTCATTAAATGTAAAAAAGGCCCAGGTGATGGGCCAAATAATACCCGGAATACCTGTGTGGAAGTTGGGAAAAGAGAGCAAATATCCCGGTATGCCTTATATAATATTCCCGGGAAATGTGGGTGGAGATGAGGCATTATTAACGGCAATTAGACGCATAAAAGGGAAATTAACTAAGTAGATGAAACTGAAATAATCTAATCTGATAATTACAATGTCATGAAAAAAAGATTCCTTTTCGTCATAGGCACCTTCTCCCTCTCATTGTTGCTTTATATCGACAGGGCTATGATTTCAGCTGCAGAAGAATCGATTTCCCTAACATTAGGATTCACTGATACTCAAATGGGTTGGGTTTTCGCCATTTTTGCTCTTGGATATTCACTTGCTCAGGTACCAACCGGTTATGTGGCAGATAAGTATGGACCGAGAAAATTGTTGACGGGGATTGTCACGGCTTGGTCAACGTTTACAATAGCTACTGGTGCCGCGTTTAATTTTATATCCATGTTGATAGCCCGTTTCCTGTTTGGAGCTGGAGAAGCTGGCGCGTTTCCCGGTATGTCGCGAGCAGTGTATTCATGGATTCCATTAAAGGAAAGGGGTATCGTAACGGGAATAAATTTTTCGGGCTCTCGAATAGGAGCTGCAGTAGCTTTGCCCGCCGTAGCTTGGCTGATAAGCACAGTAGGCTGGCGTATGAGTTTTTACATTTTTGGCATTATTGGCTTCTTTTGGGCGCTGTTTTGGTATTGGTGGTTTAGAGATGAGCCGGAGGATCATCCTGGCATCAGCGATGAGGAAAAGGAATATATCCTCGATACGAGACAGAAGCTTACCGAAAAGGAGGCCAAGGGGAAGCTTTCGTACTGGAATGTTCTGAAATCCGGGAACGTAATACTAGCGATGTTCCAATACTTTGGCAGTAATTTTATATTCTTTTTTTGTCTTTCGTGGTTATTTCCCTACCTCAAACAGACGTATGATCTGACCATGGTGGAAACGGGTTTCTACGCTTCTGCTCCGTTTTTGGCAGGGGCCGCGGGTAACTTCTTTTCAGGCTTTTTGGTGGACTACATTTACCGAAAGGGGAAGTGGAAACTTTCCCGTCGCCTTCCGGCGATAATGGGATTTATACTTGTGGCGGTGGGTGTATTGGCAAGTATGCAGATGGATACCCCAGGCGGAGCCGTACTATTTCTTTCGATTGCAATCTTTGGTGCTGATATGACACTCAGTCCTTCATGGTCATTCTGCGTGGATATCGGCAAAAAGTTTTCAGGTACGGTATCAGGAACAATGAATATGGCCGGGAATTTCTTCGGCTCATTCCTTGCTTCCCTGGCATTTCCCTACCTGACATCGATGACCGGCACAACAGATACCTTTTTCTATCTCGCAGCCTTCTTTGCCCTTTTATCAATTATAGCTTGGTCATTTATGAAGCCAGATAAACCAATTAAAACTGTATAGGTGATATGAATTATGTCTGATCTGAAAGGTGTAGGTATAGGGGCAGGGTATTTTAGCCAGTACCATTACGAGGCGTGGGATCGAATCGACAATGTGAAGATAGAAGCAATCTGTGATTTGGATAAGGATAAAGCCGAATGTGTAGCAGAGGAATGGGATATCCCTAACGTGTATGAAGATGCGAGGGAGATGCTGGAAAAGGAAAAACCTGATTTTGTTGATATCATCACACCTCCATCCAACCATTTCGAATTGATCAAGCTAGCTGCCGATCTGGATAGTGCCATTATTTGTCAAAAACCATTGGCCCCCACTTATGAGGAGGCTTTATCAATAGTTGAATATACTCGCAAACGAGAAGTTCGGTTTATGGTTCACGAAAATTGGAGATTTCAGCCATGGTACAGGAAAATTAAAGCTATGGTTGATCTGGGTGAGATCGGTGATCAGCTTCATTTTCTGAACTTCAGGATGCGTACTGGTGATGGATGGACAGCGGATGCCTACATGGACCGGCAACCTTATTTCAGGAATATGCCCCGGTTGCTGATTTACGAGACGGGAATTCATTTTATCGACACTTACAGGTATTTAGCCGGTGAGGTCAGTTCGGTGTACGCCCGGTTGAAAAAGTTCAACAAAGAGATTAAAGGTGAAGACGCGGGTATCGTGCATCTAAACTTTACTTCAGGAGCGATGGGACTATATGACGGCAACAGGTACAATGAGAGTCGCTATGAAGATGATAGATATACCTTCGGAGAATTCACAGTGGAGGGGAGCGGTGGCACTATGAGACTAGACGGTGATGGTAACTTGTCAATTCAGAAACTGGGGAAATCTATTCAAAGAGTCGATTATAATCATGAGAAAAGAGGATTTGCCGGAGATAGTGTCTTTTATACTCAACAGCACTTCCTGAATGGATTAATGAAAAATGAACCTTTTGAAACAAATGGCTCTAATTATCTGCGCAGTTTAAAGGTACAGGAAGCTATTTATAAATCCGCTGAAAAAAATTCAGTTATCAGAATGTAGAATACGCAATACTGTTGAGTAATTTCATACTTAGGGTAGTTCTTTTACTAGATGAATAAATATTCATAAATGAATATTATTTATTAATTGTTAAGATAAAGTAATCTGGTGATCAATAATTGGTTTTAAAACAGGGAGTTGTGAGAGGAAGAATTAAGTGTATGCATAGTTGAATGCATAATGAAACCAGGAAGTACGGATGAATGTGAGATCAGACAGAGAATTATTAACGCTTATCAAAGCTGATAACCAAACAGGATTGGAAGAGCTGTATAAAAAGTATTATTCTCAACTCTGTGATTTTGCGTTCCAATATGTTGGAAGTGTGGATCTATCAGAAGAAGTCGTCTCAGATGTATTTTTAAAGGTGTGGCAGCGCCGTCATAAATTGAGTCTGGATCCCAACTTTAAGAAGTATCTTTATACGGCAACCAGAAACCAGGCATTAAACTATATAGAAAAGGAAAAGAGTGACAATGAATCATTGGATGATAATGCAGAGGGATTAGTTTCTAAAAAGTACCAACCAGATGAGAATTTTATCTACAAAGAATTGGAAAACCGATTAGAATTTTTAATTAGCACTCTGCCACCCCGTAGAAAGCTAATTTTTAAATTAAGTCGTCTTGAAGGGTTTTCTTATAAAGAAATTGCAGATGTGATGTCCATATCAGTCCGCACGGTACAAAACCAGATGGTAGAGGCAATTAAAAAAATTGCCAGCTGCATAAAATAATAGAGAGTTTAATTAACACCTTTCTTTAAGACATGTACACCTATCCTTTAATTCCAGAACCACAAGGGGGCAGGTATTTAATATATTTTACAAACATTAAGTATTTCTAATCAAAAATGAGTAGTAGATACCCTCGGGTTTTACTGTGTAACAAGTGAATTTGGTAACGGAAGTGAAAAACAGAAATGAAACAATACAAAGAAGAAATTTGGATCCTATTAACACGGATCCTCAGTAAGGAAGCCACAAGGCAGGAGCAGCAGATGTTTGAGGAATGGCTTGCCAAAGATTCGGAGAACCGCTCATTTTATCATAAGCTCAAAGAGGTTTACGATGAAGAGTTCCGTGATAATTCACACTTATTCGATTTTGAGAGAGGTCTGAGAAAATTAAGAGCTAAAATTTCAGAAAGTGAAAAATCAGAGATTAATCAATTTGCTATACCACTGAAAAATAAATCGAAGAGTAATGCCTGGAAAGTAGCGGCTTCCGTTCTTTTGCTGGTTGTCTCCTTGGCTGTTTTTGTAACAATTCAATTCTGGGAATCTCCAAAAGTAAGTTATTCCACGTCAGGCATGGAGCAACGAATAATAAATCTGCCGGATGGTTCAACAGTTCGTCTTAATAAGAATTCAGAAATCGAGTTTCCAGAGGGTTTTTCCAATGAGTCCCGGGATATAACATTGCATGGAGAGGCATTTTTTAAAGTTGAGGAGGATAAAAAAAGGCCTTTCAAAATATATTTAGAAAATGGGGTTGTAGAGGTTTTGGGTACCGCTTTCAGTATTAAAGAGATGGAAAACAATAGAAAAACTATGGTGGCAGTAAGAGAAGGCCTGGTTTCATTTTCTAATAAAAGCGTTCAGCAACGAAAAGAGGTTAAGCTCTCGGCAGGACAAATGGGTTTGTTAGATGTAAGAAATAGTACGATAAGAGTGGAAGATGAGAAAACTAGTATACAGAATTATTTTAGTTGGATGGATGGTAAGCTCGCATTTCAAGAGATGCCTTTCAATCAAGTTTGCTCTCAGTTGGAAAGGATATATGAGATAAGCTGCCAACTTCAGGATAAATCTCTACACGAATTTCAGTTAACTGTTTACACTGAGAATCTTCACTTAAATGACGTGCTAAATACAATAGCAATTTCTCTTGACATCGAATATGAAAGATCAGGGAATAAAATAGTTTGGAGTAATAATTAAGAATGTTAGCTGGCAGATCTGGGATAAAGATTCTGTTAGCGTCGCCATCTTTTGGAATTGCAAAAACTGTTACTGTGTCCCTAAAGCAGTAACAGAAAGGGATGTGATTTTTGAAAAAGGATAAATAAAAACGGGAATAATTAACCAAAACATGGGATTATGAGAAAATCAATACTAAATCTAAGACCATTGCTGTTTATGGCAGCGGCGTTTCTTTTTGTCGGGACATCATTTGCACAGTCAAATGTGCAAGAGGGGACACAGCTTTCATATTCAGAAAGTAATGATGTAATGAGTGCATCAAACCCTTCAATAGACCTGGAGTTACACAACGTTTCATTGTACGAGGCTTTGGAGGCCATTGCCAAGAAATCTGGTGCCGGTTTGTATTTTAATTCCAAGCTTTTACCAGCAAAGAAAGTGAGCGTCGAGCTCAATAAAACACCTCTTAACGAGGCATTAGAGAAGGTTCTAAAAGATACTGGACTAGAGGCTTTTACAGCTGGCCGAAATATTATGCTAAGAGGGAAAAAGCAGGCTTTTTTAGATCATTTTAACCGTTCTAGGGCTGTAATTGAGCAGGTAACAGGTTCTGTAACTGATGCTGAATCCGGTGATCCGCTTCCAGGGGTTAATGTTGTTGTAATGGGTACGACCACCGGTACCTCTACTGATAGTGAAGGAGAATACCAGTTAAACGTACCATCACTGCAGGACACGTTAGTATTTTCATTTGTAGGGTACCAAAGACAGGAAGTCCCGATAAATGGGAGGACAGAAATTAATGTAGATCTACAAATTGAGACGGTTGCCGGTGAAGAGTTGCTCGTAGTAGGTTACGGCACGCAAAGAGAAGCCCAGGTAACGGGAAGTATTGGAAGAGCTGATCCCGAGGATATGAACAGGGTTACAACTACAACAGTTGGTCAGGCCTTGCAAGGTCGGGTCCCGGGCGTTTTTATCAAAAATCAGAATGGCCAACCTGGTGATAATAAGACTTCTATCAATATACGTGGATTTGGCGATCCCCTGTTTATTGTGGATGGTATGCCCGTTGACAAGGAAGTTTTTCAGGACTTGAATCCCAATGACATAGCAGAAATTAATGTATTGAAAGACGCCGCATCCGCGGCTGTTTATGGAGCAAGAGCCGGAAATGGTGTCGTCTTGGTTGAAACCAAACGAGGAACTGCTGGTGATATTCAGTTTTCATACAAAGGAGACATGGGACTTCAGGGTTTAACAATGGTCCCAGACGCAATTGATTCCTGGGAATACATGGCCTTGTATAACATTGAAAACCGGGATGAGGGACAATCTTATCGATGGTCACCGGAGACCGTCCAGGAATTCAGGCAGCATAATGATGGGTCTGATCCCGAAAACTATCCAAGTGTGGATATGTTTGAATTGATCCCTCGTAAAGCGGCCCCGATGATGACCCATAATTTATCTGTTTCGGGAGGAAGTGAAAGTGTGCGTTATTTTGTGTCCGGTAGCTTGTTTAATCAAGAAGGACTGGAAACCAATGTTTTGGGTAACACAGATACTGAATTTAACAGGTACACGGTTCGTGGAAATTTGGATGTAGATATTAGTGAGCAGTTTAACTTTGGCCTTGATATGAGTTATAACCTGCAAGATTTTTACGGTCCGAGAAACCAGTTTGAGGGTACAGACTGGTCGCAAGGCCAGGGGATCTTTGCCCGTAGTGGACGGTGGCGACCATTTCATTCCATTGTAGAACTACCTGGCGGGCATCGTGAGTTTCCAAGGGGCGCACCTGGCGGACAAACCGTAAACCCTCTGAATTTAGCGAGCGTTCATATTGGGGGTTCCCAGGAGTTTCAGAGACAGTTGATTGATGTGAAGCTGAGTGGTGAGTATCAACTTCTTCCGGGATTAAGTACACGGGCTATTATAAATTACCAGACGACAAATCTGCAGGACAAGATGTTTCAAAAGGAAGGCCCGGAATATCGCTATAATGCAGAAGCGGAACAGCATGAGCGTGTTCGTGCTCTAAATGCCGATACAAGGGTCGTACGAAGAAATAGTCAAACCGAAAATATAAATTTCCAATACTTTTTAAATGGGAATCATTCATTCGGGGAGAATCACGAGTTAACGGGTATGTACGTGTTTGAATTTATCCAGGAGGATTTTGAAAGGTTTAATGCAAGTCGTATCGCCTACCAGTTCCCGATTGCACAATTGAACGCAGGGCCGCCCAGCCAAATGTTTAATGATGATGTGATAAGTAGAAATAAAAGAATGGGTCATATAGGCAGACTTAATTATAATTATGCCGATAAATATTCTCTGGAGGTAAGTGCAAGGTATGATGGCTCTATACGGTTCCCGGAAAGTGATCGATGGGGGTTTTTCCCATCCTTTTCTGGGGCATGGACTGTTACTGAAGAACCATTTCTGCAGGACAATGAAGCGTTTGATTTCCTGTCGAATTTAAAACTTCGAGGTTCCTGGGGGCGACTTGGATATGATGCAGCCGGAGACTTCCAGTTCCTGTCAACATACTCTTTTGACGATTTTGTGATCTTCCAGGATAATACCCTTCGACGCACGATTAGTAGTGATGGGCTTCCCAATCCCAGTATTACATGGGAAAAAATGGACATTTTAAACGTCGGTATAGACGCTACCTTCTGGGAAGGGCAGTTAGAAGCGACCTTTGATATCTTTAAACGGGATCGTTTCGATGTGCTGGGTCAACGCATATTAGAAGTTCCACCTGTTGTGGGAGCAGAGTTGCCTCAACAAAATTTCCAGGAATTTGAAAACAGGGGACTGGAATTCAGCCTGCGTCACAACAATCGAATCAATAATGATTGGAATTATACCATAGGTGGTAATTTTGGGATCCACGAGGAAATAGTAAGGCACACAGATGAGCCTGATTTCATCAACAAAGAAGTTGAGCGACGCGAAAAACAAATTGGCCGCCGAGCTGTCTCAGGCCCGTTTGGGCAGATATGGTACTATGAAACCGACGGCCTTTTCGCATCTCAGGAAGAGATAGATAACTGGGCGGATATTGACGGTGATGGAAATCGCTCCATTCAGGTGGGTGATGCAAGAATCGTGGATAGAAACGGCGATGGAAGGATCACTGATGCTGACAAGTATATCGCAAGCTCTGGTACACAGCCAAGATTCACATTTGGGTTTGATACACGTGTCGGTTGGAAAGGGTTTGAACTTGTCACTTTCTGGCAGGGAGCTGCTCTTTTCGGCTGGAATCTTGACTGGAGTGAGTTTGAGGAACCGTTCCCATCTAATGGAGTTGCTCTGCAGAAAGACATAAAGGACGCATATATACCGGAAAATGAGTTTGGTCTCCCCACGGTAAGTGCAGCAGATGCAAGATGGCCGCGAGCATCGGGAAGATTCGATGATGAGGCTGATCTGTTTTTGATTGATGGATCCTACTTGCGACTCAAACAGGTACAATTAAGCTATACCGTTCCCACAGAACTTGTTAGCGGACTCGGATTAAGAAGAGTGAAATTGTATACGGGAGGAACCAATTTATTGACGTTTTCAGACCTTGATTTTTTAGATCCTGAGATTGATGAAAATCCCGCCCAGTTTTTTGGAAATTACCATCCACAGACCCGTGTGTACAATTTTGGGGTTGAAATTGATTTCTGAAACGAAATTTAAATAAGTAGTGAAAATAATTTCATTATGAAAACCAATAGAATTATGAAAAACACAAAACAATTGTATAAACCGATAGCACCGCTCATCATTCTACTTCTGGTTTTGGTTTCCTGCGAGGGCGTTTTGGACCTCAATGAGGACCCGAGGGACCGGGTAAGTGCTGAGCAGGTATTTCAGGATGAGGCTTTTGCAGAGGCATTAGCAGCGGACTTGTATGCAGGATTCCCTTTTAACGGTTTTAATAGTCCCGGTTTGCGTTTTGACGGGATGCTTGGACATCATGATTTTGGCACCGAGAGAAGCTTTGAATTTGAGGGTTGCAAAACCCATGGCGGCATGGATGCTGACTCAGATTGCGATGGATTATGGGATTATGAGTATATAAGGGATCTGAATTCCTTTATACAAGATATCCGGGAATCTGAATTATCTGAAGACTTCAAGTCACGGCTTGAAGGTGAAGCCAGGGTGTTGAGGGCGGCCGTCTATTTCAAAATGCAAACACGGTACGGGGGCGTGCCCCTGGTGGATGTTGTACTCGATCCGTTTGAGGAGGTCGCGGAGGAATATCGAGTAAGAAGTACGGAAGAAGCGATTGCCGACTTTATCGACACTGAATTGGAGACAGCGGCCGGTATGTTAGCGGGATTGGGAAATCCCGAAGAAAAAGGCCGCGTTAATCAATGGACTGCCTATGCCTATAAAGCACGTGCGAATCTTTGGTCTGCTTCAATCGCAAATTTTGGAACGTTGGCTGATAACGGGCTAACAGGCATTCCATCATCCAGGGCTGACGAATTTTACCAAAAAGCAAGTAATGCAGCCCAGCAAGTCATCAATTCTGGTGCTTATTCATTGCTTCAGGGTGGCGATCCGGCCCAAGCCTATTGGAATGTGTTCATTGAAGACTCAAATCCGGAAATTATATTTGAGAGAATATATAACGGTGTTGAAATTAACCATCCCTTCTCTCATCAAAATCAACCGACTCCATTTTCAGAAGGGCAGGGATCGGAATTGAATCCCACATTGGGACACGTAATGAGTTTTGAAAATTTGGATGGTACGTTCACCAATCCGGATTTGGGGCCTGACAATTTATATGAAGATGGTGCTGCGCCCTGGGCCAATAAAGATCCCAGAGTTCATGCCCAAGTCCTGTTTCAGGGTGATTTATATGCAGGTAACGTTGTACAGTCATATGAAGGTCTGGATCCAACACAGGGGGAGACCAATCCGGACAATATAATTTCAGAAGTTGGTGTAAGTCATGAAGGAACGCCTACCGTCGGAAGTGCCAGTTCAAATCAGGCAAATCATTTCCGTCCATCAACGGGATTCTTGCTCTATAAATATATACCCGATGAAGATATACTGATACCGGATGATAGAGAAGATAACAATTGGAAAGAGTTACGATTGGCCGAGATGTATTTAATTGCAGCAGAGAGTGAATTTGAATTGGATAACCTGGCTGATGCGGCTGAATTTCTCAACTACACGCGCGAAAGGGTAGGTTTAATTCCACTCGATGCTTCAACAATAACTCGTGAACTTGTGAGAAGAGAAAGAACGAGTGAGTTGGTATTTGAAGGTCATCGATGGGATGATCTGCGAAGATGGAGAATTGCCCAGGATAGATTGAATGGCCAGATAGTACAGGGGGTTCGGACTATTTTACACCATGAGACAGGACAATTTTACTTCATTCCACATAATTATGCTGAACCGACACAGCGTCAGTTTAGGCCTGAGCATTACTACAATCCGATCACGAATGGCAGAATAGAAGAAAATGGTGACTTGGTTGAGAATCCCGGCTATTAAAGTAATGGATTATTCTCAAGTGTCATCCAAAAAAACAATTTGAAATTTAAATATGAAGACGATGAATGCTAAAACAACTAAAGTTCCGATTCTAGTATTTATGGCAATCTGTGTAACCGTGTTGGCAGGCTGCAGTGAGACGGTTACCGACTTTGGGTATGATGGTCAGATCAGTGGCATGATCCTGGATCAAAATGGAAATCCGGTATCCGGAGATGTTTCTAATGCGGCATTAACTGTATTCGTGTTGGGCGAAGAGGACCGGGTACCTCTGGAATTGAGAGTTAATGGGGATGGTTCGTATGCCAATCTGCAATTGTATCCACAATCTTATGAAGTTTGGATTGATGGGCCTGTAGATGCTCCCGGCAGACAGACTGTAGATCTCACCGGTGATCGTGTTGAACACAACATTACGGTTACTCCCTTTCTGGCAATTTCTGAGCCCTCAGCTTCCATTTCCGGTGGCGATCTTCAAGTCACGTATGACATAAATCCCAGTCAAGGGCATGCAGCAGAAGAAAGAATAGTGCTGGTCAGTACGGTCGCCAAAGTAGGTGTGAATACCGGTAGTGGTGCCAGATGGCAAACCCGGGCAGAGACGGTCTCCAGCAATTCAGGAACAGCAACCATTACGCTTGATGATGACCTGTTGAGTATGGCGGAAGAGCGGGGCGGAGGGAATTTACATGTTCGTGTTGCGGCCCGATCTGACCAGACATCTGACTGGAATTATAGCGTCCCAATTGTTGTCGAGGCCCCCTAATTTTCCAATTATATAGAGAGAACAAAACTGTAAAAGTTTTTTTTCTCTCTATATATAGTGCATTCCATTAAGAATGATGCCCTCCGACCCCTCAAGTCTTTTGACACATAACTACCAGTCAATTGGGGTGCGGAAATTTGATAGTAGCAAGAGCTCGGGGAACTTGCCGAATGGAATATTAGCGTTCAGATTAAAGCCGATACGTCATAAAAATAATATCCAACATCAATACCGCTTTATGAGAAAAATTGTATGCTCTTGTAATCTGCTTCTGGTTCTCTTCTTTTTCGCAATAGAAGCTATTGCTATAGAAGACTCAGAAGTGGGGGCGGGGGTGAATGTAATCTATATTTTGGTTGATGATTTTGGATATGGGGATGTTAACCTTGACTTGGAGGGAGTTGACCAATTCAGTAATCCATATATAAAAACTCCAAATCTATCGAGATTTGCCAAAGAATCTTTGGTATTTACCAGGCATTATGCCGCGGACCCAACCTGTTCGCCCTCCCGGGCTGGTTTATTGACGGGAAGGACTCCGACAAGACATAACATCAATCGGTGGATAAACGATTTGGAGGAAGATGACCAATATTTTTTAAGCGGAAAAGAGGTAACTATTGCGGAATTATTAAAACAAAATGGTTATCAAACGGCCATTTTTGGTAAGTGGCATTTAAACGGCGCGGACTGGACAGAACCCGAAAACTGGACAGGGTGGACAGGTTCTTTTCCTAATCAACAGGGATTTGATTACGCGTTTGTCTCCAAGGAAAATCCACATAGAACTGCCAGATTACAGACGAATGCGATGCGCAACCCAGGCGATTTTTATTTGGCTAATGATGAGGTGACTGGTAAATACCTGGGTGTAATCGAGGGCTATTCAACTCAAATTATAACAGACAAAGCAATTGAGTGGCTTCAACATAAAAGGAATCCTGATGAACCTTTTTTCTTATACCTCTCATACGATGCCGTTCATGAAAAAGTACAAAATCCGCCGGCTTTTAATGCTTTGTACAATACGGGAAACGTTCCGAAAAATAAGTACTATGCAAATGTAACCTATCTGGATCATTACATAGGTAGGGTTCTGGATTTTCTTGATCAGCAGTGGGAAGTTGAAGATACAATACTCGAAAATACCGTAATCTTTTTTTCAAGTGACAATGGGCCGGAAGTTCGCGATGTATATTGGGGTGCTCATCGTTCCTATGGGACTTCCTATCCGTTGTTCGGACAAAAGCGACAAATATATGAAGGAGGTATTCGAGTCCCCGGAATAGTTCGATGGCCGGGCAAAATAACACCCGGAATTACTAACGAGCCCAACTCCCATATAGACGTACTGCCTACCCTGGTTGATTTAACAGGAGCAGAAACACCGGAGAATCTGGATTTGGATGGTGAAAGTCTTGTACCTTTGTTATTACGTAATGAAAAAATAGAAAGAGAGAAGCCTTTATACTGGCAGAATGAACTTACCGGCCAGGAGTGGGAAATAGCAGGCACTGGCTATGATCAAAGGTATGTTGGGCCAAACCCAATTGATTTGCCGGTTCCGAAGGTGGTCATATCAAGGGGGGCGTATGTGATGAGAGGGTATACCGAGGGAAAAGAGGAACGGTTCAAAAAGCCGACAGTTTTTCAATTATATAACGTAGAGAAGGACCCTTTGGAAAAGGTGGAAATGTCTTCTTTTAAACCTGATTTGTATAAAGAAATGAGACAGGAGCTCCTAAACATGTGGGAAGATGTACAAAAGGATCGGTTACAAACGGGAAATGAAATTGCCAACAAAATTGATCAGCGACAGTAACTATTAGTTATTAATAATTATTTGAATACATAGCAGATATATTTTCATGCAAAATCTTTTTTTATCGTGTATCGCCTTATTACTCATACCATTTTTTCTTATCACAACACATAACCATATGATAGAAATAAATAACCTGGATGATGCTATCATAGAAAACAGATCATTTAAAACTAATGGAGGTCATACCGAGTATGGTGATACAACTGTTGTAGAGATCAGGTCAGAAGGGATTGAGCTGAGTTATTCTGTGACGGAGATACGTGCCAAAGCTGGTAGTATTTTAAAGGTTGTATATAGCAATGATAGTGATATGACTCACAACATTGTATTAGTAAAAGGTGAAGATGATATACGACCGGTGGGAGTAGCCGCTCTCCAGGCTGTAGGTAATGATTGGATTCCGGAAAATGAAATGGACCGTATTCTTGCATATAGTGAATTGGCTTATTCAGGCGATACAGTTGAACTCGTTTTTGAGGTGCCGCCACCGGGTACATATCCATACATCTGTACATACTCTGCTCACTGGACACAGATGCAGGGACGGTTAATTTCAACAGAATAATGCCTTGAGACTATATCTGATGAAATTCACGAGATAATAAATTTACAATTCAACAATAAATTCAATTGCTTAATCATGATTAGGAATAAACGGATATATACCAGCCCAAAGTTGCAAACGCTTTCATTGGCCTTTCTACTGATGTTCACTTGGGGGATAGCCGTGAACACGATGGCCCAAAGTTCTGATAGTGATCCCAAAATTAAATTCCGTACGCATATCATTGACGATTCTCTGATCGGGGGTGCGTTTTCCAATACCGCCATGGCCGATATGGATGGAGACGGAACGCTTGAGTTCGTTATGAGCTCACGAGATACGGATAAAATATATGTATACAAGTATCATGAACCGGGGCATTGGTCCAAATATATCGTAGGCGAAAATCCACCCACCGATGCCGGGGGTACGGTACTTGACGTTGACGGAGATGGACTGCCAGACTACCTGGCAGGTGGGGCCTGGTATCGGAATTCAGGAGACCTCAATGAGCCTTACGAGCAAATAGTATTCGATGAAGACATCATGGATGGCTCTATTCACGACCAGGTGGTAGCTGATATTAATGGCGATGGCAACATGGATATGATCACAATGTCGGATAACAATAATTTCCGGTGGTATGATATTCCCAGTGATCCCACAGATTCGTGGATACGCCACGACATTGGAGAGGCTGTCCATGGCGGTGTTGCTCCCAAAGGATACGGAGATCTCGATGGCGACGGCGACACCGATGTAGTTCGTACAAATGTCTGGTTTGAAAATGTAGATGGAGAAGGAACCGAATGGGAAGAACATGATCTGGGCCCTTTTATGCCGCTGCCAGAAGGTGAACCAAGCTGGGCGGCCAACGCCGCAAGATCATGGGTGGCCGATATAAATGAAGACGGACGACCCGATGTAGTCCAGACCGTTGAAGAGATGAGAGGAGGAAGAATCTGGTGGATGGAGAATCTTGGTGCTGATTCTGATGGCACTGTTCAGTGGCACCGGCATGAAATTTCAGGATGGGCTCGTGTAATGGGAGGTTTGCATTCACTGGGCGTAGCAGATTTTACCGGAGATGGCAAACTTGATGTTATTACGGCTGAACAGGACTGGCAGCGAGCTCGTCCCGGAAAGAACGGTGAGTTAAATCCGCGGTATTATTTATGGGAAAACCTTGGAGTCGGTCCTTCCTGGTCCAACAACCCAACCGTTGAGTGGAAAGAGCATATAATTTCTGATGAAAATCTTGGAGGGCATGAGATTGTATTTGGAGACGTCACAGGCGATGGTAAGCTTGATATAGTTGGAAAGCCCTGGAGCCCTTCAGACAATAATGCGTTGGGTGGGAAAGCCTTTGTGATATTCCTGGAAAACAAATCTATACTGGATTAATCTGCAGGCAGAATACATTTACTAGATAACAGCGCGCGCTGGATACATCGGGTGGCATAACCAGCCACTCGATGACAGCAAAGGTTTTAGGCCTCTGGCTGTAAAGTAAGAAGTAAAAGGTATTCTCAGTTAAGATTATTCAAAGCAGTTGAACAATGAACATTACGTCAGTTTATAGGATGAAGATATTTAAACGATTATTACTTGTATTAGTCTTTGCTTTTGGTTTAATCTTGCCGGTTCAGGCTCAGTTTCAGCCTTCTGACAATATGAATCCAATGGAGCATGGGCCATTTGTTACCTCTACTATTACCCATGATCCGGTTAGTACCAGCAGTATATTCGTGCATAAAGGGATTGCTGTTAAGGTGGGAGAGGATCCACAGGCCGTAATAACTTTTGATACGGATCTTTTACGCATTGCCGGTGCCTGGACCGATGGATTTCTCCAGTGGTACCTGGAACGGGACGGGCTAGAGGATTGGCCCACCCCCGGTGGTATTACCCATTTTGAAACGAGTCAAACGCCCGGGTGGTCGCTCGATGGAGAATTTGATGATCCCAGAAGATGGCCCTATGGACCAATACCAAAAGAACAAGCTCATTACAAGGGCCTGTATGTCCATGGAGAAAAGGTCCTGTTTTCATATACCGTTGGTGACAGTGAGGTGCTTGAGTCGCCCGGTTTTGAGCATGTCGATTCCAATCCCATTTTTACGCGAACGTTTAATGTAAGCTCCACGGAGGAGACGCTGTCTTTACGCGTGCTGCAAGTACCGGATAGTGCAGAAACAGAAATACAGTCTGTTTCTGATTCAAAGGAGTATATAAAAATACAGGTCGGAAACAACACCCGTATTGTTGGAGCACAGGATATCCCTGATAAAGCGGAATGGAGAATTCATAACCGCCATCTCATACTTGATCTTCCCAGCCTCATGCAGCCGATTCAATTCAAAATAGCTGTCGGCCCGATTTTACTCGGCGAAGAAGCAGGCTATATGGAAAGCTACCTGGACCAAGCTGCAAGGGTATCCGATCTTTCTGAATTGAAGAAACCGGGACCGGACCAGTGGCAAACCCTGGAAACAGAAGCGGTAATGGGGAAAGAAGAGGGACCGTATACGGTGGATGAGCTCACAGTGCCTGAACCAAATCCATGGGATTCTTTCATTCGATTAACAGATGTAGATTTTTTGTCTGATGGTCGTGCTGTAGTTGCCTCTCTGAGTGGAGATGTATGGTTGGTTGAAGGTATCAAAGAAGATCTGGGAACACTCCGATGGCATCGATATGCAACCGGTCTGTTTCAACCCAATGGTGTCAAGGTAGTTGATGACAAAATCTACATTACGGGGCGCGATCAGATTACACGGTTGCATGATTTAAACAATGACGGTTATGCAGATTTTTATGAAAATTTTAATAACGATCTGATGGCCTCCACCAATTTTCACGCATTTACGATGAACCTGGAAACGGACTCACTGGGAAATTTCTACTTTGCAAAATCGACTCCCTGGCCGCCCTATGTCAGGGGAGAGGGTCCGCCCAGAGATGCAGAGGTAACCCCGCATCACGGAGTGCTTTTCAAGTTATCACCAAATGGCGAAAAGCTTGAAATAATTGCCAGAGGTCTGCGAAATCCCAATGGATTGTCAATCGGTCCAGACGGGGAGATGGTATATGCTGATAATGAGGGTAACTGGGTGCCCACAAGTAAAGTCCATAGAATAAAGAAGGGGAAGTTTCACGGCTTTATCCCTTCTGCACATCAGCCTGAGAAACCCGAATCCTTTGTGCCGCCGCTTATCTGGGCTCCCCATTATATGGACAATTCTCCCGCTAAGCCGATGTTTATCACAAGCGACCAATGGCCGGAGGAACTTCACGACGATCTGTTGCTGGCTTCTTATGGCAGGGCTAATCTTTCCCTGATCTTAAAGGAAGAGGTCGACGGAGTTTGGCAGGGTGCTCATATGACGCTGCCACTCATGTTCAAATCGGGTCTTGAACGTGGTCGGTTTCATGAGGACGGCCACCTGTATATTGCAGGGATGACGAGCTGGCAATCGATAGGCCAGGACTGGGGTTCATTCCACCGGGTACGATATACCGGGCAGCCCCTGAACATGCCGGTATCCCTCAATACGAAGGTCGGGGGACTTGAACTACGATTTAGCCAAAAGCTGGATCCCGAGGTAGCTACCGATCTGGAAAATTATGAACTGCAAAAGTGGACGTATCCATGGACCAGCCAGTACGGTACCCGCGGAAAGCAGTATTCCGTAGAAAATCCCGGAGAGACTCAACCTGATCCTGTACAGGTTAAATCAGTTCGGTTGTCCAATGATGGGAAGGCGGTATTCCTGGAAATTCCGACCCTAAAACCCGGTATGGTGCGCACCTCACTTGGCACCCTGGAGGAATTGCCAGATATGATTGAGGCCTCATTAGGCTTGGTAATGTCAATAAATTACCAGATAACTACCGCTGATGGGATGGATTTAAGTCACATGATTCATAAAACAATCCATAGAGTTCCAGCCGAAGGATTTGAGGAATAGCCTCGATTATAGAGACTATTAAAATAGAATCGAATATAGAGCTATGATCACAAAAATATATCATATGAAGTCATTAATGGCCTATCTCAGTTTGCCACTTTTATTATTAATGTATGGCTGCCAAGAAGACCAAAAGGCAAGAGAGTCTGCTAATGAGGATGATACCGTAGTAGTGACAAAGGAACAAAATTTTGACTATTTAACGTGGAAGATTGAAACAGCAAACGGGGCATGGCATTTTGAAATTGAGCATGCTGATTCAGGATATACAAGTACGGGGTTTTCTTCTGCTATCGATAGAGAGGGAAATGACTGGATAGGAAATAACTGTGTTGATAATCGTGAGTGGAGAGGATGGCCCAACTTTGGCCCTGACGGGTTTGGTCATCCATGCCGTGGAGGCGGGGGGACTTCTCAGTGGGTTGATGAAAACGGTAATCCCGTTGAATTTGAAGACCGTCTTGAAGGTGAACATCTGATACTGGAATCCTGGAATGACAATTACAGGGTGCTCTACCATTTTTTCCCCAGCCATGCTGCTATTGAAGTTTTGGAGGCAAGGCAGCCTTACGCCTTCCTGTTTGAAGGTCCGATTGCCGGCCAGATGGATATTGACCAGCAGCATTATGTGCTGGAAGATGGGGTGAATTATGGATTGGAAAATGCTAGGGGCCTTGGCTACCTGAACCCGGAATTTGGAAATGATTTCCCCTCGCCGTTCTTCTACTTTACCGATGAAGAAGCCAGCCAAATTCTTTATGTGGGCGCCAAAGGCCACACCGAGGGCGGCGATGAAGGCTGGGCGCAGCCGGATAACATGGTCATCTTTAGCTATGGCCGGGATGAGGATGAGCATGCCCTGACGGGTACTGATGGAGTGGCGGTATTTGGTTTCCTGGATAAGGAAATGGGACACGAACAAATTAGTGATTTTATCAATGCTCGTCTCGAAAACCCATTTAAATCTGTTGAATAAAAATTTGATTTAGTTTTTATGTAGAATATCCACTTGTGATTATGGCATGATGAAATGTAGTGTAGTAAATATTACTTCGATTTTAACTTCGATTATTAAGTGTCTATTTGTATGTGTTTTTTTTCTTATTAGTAGTCTTAATTTTTACGAAAATATCAATTTATATTTCAATAAGAGTAATAATGTCATAGCTCCAGATACATTAAGACAAAAAGAAGAAATAATATTCCCGGGAGATAAATGGGTAAAATCTGCACCGGAATTACAGGGAATTGATTCTACAAAGTTAAAAGAGGCAATTCGCTTTTTAGAAGAAAATTCTGGATTTGACGGGGTAAAAGAATTAATGGTTGTGCGGAATGGCTATTTGATTTGGGAAGGTGAAGAAGTGGACAAAGTGCATGGTGTTTGGTCAGTGACCAAATCATTTACCAGTACTGTTTTAGGCTTGTTGATAGGTGACGGTAAGGCCAATCTTAATACCCATGCAAAGGATATCATACCTGAAATGAATGATAATTATCCCAATCTGGAACTTAGACACTTCACAACCATGACATCCGGGTACAGGGCTCAAGGAGATGAGCCACGTGGTGATTATACACATGGACCAAGTGCGACACCGTTTATTCCTGGCAATCCCTTGTTTATACCTCCTGGTTCAAAGTATGCATATTGGGATTCAGCTATGAATCAATTTGCAAATATTTTAACCAGAATTGCAGGAGAGCCACTAGAAGATTTTCTGAAACGTCGAGTATTCGATCCTATCGGTGTGAATCCTGATCAGTGGCGATGGGGTGATTTTGGGAAATTCGGAGGGTATAAAATTAATGGAGGTGCAGGTAATCACGGTAATCATATTTTTATTTCAGCAAGAGAAATTGCCCGTGTCGGCCATTTATTCTTAAACCATGGTAACTGGGACGGTAAACAGCTTATTCCAGAGGATTGGGTACAGAAAGCCAGTGCCGTACAAGTTCCATCCTCACTCCCATTGGGACATTCCGAAAGTGGATTAGAAGGTAGTGGTGTTTACGGATTTAACTGGTGGGTAAATGGGATCAAGCCAAATGGAGAGAGAAAATGGCCCCATGCACCAAATGAGACATTTTCAGCTTGGGGCCACAACAATAACAATCTCTTTATTATACCTGAATGGAATATGGTTTTAGTTAGATTAGGTATGGATCAAAGTGATAAAGAAATCACCGATAAAATTAATAGCCAATTCCTTCAAAAAATAGGTGAGGCAATAAAGTAAAAGCTTAAAGTAAACATAAACCATTGCAATTCAATAGATTAAAACCATGAAGAAATTAACATTTTTAATAATTTTGATATTAGCACTTCTAACAAGAACAGATATTTTATTAGCTCAGTCTAATGGTTCGATTGATGGAGAATTAAAAAAGTGGCACCCTGTTACCATTACGTATGACGGACCCGAAGTGAGTGAAACCGATGCCTATAATCCTTTTCTTGGTTACAGGCTTAATGTCACTTTCCGTCATGAAAGTGGAGAATCGGCATATGTAGTACCTGGCTACTATGCAGCGGATGGAAATGCAGCTGAAACAAGCGCAACTTCAGGCAATAAGTGGCGTGTACATTTCACTCCGGACAGAACCGGGCAGTGGACCTACACGGTTTCCTTCCGCAGGGGTGAAGATATTGCTGTGAACCTGAGTTCAACCGCAGGTGAATCCGTAGCATTCGACGGTGTGAGTGGCTCAATCAATATCGCGGAAACCGACAAAGAAGGGCCGGATCACCGAGGGAAGGGGATGCTCCGATACGTCGGTGAAAATTTCCTTCGGTTCGATAACGGGGAATGGTTTATGAAGGGAGGGGCAGACGCGCCAGAAACGCTCTTTGCCTACGAAGACTTTGATGGAACCTATCTGCAAACCGGTGCCACATCTCACTCCTATGACGATGAACTTTTGTGGGGAAGCACGCAGCATCGGGATAGCCGCGGTTCTTTCGAGCTCAAATCATATGAAGCTCATATTCAGGACTGGAACTCCGGAGATCCGGTATGGCAGGGCGACAAGGGTAAGGGGCTAATCGGTGGGTTAAACTACTTGGCAGAAGAGGGGATGAATGCATTCTCGTTCCTGGCGTTGACTGCAGGGGGAGATGGAAAAAACGTATGGCCTTGGATCAATCATAAAGAACATACCCGTTATGATGTGTCCAAGCTGGCGCAGTGGGAGATGGTTTTTTCACATGCCGACCGTAAAGGCCTCTTCATCCATTTCAAAACCCATGAAACAGAAAATGACCAGTTGTTGAATGGCGGTTTCCTTGGGTCCGCCCGTAAGTTGTATTATCGTGAACTGGTGGCACGTTTTGGACATCATCACGCTCTGAACTGGAACCTCGGGGAAGAGCATGACCTGGTCAATGAGTTGGGCGATGCGGAGATGGAGCTGGCTAAATCAGACGCTAAGTACCTGCATGCGGTGGACCCGTATGATCATCCAGTAGTCATCCATACTTATCCCGGACTTTATAGTGAAATTTATGGTCCATTGGTGGGATTTGAATATATGGAGGGTGCTTCAGTGCAATCTGATAATATGCGGCCTTGGGAGAATTTCGAAAGAATCCACGATTTGGTTGAGAATGCAAGTGAATCCGGCAGGCAATGGGTCGTTTCTCTTGATGAACCAGGCAGTGGAGGTCTGGGTGTAACAACCGATGACTGGGACGACAATTATAATCAGGATGATGCGCGAGCTATTTACTGGGGAACCATAGCGGCAGGCGGAGCTGGGATCGAATGGTACTTTGGCTACAGCGAGGAACACAACGATCTTGTTGCTGAAGACTGGCGAAGCCGAGACGCTTTATGGGATTACACCCGCTATGCCATGGAATTCTATAGGGATAACGACATTCCTTTTTGGGAAATGGAGAACGCAAACGATCTAACAAGAAGTGAAAAAGATTTTGTCTTTTCAGATCCCGGAGAGGTATATGTGATCTATCTTCCGGACGGCGGCGCTTCTACCCTTGATCTTGAAAATAATTCCGGAACTTACTCGGTAGAGTGGTTTAACCCACGTGAAGGTGGAGAATTACAGCAGGGTAGAGTTTTGGAAGTTCCACAAACGTATTCGCGAGAACCGGAAAGTGTGCTTTCAGCCGTACCAAATATTAAGACCCCTGTTGTAAGAGATGGACGCGTGGTTGAGGTGAATGGCCCTGGTCATGTTTCACTTGGTATTCCACCAGTAGAATCAGAAGAGAGACAGGACTGGGTAATACTTGTTCGCAAGAAATAAGCCGGGCTTTAATCCTCTTAACTTCTTATTTCCCTGCCTCAGCGGTGCTTGAATGCCCGCTGGGGATTCTTCAAGCCACACTTAAACCAGTGAGTAAGTGAGGCTTCATTATCAATCTGACCCAATCTTATGAATGCAATGATGAATAATAATATCTGTCTCTACTTAATATTTTTAATTGGTTGTTTTGTAGTGGGTTGTGGTCAACAGCAGGATGGAAAAGGAGAAGCCACCATTGAGGCCCCTAAAACTGACACACTTTCAGCCATCAGTGACTTTGACCGTTTGAACATTGATGGCTATGTCCCGGCCTATAAAGATAGTTCCAGGAATGCAATTGCTGTGAATTCAGTAACATATCCAGACCAATTTGGGGCTGCTGAAACAATATGGCAGGGGATGTCCGGGCAGTATAATGTGACCATCGAAACAATGCCGGAAGAGGATGGCGAATCAACCTACCAGCTATTTGTTAACGGGGATCTCAAAGGCAGCTATGTAAATCCGGAGACCGATCAGGCATTTGGAAATTCTCGCCATACATGGAATCAAATTCAAATAAATACAGGAGATACGGTTCGAGTGGCATCCAGCACCCATTCAAATGGATTGATACCCGAGAATGGCGGATTTGCCTACGCCCGGGGGCGATGGAACAGCTTGATTTTGGAAAAGGTGCAGTAAGCAGAGGAAGTGCGGTAAATGGATTCTATAGCATCTTCTCACCGCCTGATACAATTTGTCCACTTAAGTCGAATATACAATTCCCATATACCTTATTAACTCCCAACCCTTGATTGGGTTGGAAGTTTTTTTAAAAACAACTGGGTTTATTTGAAGTGATACCGATTGCTGTTTTGGGGAGGACTCTTCTATAACTATGTATGTAGAGAATTTGCAAAAACCTACGACTTCGTCATTCTGAGCCCGTCGAAGAATTTCCTGAATCCGATTGATGCCGTTAAATAGAGATCCTTCACTACGTTCAGGATGACTGCCCGGTTTTGCAAAGGCCTCTATGTATGTAGTAATATTAAAAATTCAGTTTGTAGTAACCCAAGATAAGTTAGTAGGGTATGAGCAGTAACTTTCGCAGTTGAAAGCCCAAAAAATAAATACAAACATAACATTTGACTTAAAGAGCAGTTCGTAGTGCCTTATCGACTGTTGGTCGAATATTTTTTGATAGGTCTTCAATCCTCAGTTGCTTATAGCTTTAATAGAATAGTAAGACTATATGGGAAATGGAGTAATATGAATAACGAGCAACCCGAAAGATCGAATTTCGCATTTCAATATGATGGTATAAATCCAAATCCCAAGCTGTGGAAGGTGAAAATGGATCTGGGTAGCGTATTAAAACTACTGTGCATACATCTGCTTTTGATTATATCTTTTATCTCGTGTGATGAAAAGGGGCAATCAGGGGGAGCAGTTGCAGTAGATCCAATTGACTGGGATGACGCACTTGAGCAGGAAGCGGAATGGTACCAGGGTTCAGAAGCTGTTCGCATAGCAGACAATGTATTGCTTTACCAGCACGAGAGCGGTGGCTGGCCGAAAAACCTCGATATGGCCCAGGTGCTCAGCGAGGCGGACAAAGACAGCATTCGTAAAGAACAGGCCGAAGGAGGAACAACGCTCAGCAACATCACCATCGACAACGGTGCCACCTACACACAGATGCGCTACCTGGCTCGCGTGTACAATGCCACCGGCCACGACCGCTTCAGGGAGAGCTTTGAGCGTGGGGTGGACTACCTGGTGGAGGCCCAGTACGATACCGGTGGCTGGCCGCAGTACTATCCCATCAGGGAGGGATATTATGAAATGGTCACCTTTAACGATGGAGCGATGATCGGGGCGATGCGCATGCTGCGCGATGTAGCGGAAGGGGAGGATCTCTATTCGTTTGTTGATTCGGACCGGCGGCAGCGTGCTTCCGTAGCGATTGAGAAGGGGATAGAAGCTATCCTGGATATGCAGATCATGCAGGATGGGCAACGCACCGCCTGGTGCGCGCAGCACGATCCGGAAACGCTTGAGCCGGCCTGGGCGCGTTCCTACGAGCCGCCGTCCTTTGCGGGTGCTGCAAGTGTTGGTATCGTACGTTTCCTGATGGCAGTTGAAGAGCCCACCCCGGAGATCATCGCCGCTGTTGAAGATGCCCTTGAATGGTACAGGGACACAGCGATCCACGGCTATCGATACGAGGAGTTTATCGATGAAGAAGGACGGGAAGACAAGCGGCTCGTGGAGGATCCCGACACGGGACCATTGTGGGCCCGTTTTTACGAGATAGGGACCAATCGACCTATTTTCATGAACCGGGATTCAGATATTTTCTATGAGTACTCAAAGGTACCACAGGAACGCCGAGGCGGTTATGACTGGTACGGCGACTGGGCCGAGGAACTTCTGGAAGAGGAGTATCCCCAATGGAGTGTCAAACATAATCCCTCTTCGGAATGAGCTAAAAGATGATTGTCAAGATTGTCTCACTGAACGTTAAATTTAAAATCTGTACATCTTCAATACTCAATCCTAATATGATTATGAGAATAAGTTCTATTTCAATCCTTTTGGTTTTTGTACTCCTTTATCTACCTCTTTCTGCACAAGATACAGATACCATAAATTCTAGTGAGAAGCCGCGAATAATCCATTTGACGGACCTCGGGGCTGACCCTGATGACAGGCAATCGATGGTTCGCTTCCTTGTGCAGAGCAACGAATTCGATGTCGAAGGGCTGGTTGTACAAACCGGGTGCTGGAAGAAGAGCCAGTCGAACACGGCCATGCTTGACGAAATAGTCGATGCCTATGGAGAAGTACTGCCCAACCTGCGAGTACACAGCTCGGAATTTCCTTCCCTTGAATACCTGCGTTCGGTGTCCGTCTTGGGTCAAACCGGGTACGGGATGGCAGCAGTAGGTGACGGAAAAGACAGCGAAGGCTCCGAACTGATCATATCAGCCGTTGATGAGGACGATCCCCGGCCGGTATGGGTCACGTTTTGGGGCGGGGGCAATACCCTGGCTCAAGCAATATGGAAAGTACGGGAAACCCGGTCAGATGCTGAATTCCAGGAGTTCATAAGCAAGATCCGTGTTTATGATGTGCTCGGTCAGGATAATGCCGGCACCTGGATCGCCAAAAATTTCCCCGAAATACCCTACATACGGGCAACAGGCGTCTATGGATGGCAGCCCAGCGATGAGTGGTTGGCTACGCACATACAAAACCACGGTCCGTTAGGTGACGAATATCCGGACAGAAAATATGCCACTGAAGGCGACACTCCAGCGTTCTTACACGTACTCCCCAATGGACTAAACAACCCGAACAAACAATGGCACGGGGGCTGGGGAGGCCGTTTTGAGCGCGACAAAAAAGCCGGAATCAGGGGCATGTCATGCATGGAGGGCGAGGATGCCGAATACGATCCCTACTATATGTATGGAAATACCGATGCAGGCGCCAAGGCCATAAGTCGCTGGAAACCGGCTTACGATAACGATTTTGAGGCCCGGATGGACTGGACTGTAACGAGCACTTATTCGGAAGCTAACCACCACCCGGTGGCAGTTGTAAACGGCGACGAGACCAAACAAATCCTGCATATGACGGCCGATGCAGGTTCAGCCGTGAAACTCAATGCGAAAGGTTCCAATGATCCGGATGGGGACGCCCTGAGCTACAACTGGTTTTTCTATGAAGAGCCAAGCACCTATGACGGATCGTTGTCTGTTCAGAACAGCAGCTCCGCTTCCACTGAAGTGGCTGTACCGTCGGATGCTTCAGGCAAGAATATTCATGTGGTTCTGGAAGTGACTGATGATGGGGATCCTGCTCTCACCAGTTACCGGCGAATTATTATTACGGCAGAAGAATGAACTCAGGAATGAATCAAAATACGCAACCTAAATTTTTTACTGAATAATCTTATGAAACGTCTCTCCCTGCTCATACCAATCATAATACTGGCAATAACTGTCGATGGATATTGCCAAAACACCAATGCCAAGGAAGATCAATATAAACCTCGTGTCATCATTTCCACGGATTTCCCCCCGCTGGATGTGATCCCGGGTGGCGACTGCCACGGCCCCAACTATAAGTGCAGCGACCCTGATGATATCCAGTCAATGGTTCGGTTTCTGTTGTACACCAACGAGTTCGATGTGGAGGGGCTGATCGCCTCGGCAGCCTCTTTTGCGAACATAGCCGATAAGCAACCCATTCTGGACGCCCTGTGGCACTATGATAAGGTGGATGAGAACCTGCGCGCCCACGATCCGCAGTTCCCCAAAGCCGATTACCTGCGGTCGGTGACCTTCGAGGGCCGTGATGGAACCTGGGGCGAGCCCGCTGACGAAATACTGGGCGAAGGCATGGACAGTGAAGCCTCCGAGGCAATTATTGAAGCTGTTGATCATCCGGATCCCCGCCCGGTATGGGTCTGCGTGTGGGGCGGCCCGCGTGAGGTAGCGCAGGCGATCTGGAAAGTACAGAACAACCGCAGCCCGGAGGAAGTCCAGGAGTTTATCAGCAAGCTGCGGATCTTCCAGATCGGGCTGGGCGATGATCCGGGGCAGGACGGCTCCGGGCAGTGGATGCTCGACAACTTCCCAAACCTGTTTGTGATCTCCTCCCAAGACACCTACGGCGGCATGTTCGCCCTCGATACGGAGCTGGGCAACCTGCAATGGATTAATACCCATATTCGGAACGGCCATGGGCTACTGGGTAATATCTATCCGGAGACCGGGTTCCACCCGGACAGCCCCGGCGTGCAGGAGGGCGATACCCCTTCCTTCCTGTACTTGGTCAGCGCGGTATATGGAATAAATAACCCCGAGGATCCAAGCCAGGAAAGCTGGGGCGGGCAGTACGCCCAGCGCGATACCTCCACAAACCACTGGTTTGACGGGCCTGGTCCGGAGAGCGTCTCCAAATGGCGGGAGGACTACCAGGAAGATTTTGCACGCCGTGCCGACTGGATGCTGCCGAAATAATTGAAGGGCCTTGAAGTGCCCGTCGGGCGGCTGGTTTTGCCGTCCGACGGATCTGTTGAGAGCATTTCAACCCGTCCGATCGCAAAACCAGCGACCGGACGGGAGGGCAAAGTCCCCTTGAAATAATAAATCCAACAATAGATGACCAATAACATGAAGAATCCAGCTCTTTCTGTATTTGTGATACTACTGTTTATGTCAGCCTGTGCCGGTGAGGAGCAATCTGACGCTGAAGCCGATTCCGTGGTGGTTACCAAGGAACAACGTTTCGACTTTTTAACATGGAAGATTGAAGCGGCTAATGGCACGTGGCATTTCGAGATCGAACACGCCGATACCGGAGGAACATCCACCGGGTTCAACTCGGCGATCGACAGCGAAGGCAACGACTGGATTTCCAACAACTGCGTGGATAACCGCGAGTGGCGCGGCTGGCCCAACTTTGGCCCCGATGGCTTTGGCCATCCCTGCCGGGGCGGGGGCGGAACCTCCCAGTGGGTTGATGACAATGGCAATCCGATTGAGTTTGATGATCGCCTGGTGGGGGATCACCTGATTCTCGAATCATGGAACGACCATTACCGGGTACGCTATCACTTTTTCCCCGAGTACGGTGCCATAGAAGTGCTGGAGGCCAACCAACCATACGCCTTCCTGTTTGAAGGGCCGATTGCCGGCCAGATGAATATCGACCAGCAGCATTATGTGCTGGAAGACGGGGTGAAGTATGGATTGGAGGACGCCCGGGGCCTGGGATATCTGAACCCGGAATTTGGCAATGATTTCCCTTCCCCCTTCTTCTATTTTACCGATGAGGAAGCTGGCCAGATACTGTACGTGGGTGCCAAAGGGCACACCGAAGGTGGCGATGAAGGCTGGGCACAGCCGGATAACATGGTAATCTTTAGCTATGGCCGTGATGAGGATGAGCACGCCCTCACCGGTACCGACTTCGGGTTTCTGGATAAAGATGCTGGATAATCCTGTTTAAATCCTCTGCAAGAACATCATGCCGTTGACCGGTTGCGTGGCACGAAAGGTTTTGTATAAATGGAAAATTTATCGCTTTTGTGCACAATCCATACATCCGAAATATGTAAAGGTTAATTATGAATAACGAAAAAATACTTGTTTTTATAGTAGTCTTGGTTGGACTTATCCCGTTCAGGACTGAGCAGATATCTGCTCAAGATTCTAATTTAAGTAATAGTGACGCTATCCAGCCATATCACGAAAACCCTTGGTACTGGGAATATCATGGGGAGCCGATCCTTCTGCGCGGTGGCAGCGATGACGATAACCTGTTTCAGTGGACGGGCGATCGCCTGATCAACCACCTGGATTCCCTGGAGTCGGTTGGTGGTAACTACGTACGAAATACCATGTCGGACCGGGATGAGGGCAGCGTCTATGCTCCCAAAGAGATTGAAGACGGTATGTATGACCTGAACCAGTGGAATGAGGAGTATTGGGACAGGCTGGAATTCTTCCTGGAAGAAACGCAGAAGCGGGGAATCATTGTGCAGCTGACGCTGTGGGACTGGTTTGACCTTTCAGGCTTATCAGATCACCCGTACAACCCCGAAAACAACATCAACTGGCCGGAGGGCACGATCGAGGACCGTGAGGATTTTTATGGCGGCTCCATCTATGAGAACAAAAAAGCCGTGCTGGAGTATCAGCGCCGGTTTATCGATAAGCTACTGTCGATCACGCTGGATTACGATCATATCCTGTATAACATCAATAATGAAAGCACCATCGGGGCTGAATGGGAAAATTATTGGGCTAAATACCTGAACGATGCTGCCAGCTCACAGGACCGGAATATTCATATTACCAGCATGCAGTTACTACCTGGCAATTCGGTCCGGCATGTGATGACGAACAGGGATCTGTATTCCTTTGTTGAAGTCTCTCAAAATAATCAGAATGCCGCCGGCACCGTTGGGTACAAACATTATGAGAACCTGCTGCATTGGCGGAATATGATCAACGCTCAGCAAGAAGGGCCTATGCCGATGAATAATGTAAAAGTATATGGGGTGGGTGTAGGGGAAAATACGGCCGCCGGTACAGAACAGGAGGCGATAGAACGGTTTTGGAGAAATATATTTGCCGGTTCGGCTTCTGCAAGATTTCACAGGCCGGGAGGTGGACGGTGGGGGCTGGGTCTCACTGAAAAAGCGCAACGTACCATAACGGCCGCTTCGATGTTTTTGGATGAATTCGATGTGTTCAACGCAAAACCATATGAAGGCTGCGAGACGATTGGTAATTCCATTAGGGCCGATTATTGCCTGGCTAATGTGGGTAAAGAATATGCCGTGTACTTTCCCGATGGGAGATCTACGGTTGCGGTAGATCCGTGGGTCTATATGGAGGAGGTAACTGTTAAATGGCTAAATCTGACAAGTGGTGAATGGGAAAAAGAAGAGACTATTGCGTTAGACTGGAAAGAGGTGCCGTGGGTAGGGCCTGACAGGGTTCTGGTTATTTCCCCGGGTAGTGGGGTTGGAGGCCCTGAAGATGGTTACGGCAATGGAGACGCTTTCATAGGAATTATAGAAGCTAAATAACTAACAAATAAACTATGTATTTGAATATTTTGATTACGAAATGGCTGGTTGTACTCATTATTTTATTTCCTGTCGGAATTGATTCTTCTTCTGACTCAGCCTCTCCTCCTGGTAACAAAACAGAAAATGCAATTCAGTCTGCAACGCCCATACAGCCATATAGTGAAAACCCTTGGTACTGGGAATATCATGGGGAGCCGATCCTTCTGCGCGGTGGCAGCGATGACGATAACCTGTTCCAGTGGACGGGCGATAAGCTGACCAACCATCTCGATCTCCTGGTCTCTGTAGGTGGCAATTATGTTCGCAATACCATGTCCAACCGCGATGAGGGTAATGTTTCTGCCTTCCAGCGAAATAGTGATGATCTCTATGATTTGAATCAGTGGAACCCGGAGTACTGGGACCGGCTGAGGTTTTTCCTGGATGAGACGGCCAAGCGCGGGATTATTGTACAACTGACCTTATGGGATGTGTTTGATCTGGGAGGCCCAAACGATCCATGGACTGGGGAAAATAATGTGAATTATTCCAATGATTTAATAAGCGGTGATGATGATTTTCATAACACGGTCGAGACAGATAATACTGAGGGACTCAACTATCAAAAAAAGTACATTGACAAGCTGCTTTCCATCGCCCTGAGGTATGATCATGTGTTATACAACATCAATAACGAAAGCAGTGAGGGGTCGATGTGGGAAAACTATTGGGCCCGGCATATCAACCAGGCAGCCGCAGATAGGAACCGCGAAGCCTATGTGACGACCATGCAGTTTGACCCCACCAACTCTGTACGGGCTGCCATGACATACCGCGATATCTACAGTTATGTGGAGATCTCCCAGAACAACCAGGACTCACGAGGGGCACGAGGACAGGGGCACTGGGATAATATTATGAATTGGAGACAGAAACTGCTCTCCAACCCCATGCCGATGAACAACGTGAAAGTATATGGCGGTGGGGAGGGATCCAATTATTCAGCGGGAAGCGAAACAGAAGCGATCAACCGGTTTTGGCGTAATATTTTTGCCGGCACTGCATCAAGCCGCTTTCACCGTCCCGCCCTGCCGCGCGTGTGGGGTTCTGGTCTGAAAGAGCGCGTTCAGACCAACCTGAAGGCGATGGATATGCTGCTGGAGGAATTTGACATTTTTTCAGCCTCACCTCATAACGATCTTCTGAGGCACAGAGTGGCAGCGGCCCGGAGCGCGGTTGAAGCCTATGTTACGGCCGATATTGGCAATGAGTATGCCGTCTATTTCCCACGTGGACGTTTCATGATCGATCTTGACCCGTGGGAGTATGTCGAAAAAGCCAGGGTGCGCTGGTTGCATATTGAAGAGCTATCCTGGTCGGAACCGGAAATTGTAGAGGTACAATGGGAAGGCGACCGGTCAAACTGGGGGCACCGTGGTACAATCACCTTAAAAACACCTGGCAACGAGGCGTACGTTGCTTTAATTGAAGTAGTGGAATAGAGTAGGATGTATCGCTGATGAGGCCGGGCTTGAAGTACCACAAACATATTCAAGAGAGCCGGAAAGAGTATTTTCGGTTGTACCAAATATTAAAGTCTCCGGTCGTTAGGGGAGACCTGTTGTGGAGGGGGAATGGCCAAGGTCATGTTCACTGGGAATTCCACCGGTGGAATCAGAAGAGCGACCGGATTTGGTCATATTTGTTAAAAAGATGAAGCGTTAACGTCTCATTCTAAATATAGAAGATGCCCTTAACTCTTGAGTTGCTCCAATCCATTGGTTGGGATTGAAGGCTTACAGTTAGGGCATCGAGGCGTTTAATTGCTAATAATTGATAATAATTCTGTTAAACAAAAATCAGATATCATGATATCAACAAACGCAGTTTCATTAACGAAGTTTATAACTATAACATGCGCTGTTTTCCTGCTTTGCCATGCTGGTGACCTTTATTCTCAGCAACTTGCTTTCCCCACTGCAGAAGGATACGGGAAATATACGGAAGGGGGGCGTGGCGGAGATGTATATGAAGTAACCAACCTGAATGATTCCGGGAAAGGTAGCCTTCGTGCAGCCGTTAAGGCGGAGGGACCGAGAACAGTTGTATTCAGAGTTTCGGGAACCATCGAGTTGGAATCGGACCTGAGTATCGAAAATCCGTTCATTACCATTGCCGGGCAGACGGCTCCCGGGGATGGGATTACGATTAAAGGTTCTCTCGGCATTGGCGCCGATGACGTCATTATTCGTTATATCCGGATAAGATACGACGGCGAAGGCGGTCAAGGGGGTGCCGGCGATGCGGTTGGGGGAAGGTACAACGAGAACATCATTCTGGATCACGTGTCGGCAAGCTGGGGCAAAGATGAGGTGCTCTCTTTCTATCACAACAGCAACGTAACAGTTCAGTATTCCATCATTTCGGAGGCCATTGGCGACGGGGAGGGGCATAAATTCGGCGCTATCTGGGGAGACAACTACAGTACGTACCATCATAACTTGATCGCACATAATGAGAGTCGTAATCCCCGATTCGCCTCGGGGTCCGGGCACGTCGATTTCCGGAATAACGTGATCTACAACTGGGGATATAACAGCGTGTATGGTGGAGAAGCACAACAGCCGGGAAATTCTGAATTCGATTTCTCCACGATTAATATCGTAGCCAACTATTATAAGCCCGGTCCTGCAACACTGAGCGGAGTCAGAGACCGTATTGCGGAACCTTCATCGCGTGGAAGCGGGGACGAAGGAAGTTGGTATGTTGCCGAGAATTTTGTGGTTAACGCTTCCGACGTTACAGCCGATAATTGGCTGGGCGTGGACGGCGATGAGTTCTTACGGCTTGATGAACCTTGGCCGGCGATGGCTATCGACGAGCAAACCGCCGAAGAGGCCTACCAATCTGTTCTTGAGCAGGCAGGAGTCGTAGTGCCCAAACGCGATGCCGTAGACACGCGGATTATTGACGAAGTCCGCAACGGCTATGCCACGTATGAAGGTGACGCATACGAACAGGAGCATTCCGTGATTGATCCGTCACAGAAAACCGGTATTATTGACTCACAGGAAGAGGTCGGCGGCTGGCCGGAACTGGAGAGTGCCCCTGCTCCAACCGACAGCGACCATGACGGGATACCTGATGAGTGGGAAAAGGAAAATGGTCTGGATCCCGATGACGCTTCTGATAGAAATAATGTTGCTGACGATGGGTACACCATGCTCGAAAAATACTTGGACAGCCTTGTCAATTCTGATTAAATGGATTAATAATTGCCCTTTGCAACCTCTCTACAAACATTTATCGCTCCTGTCAGGCCGGAATACTTCCACTTGGAGCGTGAGATGATATTCACATGCATTTCATTGGAGTTGGTTGCGTTGGTTGAATACTGAAGCGTCCCGTGACCGCCGAGGCTGATTCCATTTAGATGCCGAATTGTCCAGTCGTGTTGAAAATACTGGGGAGTCACGACGATGTAGTACATATCATTGTATTCAACGACCATCGCATGTGTGTTATTCCCTTGACATCGATGCTCGACCTCGTATTCTTGTGCTAGCAGGACCGATGGAAGTAGGGTGAATAAAAGTAGCAACCATTTCATATTCATAGGGTTTAACCCGGCGTTTGCTTCTAAAGCATTATACCCTTTTATGAATATAAATGCTTGTAAAAACACGGGTTACACCACTGAACTGCTTTCATAAATAATCCGGATTGATGTTATGCAGTTGTTTGCAGTATGGATTTTCCGATCTGTGTATCAGTAAGTTACTTCCGGCTTTGATTACGCATTAAAATGCAAAGGTAACAGATAGAGGAGGTTCCTTTAGCTAGCTATATCAAGTTTAGATCTTTGGTATTTTAGTACACATCAATGTAGAGCGTTGACGATTACATTAGCTACAATCCTTAATTTTGGCGATGAAATCATCCTTGTAACTGCGTCCGATGGGGATGACGTCATCTCCCAGGTACACGCGGTTACCCACTATTCGAGTAATCTGTGCTATGTTAAGGATGTATGATTTGTGTACTCGTGCAAAGTTGTGCTCAGGTAGAATCTCCTCCCAGTATTTCAGGGACTGGCGAAACATGAGTTTCCGTTCATCCATGAAGAGGCGTACGTAGTCACGGTCTGACTCGATATACCTGATCTCCTGGTAATCAATTTTGTAGATGACATTATCCGCCTTTTCAAAGGTAAATGACTTGGTTCCGGCGTTCTCTTGCGTGATCTCTTCCGGTTCTTCTACCTGTTGGCCTCCCGTTTTTAGGGAGGAAACCGCTTTCAGAAACCGTTCAAATGAAATAGGTTTTAGCAGATAATCAGCTACGTTTAACTCAAAGCCCTCCAAGGCATATTCGGAGTAGGCGGTGGTAATGATGACTTCGGGAGGGTCATTGAGCGACTTCAAAAAGTTGAGACCCGATATTTTTGGGAGGTTGATATCCAAAAAGATAAGATCCACAGATTTCGACTGCAGCATCTCCATCGCGTCCAGTGGATTCGCATGAACAGCCGCCAGCTCAAGATATGGCACATCCCCGATATACTTTTTCAGTACGCCCTGGGCCGGTTTTTCGTCCTCAAGTATGAGACACTTAATCGTTTGCATGGGTCAACTTAATTCGCATGTGAACAATGAACAGCTCCTCGTCCCTGTTTATCTGCAGTGAGTGCCGATCCGGGTACAACAGGGCAAGTCGTTTCCTGACATTGGGCAGCCCGATACCCGACTCCCCCTCCAGTTTCTCCTGGTCGGTCTGAGACCAGTTGTTGACGGCGGTGAAATTCAGCCAATCTCCCTCTAGGTTGATATTGATAATAATCAGGATATCATCTGTTTGTGTTTGATGGCTGTGTTTAAAACTGTTTTCAATGAAGGAGATCAGCAGCAGCGGGGCAATACGTTTCCCCTCAACCGGTCCGGCAACGTTGAACATAACTCGTCCGCGCCCTTCATGTCGAACTTTTTCCAGCTCGATGAAATTTTCGATATACTCAATCTCCTTTTCCAGCGGGACAAACTGTTCATTAGCTTCATACAGCATGTAGCGCATTACATCGGAGAGTTTGAGCACCATCTCCGGCACTTTCTCAGATTTTTCCATAGTGTAGTAGTAAATACTGTTCAGGTGGTTGAACAGCACATGGGGATTAATCTGGGATTTCAGAAACTTCAGCTCGCTTTCAACCCGCTCTTTTTCCAGGGCATTCATTCTCTGTTTCTGTGTTTGATAATCCCATACCAGTTTAAAGCTCCCGAAAAAAATGGTCAGGATCCCCATCTGGGCAAATGAGTTGCGCACACCAGACCATGCCCAGCTCAGATCACTGTCACCCTGGAACAGGAACTCCATCATTGTATCATCTACATAGCTGAACAGCGCGAGTGTAGCCAAAACGATGGCCAGGTACAGATAGGGGCGGCCTTTAGAGAGGTAGCGGGGGATCAACCCAAAATTATTGATACCCACGACCAACATGTAGTAGCAGACCATGGCCATCTTGTCAAAATCTAGTTCAAAATCTTCGAAACTCATTTCCAGCTCGACCGGCGCTATCATGTAGAGTACCCACAAGAAGATGAAAATACTGATTTCGCTAAAAGCGATATCCCTGATTCTTTTTTTGATCTGCATACTTTATCGTTGATTTTCTGGTCCCACATGAGAGGGTAAATAATACTTTAATTTGCGGTAAATCGACAAAAGAAAGGATGAACAACAGCTTTCCTGGTATGAACTGCATACACCTATCTACAAACGTTCCTTTTGGTTAAATAAGCTTTTTATAGCACTTCCTCACTCGTTGGTCGAATATTTTCTGCCCCCTCGTTATTCCTCATTTACTTGTGGCTTCCAACAAGATACGACTATAAATGTCAGGTCATATAAATGAAACGGATTTTAGTAAATAACAAGCTACTGCAGAAGGTTACGCAATTAACCAGCATATTGGTATTTGTTGGTTGCATAAGCCCCTTGACGGCGCAAGATGGTGTTTCCAAGAAGAAATATGAGATGCTGAATGTATACTTGGATTGCTCAGACTGTTACGAGGATTACCTTCGGTCCGAAATTAATTTCGTTAACTTTGTTCGGAATCCCAGTGATGCCAGTATCCATCTTTTAATTACGGATGCCGGGACAGCAAGCGGGGGAGAAGAGTACACCTTGAAATTCATTGGGAAAGACAGCCTGCAAGCTCAAACGGATACACTGTTTTACACGTCAGCCAAATCAGATAGCGACAATGAAGAACGGGCGGGGCTGTTGCGCTACGTCAATCTGGGGCTGTTCCCCTACCTGAAAAACAGCTCACTGATCAATCATTTTGATCTCAGTTTTAGTCCGCCGGACAACGAGTCTCAGCAAAAAAATCACGATAAATGGAATAACTGGGTGTTTGAAACTGATGTGGAAGTTGATTATGACGCCGAGGAGCGCGAGCAGTCCTATGATATTGCCTGGGACTTAGATGCCACACGGGTCACACCCAAATGGAAAATAGACCTTCAGTTGGATTACGATATAGAGAAAGAAAAATTCAAGTTTGACGATAAGCGGGATATTATCAGTACTTCGACCAGTAAGTCATTTACGGGATTTGCGGCGAAAAGCCTAGGTGAACACTGGTCGGCGGGGCTGACCTCCCGGGTGGCCTCTTCATCTTACAACAACATTAAGCTTGAGGCCGGAGCAAGTCCTACGCTGGAGTATAATATTTTTCCATACCGGGAATACAGCAGGCGTGAGCTGCGCATTCAATACCGGGTTACACCATCCTTCCAGCAGTACCGCGACACGACAATTTTCAATAAAAAGAAGGAACGGCTCTTGGAGCAGGAGCTGGAAGCCCTGTTTGAAATAACCGAAACATGGGGCTCGATTGATGCTTCACTACAGGGAAGTCATTACATGCATGACGTTAGCAAAAATCGCCTGGAGTTTGAAAGTTCGGTCGAGTTTAGGGTGTACCGGGGTCTCTCGGTAGATTTTGGGTTTGAGTACTCCCTTATCAACGACCAGTTATCACTTTCCAAACAGGATTTGACGGAGGAAGAAATTATCTTACGGCAGAGAGCCCTGGCAACAGACTATTCAATGAGCGCAACAATTGGGGTTAGCTATACATTTGGTTCAATCTACAACAATATTGTGAATCCGAGAATGGACTAGTTACTAGCTGAGCGATTGATGTTTTGCAAGGGACATTGATCTCACGCTGGCGCCGAGAAGATGGCCAATGCCATCAGCCATGCAAAAGTCAAGAGTTCTTGGCCTCCCTCCCGATAAAAGTGGTTACCTTGCCGTTTATAATTCGATACCAGTTTATCTGTATTTAAAAACCTTAAAAAACTGATATTTTACCGGATTAACCTCATCTTAGGTCATATAAACCCATAGAAATCCGAAAAAATGTCAACAACCTAGAAAAACTGGTGAAAAGGATATGAACGGGTATGCTCAAAGGGCCGGAATGGGGCCAACGCTCAATTTTATCTGATCTTGTAATACTTCTCATCTGTTTGAATGGGATAATTTAGCAAAATTAAACGGAGTTGTCTGGATTCAATGACCAATTAAATGGAGGTATATGTAATTAATCGTGATTATTATGTCATATTTTGGATGTTACTGAACCGTGGCTTAAGTTGATCGAGCCTTTCTTGTTTAAACCTAAAAAATGCCTCTAGATTGCAGTCACTGCTATCCTATTGCTACCACTGCCTCAACAAATTCACCAGGAGCAAGTAACACTTCCCAGTTATAGCTTTTGATTGGGGAAAACCATTATTTACAGGCATACCTACTTACAACTGGTTGTAGTGGTCCACAGGTTAAACAATGAGATCAAGAGTCTACATAAATCCACTTATACTGGCCATAATATCGTTTTTATGGATACCTGGAGTAAGTGCTGCTCAACCTCTCAAGATATTCCATATTGATGTAGAGCAGGGGGATGCCACACTGTTTGTTTCCCCAAATAATAAAACACTGCTCGTGGACAGCGGGAAAAACGGGCATGGGGCCAGGATTAATTCCATTCTACAAGAACTGCAGATAGACACTATCGATGTGTTTGTGAATACGCACTATCACGAAGACCACTATGGAGGAGTTGATGAGCTGGTACGAGATTTTAACATTCACATCAGGCGGACATATGACCGGGGAGACAAAGATTTTATCAGCGATTCCAAACGAAACCAGGCAAGTTTTCAGGATTACTATGAGTTCGTTGGGCACAGGGCAACTCATCTCACGCGGGGTATGTCTATCCCCTTTGATGAGGAAATTGATGTAACCTGCATAGCTTCCGGTGGCGTGGTTCTGGG
Organism: Aliifodinibius sp. S!AR15-10; assembly: GCF_031569985.1. Lineage (NCBI taxonomy): Bacteria > Pseudomonadati > Balneolota > Balneolia > Balneolales > Balneolaceae > Fodinibius > Aliifodinibius sp. S!AR15-10. The sequence goes on along the minus strand of NZ_JAMQKA010000001.1, from coordinate 224,244 downwards.
AGAGGTTGATCCGGTTCCCGCAGTTTATGAAAACGACATGAGCCTGGCCCTGCTCCTGCAGTTCCGGGAGTTCAAGTATTTTATCGCTGGAGACATCGGGGTGACAACAGAAGATAAAATTGCACACCGTGATATTGTAACTAGTGTGGACGTCTACCAGGCGAATCATCACGGTTCTCACACCAGTTCCTCCTGGCTGTTGCTGGAGGATCTACGCCCGACAGTGGTGGTCATTTCAAATGGGAATCATGCTGGCTATATGCATCCGAGGGCCACAACTCTTAATAAATTTAAAATGCTGGATCCACAACCGGCGGTGTTCCAGACAAACAAGTATTACCAAGGCAGATTGGGGGCGAATACGGCCGATGAGTTTATTGCAGATCTCGAATCTGTGGACCAAGATGGGACCATAGAAGTTGCCGTTGATAACGAAACTACAATAATAACAGTACGATACCGTGATCAAGAGATGCATTTTCCTGTTAAGAGGGCTGGGGAGAAAAGTCCCCTCAAAATCGAGAGCCTTTTGCCAAATCCTATAGGCCCAGACAGGCAGCTTGAGCTGGTGACAATCAAAAATACCAGTGATGACACAATACCGCTTTCGGGATGGTTTCTACGAGATCGGAGTGGAAAAGTATGGACATTGTCACTTGAACAGCATATTGAACCTCATTCAACACTGAAGTTTATTAGAAACGGGATGGCGATGAGTCTCAATAATGACGGAGATGAAATTATTTTGATCAATCCTTCCAATGAAGTTGTTGATCGCTTCCAATACAGTGGCTCAACGGAGGGAGAAATCATTTTTGCCAATTGAAATGAACGACTCCCACCCGTTAACGTTACTTGAATCAATGATTGAGAAACAGACTCTTTTATCCTTTTGCATCCCATTTTAGAAATGGTAATTTGGCGTTTACTTCATAAAATATTGCTAACGGAAGCTTCAAAAACATTGTGTAGACATGGGTAATCAGAACGACAAAGCATCAAAAAGCGAACTATCGCATATCTCAGAAAGTGGTGATGCCGAAATGGTGGACGTTTCGGGTAAGCAGGTCACATCACGCAAAGCAACTGCTTCCGGAAAAGTGGTGCTGCCCCGGGCAGTGTTTGATGAAATTACAACCAACGACTTGGTTAGCAAAAAAGGGAGTATTGTGCAAACGGCGGTAATCGCGGGTATTCAGGCTGCTAAGAAAACTTCTGAGCTGATCCCATTGTGCCATCAACTCCCAATTTCAAAAATTGATATCGATATTAAGCCGGTAGAACCCGAACTCCATATCCGGTGTACGGTGAAATGCAGTGCACAAACCGGGGTTGAGATGGAAGCCCTAACCGGCGTCTCTACAGCGGCACTCACGATCTATGACATGTGCAAAGCGATGTCACACGATATCAGGATCACTGATATCCAGCTCGAGCATAAATCAGGAGGCAAAACAGATTTTAGCAGATAGATGATCTACAGGCTTTGATAGCTTAACGTGAGTTCGATATAAGGATCACAAAAATTATAGCTGTCATCGCGAGGAGGCGTCTTTGATAGTAGTGGACTTTCATTTTGCAGTCGACGCGGCGGTCTCCCCGTCCATTTTCTGTTCACCCGCCGGGAGATTGCCTCCCGCAAGTTTTCGGGATCCCGATGGTCACTTAATCCTCTTCGCAATGACAGGTTCTGTCTCGAACTGACGCTAAATATTTTTGCATTTCAGAGGATATGCTCAATTAATTGAGACGGTCGTCTCATAGGCACTGAGATAGTCGTCTCAAGGTCTGTGAGACGATGGTCTCGGTAAGTATGAGACGATGGTCTCACTACATATGAGATAGTCGTCTTGGTAAGCACGAGAATCTATAAAAAGAAGATTTTCACCAAGACTTATTGAAAACCCCTCGTGAGGAGGCCCGGCTTAACCTGAGTTCAATATATGGATATCGCGATGAGGCTTTGGTGTACGTGTTTGGCTCAACGATGCGGTCGGGCGGCGATCTCCTTATCCGTTTTTTGCATAGGAAATTGCCGCTGGATTTCGCTGAATTCCTTACAATGACAGTTTTTTATCTCGAACTGACGTTAGCTTAAGAATTTGTGAGAAGAGGAAATACAGCAGAACTTTCAGCTGAATATCCCGATGAACGTACGAAGCGCGCATCTCTTTCCGAGATGACAGAGTATTGACCAGGACACGATCTACAACACCCACCATAGAATCAAGAGAATTATCATCACCCACGCCACTATCTGTACACTGAGAGGCTGACTCGGGAATTCATATCCACAAATGGGACAGACCTCGGCGTCGGCATCCACGTCCATTGCACATCCGGGACATTCTTTCTTATCCATGACTTTTAAGGTCTTGATCTAATAGCTGGGACATTCAAAGCTTTTAAAACCCACTCAAACTTAGAAATATTTTTTGTTGGAATAGTGGTTAAGTCTATTAAAGTCATATATTTATTAAGTGATATTTTATTCTGGAACAGAGAGACAGGGAACAAAACAACCACCATCATATTACAAAAAACAAATAATAAGAAAGGCAATACAATGAAAAAAGTAACTGGATCTGTATTAACAATTGGTGGTTTGGCTGCTTTAATCTATACCGGCATAAACTATATCAATAACTCAGAGAGCTTCGGTTTCCTCGGAATGGATGTGGTTGTGAGTCAGGGTAACATTACACCCGTCATCATATCTGCGGTTGTAATGCTTCTGGGTGTCGTATTGTTACAATCGAAGTAATTCGTTTTATAATTCAAGTCTATCTTTGGAGGTGCCTTATGTTACGATGGAGCATTACTTTTTTTATCATTGCAATTATAGCCGCTATTCTTGGGTTTGGAGGTATCGCGGGAACAGCAGCAGGAATTGCTGAAATCTTGTTCTACGTTTTTATTGTGCTGTTTTTGATTTCACTTATCTTTGGTAGAAGAGCAAGCATTTGAGTTGATCTGAATTCTGTTGTGAAATATGAGGAAAGCAGGCGGAACCGCAGAAGATCGGTCTTTTGCAATCGGCAAATTACAGGCATACCAACAGGTACTGGAAAGCTCACTGGGCATCCCGTTTTCCAACCAGAATGCCATTGAGGTACTGAAAAACGGGGATGAGATTTTCCCCGCCATGCTGAAGGCGATTGACGAGGCGGAGCACACGATTGATTTTCTCACGTTTGTCTACTGGAGCGGTGATATCGCCGTTCGTTTTGCGGAAGCGCTATCCCGGAAGGCGCGCGAAGGGATTGAGGTACGGGTAATACTGGATAGCTTTGGGGCCGCTTTTATGCCGGATGAACTGTACCAAAAAATGGATCAAAGTGGTGTCCAAATCGAATGGTTCCGGCCTTTTACACAGTGGAAAATATGGAAAACCGACAACCGAACACATCGAAAAGTCCTTATCTGTGACAACAAAATCGGCTTTACGGGGGGCGTGGGTATAGCAGAAGAGTGGGAAGGAGATGCCCGAAACCCGGATGAATGGCGGGAAACACATTTCAGGATAGAAGGGGAAGCGGTATTCGGGTTGCACGCCGCATTTATGGAAAACTGGATTGAAACAGGGCGCCCCCTGCTGGTCGACAGGGATTGGAATTCGTGGAAAACAGATGCATCCTCGGAAGGAGCCGCCGTCCAGGTGGTTCGAACCTCGGCCTCGGTGCGATGGAGTGACATTGTGATGCTGTATCACACCCTGATTTCAATGGCTCGCGAACGTATTCAGATCACCACAGCATATTTCAATCCCCATAAGGTGATTGTGGACCTCCTGAAGAAAAAGGCCCGCGAAGGAGTGAAGGTCGATATAATGATGCCGGGCAGGCATATCGACAAACGGGTGGCCAAAATTGCAGGCGAAGACAGCTTCCAGCCACTGCTGGACGCGGGGGTAACCCTTTGGTATTACCAGAAAACAATGCTGCATTCCAAGATTATATGCATTGATGATGCAGTGAGCTGTATCGGTTCAGCCAATTTTAATCACCGTTCGATGCTCAAAGATGATGAAATAAATCTTGTAGTTATCGACCCTAAACTGTCTGAAATGCTAAACAAGCATTTTAGGATGGATCTGGGGGATTGTGATAAAGTTGAGGAATCGCTCTGGAAAAGAAGAAGCTTGTTCCGGAGAAGCCTGGAAACCGTTACAAATCTATTTAAACAGCAAATTTAGTTTTCTATTGGGAACAAGTTGCGATTTTATGTATTTAAATAATATGGACCCAGATAACGCAACGGTTATCATCTGCAAGAAAAATAACAGGTTGCCAATTATCCGTTTGAAGATTAATTGTCATTATCTGTTATTATAACCTTGAAGAGTCAAGGATGGCTAAACTCTAATACAAACCTCCTGAACCATGTATGTGCTCGACTACAAAAGGCAAGTTGCCCTGATTAACGAGATGGTCCAGCTCCGCAAAGACGATGATAAATGGGAAGCATACTATCATCATCCTTCAACAAATGAAATGTGGAAAAGCTTCTTCCCCAAGGCCAACGGGAAAAAGCGCGGGCCAAAAGTGATGAGAGTGGAACCGGTACCCCATGAACTGGCCGAACGACTCGATATGTGCCTGAAGAGTGATAACGTCGATAATGCTACAGGTTTATCCCTGGAACTCTCGGTGAATCCGGGAAAATGGGATCATATACTGGAAATTATTGAACAAAATTACCGTGAATATGACCGCGGACAGCTCAAAGTATTTCTGAATCACCTGGGTATTTTTGAGTATGAACAATTGTTCGATGACCTGGGATATGAACTGGAACAGTTTGACCTGGACAAAGAAAAGTTGAAAAAGCTGATCTGGCGAGCTCGTAAAATTAAATTTAAAAAGGCGATTATATTCTGGTAATTGTTACTATCTCGATTTCAGGAATGATATCACCCTAATCCGGTCAGATTTTCACTGACTTTCCAAAGTTGCTCCGTCAGCGTGTCGTCAAAAGCGATATCAGCGGGAGCAATTTCTTTTTTATTCTTGAAATACCGGCCACTGATATCCTTTACTTCTTCCGATGTGGCAAGATAGACCGATGTTTTCGCACCTCCTGCAGGGGATTGCATAAACGGTTTTCCAAGCATGAACAACAGGTACATACCCCAGCTTGCTTCGCTGGTAAGGCGTGAATGCACTACCCCCGGATGCAGGGCATTTACCGTGATTTCCGTATCGGCAGTCCGTTTTGCCAGCTCCTGGGTGAACATAATATTGCAGAGCTTAGAGAGCCCGTACGCTTTCATCGGGCTGAAATTTTTCTTTAGCTGCAGGTCAGTAATGTCAAAGACACGAGCGGCCGTGCGATGTGCTTCCGATGAGACATTTACCACACGGGCACTTGGAGCTGCTTTCAGCGGATCCAGTAACAGGTTGGTGAGCAGGAAAGGAGCCAGGTAATTTACTGCAAACGTAGTCTCGATCCCGTCCGGAGTTTCTTGCCGCTCTGAGGCAATCATCCCGGCATTGTTAATAAACACATCAAGCGCATCGAACTTCTCCCGGAACTCCTCTGCCGCCCGGCGAATATCATGTTGCAACGACAGGTCAGCCAGCAGAATCTCAACTCCGGTATGGCCCGTGTCCGTAATAATTTCTTCTCGCGCAGCTTCCGCCTTTTCCTCATTACGGCATAACATTATTACGAAAGCACCTTTCTTAGCAAGCTCTTTGGTCGTTTCTTTGCCAATTCCGGAATTTGCACCGGTAACCATGCACACTTTATTCGACATGTCCATAAAAAGCATCTATATTCGCATTCAACATTTTACCTGTAAATAAAACGTTATGTTATCTGCAGATGATAGCGTACGGTTTGTAAACGAAAATAGTTCATAACAGGTTTAAAGTAGATAAATCTAAGCAATAACAGAAAGTAACATGATTCAGGATTATCTTAATTCGGTAGATAATTTTATTGTCGTTGGCGACCGGGTGCTCATTAAGCCCCGTGACATGGAAGCACGTACCAAAAGTGGACTTGTTTTGCCCGCCACGGTGCAGGAAAAAGAGGAAATCCAAAGTGGATATGTCATCAAAACGGGGCCGGGCTACCCGATACCTTCCCAAGAGCTGGATGAACCATGGAAAGACAACAGTGAAACCCGCTATATCGGGATGCAGGCTGCAGAAGGAGACCTTGCAATCTATCTGCAAAGCCAGGCACACGAAATAGAGTTCGAAAATGAGGAGTATATTATCGTGCCGCACGGGGCTATTCTGCTGTTGATCAGGGAAGGTCACGAAGTTCGTTAAAACCTAGTCTTAAATGTAATTTTCACAAAACCACCGCCATATGGATCGCCGTCAATTTCTTACACGTTCGTCACTGGCTGCAGTTGGAGCAGCCCTGCCTTTTCAAAAACTCTGGGCCGCCGACAATTTCGCCGGTACCTTTAATGACCTGCGTCGCAATGTTGGCTATTTTACGGAAAGAGGGGGCACGATAGGGTGGCTGGCAACGGATGATGTACTGGTTGTGGTCGACTCCCAGTTCCCTGAGACGGCTAAGAACTGCCTGGCTGGTCTGCAAAAGCGCACTTCCCATGGTCTGGACCTCCTCATCAACACCCACCATCACGGCGATCATACAGGTGGGAACCCCGTGTTCAAAGGGAAAGCCAAGCAGATGGTAGCTCACCGGAATGTGCCTAAACTCATGAAGCAGAACAGTGAGGACAGTGAAACTGATGCCGGCTATCCAGGCACACTGTTTTCGGATTCCTGGGAAATGGAATTGGGCGGAGAAACGATCCATGTGGCTCACTACGGGCCGGCTCACACCAGCGGTGATGCGATCATTTATTTTGAGAATGCCAATATCGCTCACATGGGTGACCTCGTATTCAACCGGATGAATCCCTATACCGACCGGCCGGCCGGTGCCTCCATCCACAACTGGATTACGGTTCTGGAAACGGCCATGGATGAGTACCCATCGGATGCAATCTATATTTTTGGTCACGGGCACCCCGAGTTCGGTGTCACCGGCAATCGAGATGATGTAGCCGTTATGCGTGATTATCTGGCTGCCATGGTTGAATACGTTGAAGACGGTATAGCGGCAGACCGCCCAAAAGAAGAGATTGTTAACCTGCAAAAGCTGGACGCTTTTCCCCAGTTTCAGTACGCCGACTGGTGGACCTTGTCTCAAAATCTTGAAGTGGTCTATGCAGAAGCGAAGGAGATGTAAAACTACACAGCGATTACATGCAGAAGAAAGAATCTGAAATCCAAGAGTTGAATCAGAAAAATAGCAGTGCTGGTGAGCCGCGCCAGTGCATTTACTGCGGGGCAGAGGCACCCTTGGTTTGGGTACACGGGCATGGTCAATGTGCAAAATGCGGCATCAATGTGGAAGAATGTTGCCGTGGTGAGCAGTGTAATTTGGACTAGTGATATGTCAAGCCTGGAATTTCGGGCTTTTCCTGACAGAACGCAGATGACACCGATTCGAAAGGATATCCTCAGATGTATAATATCATCAGCGAAAATCCATAGAATCCGCGTTATCCGTGTTCTATCTAACCCGAAGCAGTAATGTTGACACGACACTAGTTGCTAGTTAGGGCCGCCGTTTACCGAAAAAACACGATCGGCCAGGGCCAGCTCATCGGGATTGTTAGACGCCAGAAGAACCATTTTTTCCCCTTCCCTGAAGTTCCTCAAAATATCACGAATGGCGTTTCGACCTTGCTCGTCGAGGTTGGCCCCCGGCTCATCGAGAAAGAGGATGGAGGGATTGTAACTGAGCATGCACGCCAGCCGTGCTCGCTGTTGTTGTCCTGTCGAAAGATCTCCAAAATATTTGTCCCGGAGATCGGAAAGCTTGAGCCTGCACCATAGCTCATTCCTGGCAGAATCCTCAATCGTTTTCTTACGCAGCTGCAGGATCAAATCCATGTTTTCCTTGACTGTAAGCTCGTGGTAGAGGTTGATATATGGGGCAATGTAACCAAGATGCGCTTTCAAATTGTTTGGGTTAAGTCTGGATTCATCTCGTTTCCAGGTTATATCACCCTGTGTCGGGCGAACCAGTCCCGCCAGGCACTTCAGCAGGGTAGATTTTCCCGACCCGTTAGGCCCGCCAATGCCCATCACACCGGTGCCAAACGAAAAGGAGATATCCCTCAACACTTTCGTTGCACCAAACTGTTTGTATAAACTATCAACTTCCAGGGAAAACATGGGTCAAAGGTAACAAGGGTGAAATAAATCACAAATCATAAATTCAACGTGATTGTTTACCCTCCTGTTTTCGGAATCTATGTAAAGAATTAATCAATATAACGCGTTGAGCGGTTCTGTTGGAACTTTTGGCTTTATAACTCAACCGCTAATCGCGTTCAAAATATCTGAATATAAGGTTTTTCCATTTGGAGCGTTGTTTAAAAAGATGCTGATTTATGTATTAGCATAATTTTTGAACAGTATAATTGGCGCAGCTGGTAATTTGAAAATTATGATTTATAATTTGCTGATTGTGATTTACCTTGGTTTGTGGTAAAAATCGTTGTATGGTGAACAAGGTTGTGTAGCCTGCACTGAGACTATATATTCAAACTTGATTTATGGAACGAATAATTAAGCATATAACAGAGCGATTAGTTGATCAGCTACCGGATGAGAGGGGAACGTACAAGCTTAGTGATCTGCAGCAGAGTGGATTTCCAAGATTTGTAATTAAGCGCATCCAGGTGGAATTACGTCGGAATTTGGCGGAATCTATCATCCTTCCTGAAACAGAGTGGGCTGACATGCAGTCCGAGACTGTACGGGAGGCTTGGGATCAGTTTGTGAGCGCGATCAGGGCCCAGGCACGTCTGCCCAAAAGCTATACTGCGCCGGTCGTGGAAACAGCTATCAGTGATATTATGGATATACTGGTGCAGCCGCGCAAGAACCTCCCGGATGTAATCTTCGGGGCTTCTGATGTATTGGGATATTATGATGTGATAGACCGAATGGATGCCATCGTGGTGTATCCTCATTTTGCCACTCTCATTCCACGTTATATGGAAAAAAGGGGCCTGAATGAACTTAGTAAGGAAAAATGTTCCCAGATCATACTACAGGCTGATCAGAAGCTGACAGCACGATACTCTCCGCTGAATTGGGCCCAGATGCTGGAACCACTCTTTATCCTTCTGGATGAACAGATCGACTCTAGTTTGCTTCGGCTTTTCTTTGAAGACAAGAAGATGATGCGGGTGGCCCGGCGCTTTGACATAATGAACGAAACACTGAATCGTTCTGAATTCATTGAAGTCCTCTCCTCACCCGACCTGCCGGCAGAAGATGATGAACAGAATGAATTGTTTGATCAAGCTCCACAATCTCCTCAAGAGAACCCCTATTCAAACAGTTGGGAGGGACTTAAAAAGACGGTTGAAGGCGATGAAACAGAGATTACCCAAGTTGGCAGTGAAGGAGAGGAAACAGAAGATCAAATATCTGGTCTGAATGTACTCTACAGTGGAGAAGAGGAAGCCGAAACAGATGAACATGAAGAGGTTGAAGTAGAAGAGGAAGAAACCGATGGTGCACTAAATGAATTTTTTTCAGATGAACCGGTAGAGGATGACACTGCAGATACGACCGAATTTGTGGCTGATGAAGAGGAGATTGAAATAGAGACTTCCGCGAAAGAGGAGTCTGTGGCTGAAAGTGAAGATAACGCGGAAGAGGCAGAAGAACAGTTTGAAGAGGAAGTTGAGGAGGAGGCTGACGAAGTTGAAGAAGTTCCGGAATCTCCACTAAACGAGGAGTCGAAAACCCCGGAAGAAACGGGTGAAAATGAGCCGATATGGAAACGGTTTGTAAGTCCTGATGAAGAGGAGCAAGTGGAACAGGAAACACTGGTGGGAGGATATGACGAGCCGGGGGAAGAGGAACCGTTAATCGATCTGACCCAGGAAGATCAAAATGAGGAGGAGTATGAGCGCCTGGTAAAGCTGCTCCATGATGACAGGGAGTGGTTTATTGAAGAGATATTTCGGGGCGCGGATGAAGCGTACGATGAAGCGCTGCGGGAGATAGTGTCAAAGGACGATTGGCCAAGAGCCAGTCAATATATCGAGAAGGAAGTGTTCAGGCGGAATATGGTGGATATGTATTCTGAGGCGGCGGTCGACTTTACGGACCGGCTCCAGAGCTACTTCATAGAAATTACGGAATCTAACTAGCCAACGGGATCTGATGGGTAAACAAGAGAAAGTTGAGGAGCTTAAACAAAAGCGAAGGGAAGCGTTACAGGGAGGAGGCGAAAGGAGGATTCAAAAGCAGCACGACAAGGGTAAGCTGACCGCCCGCGAGCGACTTGACCTGTTGCTGGATGATGATTCTTTTGAAGAAATCGATGCTTTTGTGACCCACCGAAGTTCCGACTTTGGTCTTGATGAAAAAAAGTTTCCGGGTGATGGTGTTGTGACGGGGCAGGGTAAAATTAAGGGCCGCCCGGTGTACGTATTCAGCCAGGACTTCACCGTGTTTGGGGGTTCACTTTCCGAAACGCATGCTGAGAAGATTTGCAAGATAATGGACCTTGCGATGAAGAATGGCATCCCCCTGATCGGTCTGAACGATTCCGGTGGTGCACGCATACAGGAGGGAGTTTCATCGCTCGGCGGCTATGCAGAAGTGTTTTGGCGTAACAGCATGGCATCCGGCGTAATCCCGCAAATTTCGGCCGTCATGGGACCCTGTGCCGGAGGCGCGGTTTACAGCCCGGCACTTACCGATTTTGTTTTTATGGTGAAGAACACCAGTTACATGTTTGTCACTGGTCCGAATGTTGTTAAAACGGTAACGCATGAGGAGGTTAGCTCTGAGGAGCTCGGCGGAGCGAGCACACACAGCACGAAGTCGGGCGTAGCTCACTTTGCTGAAGAGAACGATGCCATCTGCCTGCAGAACATCCGCCGGCTGATGGATTATGTGCCCCTCAACTGTGAGGAGAAACCACCTGGGAGGGATCCGAAAGATCCCGATCCTGCCAAAGCAAAGAAACTCGATGGGATTGTCCCCGACAACCCAAACAAGCCTTACGATATCAAGAATGTGATAACGGGCATCGTGGACCGCGACTCGTTTATGGAGGTTCATGAGCATTATGCCGACAACATCGTCGTTGGGTTTGCTCATCTCGATGGGCGCAGCATTGGCGTTGTGGCAAACCAGCCGCTCTCCCTGGCTGGTGTGCTTGATATCGATGCTTCTGTGAAGGGCGCGCGCTTCGTTCGTTTTTGCGATGCCTTCAATATTCCACTGCTTGTGTTTGAGGATGTGCCGGGATTTCTGCCGGGCACCGACCAGGAGTGGGGCGGCATCATAAAACACGGCGCGAAGCTGTTGTATGCATTCTGCGAGGCGACCGTGCCCAAGATGACCGTTATCACACGCAAAGGATATGGCGGAGCGTATGACGTGATGAACTCGAAACATATCCGTGCTGACTTCAACGTGGCATGGCCTACTGCAGAAATTGCCGTGATGGGGCCCAAAGGAGCGGTGGAAATTATCTTTCGCAAGGAGATCGAAAATGCCGACGACCCGGAGGCCAAGGAGCAGGAGTTGGTTGATTACTATAAAGAACAGTTTGCTCACCCCTACAAAGCCGCCGAGCGCGGTTATCTTGATGATGTGATCCTTCCAAACGAAACCCGGCAGCGGTTAATAAAAGCGATGGAGTTTTCAGAGAATAAAGTCGATTCCATACCCCAGAAAAAACACGATAACCTTCCCCTTTAGGAGTTAAAAATTAAGAATGAAGAATTTGGAATTGGGATCACACATATCTGGTTCCAATCGACCGGTCAATCCTCCTGTCCTTCACACCAGTGGGCGGACAGGCTCTTCTCCAAGAGCCTGCACCTACTGCTGTCGGTGAGGAACTCTTGGATTACGATCTTGCTCGGGATGCCATAAAGACACTTTTGAAGTCCCTCTCCGAAGGTATTTGGGACAGGCTTTGGAGCCGTGACCGACTACTGGCGGTAGAGGGATTTAGCTTGCTCAGCGAAGCCTTGGCAAAGTTGAGGGAGATTGATATTACCATAATTATTAAGCCACCCATTTCCTGGTTTGGACTTTTTGGACAGCCTCGTAGAGTTACTAGCCTGGTATTTCCAATGCCAGGGGACAGAAACCAAGGCCATTTCATTGTAAAGCTCTGTTACTTTTTTATGAAACTTGTGTAATAATACACTCAGTTAAGACCTTACCACTACGTTGCTCGTAGCTTACTACTCGAAGTGTCGGTAGTAGACTACTCCAATTGACGTAGTGGGCCACTACTTGTTTCGTACTAGACTACTACGCGCTTCGGAGAGGACTACTACGAGCAACGGAATAGTCTACTACATACGTCGGAGTAGTCTACTACGGGAGACGGAGCAGACTACTCCATGACACAGAGTAGTCTAGTACTTGAACCGCCCCGGGTCCTAAAAAGCAGAGAGTAAATAGGGGCTAATTTATCCAATTTTCGTGTAGCCAAGGTTCTTTCTCTGTAGCACTTTGTGACTCTTTGTGCAACTCTGTGTAATAGTTCCATTTCATCACAGTGATCTACACTTTAAAAAACTTAATTTTGAGCCGAGAAAAGCTTAGATTTTACGCATTGTCACGCGTGAATAATTTTATCTTCGCTCTACATGAATCTCTTTGAAGAAGAAAAAGAAACCAGCCCTGACACCGGGAAGAAGCAATCTGTGGTGAATCCTCATGAGCCACTGGCCACTCGGATGCGTCCCCACTCTCTGGATGAATTTGTGGGTCAGGATCATATCGTGGGAGAGGGGAAAATGCTACGTCGCATGATTGAGAGCGGTGTTATCGGCTCACTAATTTTTTACGGTCCCCCCAGCTCAGGGAAAACCACCCTGGCTCATGTGATTTCACGGGAGATCAACGCCAAGTTTGAAGTCCTCAATGCGGTGTTGGATGGCATCAAAGATCTGCGGCAGGTGGTGGAGCACGCCCAGAAAATTCAGCAGATGAACGGGAAGAAGACGATTCTCTTTGTCGATGAGATCCATCGCTGGAACAAAGCCCAGCAGGATGCCCTGCTGCCTCATCTGGAGTCGGGCGTCATTACGTTGATCGGTGCAACGACCGAAAATCCGTACTACTCGCTCGTAAATCCGCTGCTTTCTCGGTGCCAGCTTTTCGAGCTCTATGACCTGCAGGTAAAGCATGTTAAAACAATGATCGACCGGGCCCTGACGGACAAGGAGCGTGGGCTTGGAAATAAGAAGGTGGTAGTCACTGATGACGCAAAGAACCACCTGGCCGATTATGCTGGGGGAGACATCCGAAATGCATTGAACGCCCTTGAAGTGGCAGTGCTTTCCAGTGACCGCGACGAGGAGGGTAAGATCCATATCGACCTTGAGATCGCCAAAGAGTGCATCCAGAAGCGCAATGTGCGATACCAGGGAACAGGGGATGAGCATTACCACTATGCCTCGGCGTTTATTAAGTCGATGCGCGGCTCCGATCCCGATGCTGCTCTTTACTGGATGGTGTCAATGCTGGAAGGGGGGGATGATCCCAACTTTATTTTCCGCAGAATGCTGATCTTGGCTTCTGAAGATGTAGGCATGGCCGATCCCCACGCGCTATCGATGGTTAATTCAGCTCACGAGGCATTTACGAAATGTGGAATGCCCGAGGGAATGTATTTTTTGGCCCATGCCTGTATCTATCTTTCACTGGCTCCCAAAAGCAACAGTACCGGGGCCATATTTTCAGTACAAAGCGAAATAAAAAACCGTGGCACAAAAGGGGTGCCTCCACACCTTAAGGATAAAACGGCCAACTCCAAAGAGGCCCGTTATCTTGATAAAAAGAACGCCTCAGATGATTACCGGTATCCCCACTCTTATTCCAACAACTGGACAGAGCAACAGTACCTGCCGGATGATTTAGAAGGCAGTGGTTGGTATGAGCCGGGTAATATCGGAAGAGAAGGAAAGCTTTGGCAGCGGTTGGAAAAGATCAGGGAAAAGGTAAGAGAAGATCGAAGAGGTGGGAAGCAGGACCGGGAAGGGTAGCCGGCCCTGCTATGGGGGAAATTACCAGCTCCCGGGAATTAAGAGCTGGTGTTTTCTATATCAACGGAAAGGATGGGATTGTTGATAAAACTCATTTCCTGTTCAGCGTCGAGATCCATCATTTCACGGGCATCATTTACACCGAAGAAGTCTGGGTAGGCACGCATGCCGTGCTCATATTTGTCCAACCCGTTCAGCTCTTCCTCGGGACTCACACGCAGACCGTGAAAGACCTCAATTGTTTTGAACACCAGGAATGCTGTGACGACAGTCCATGCAAAGACTACAATCGTGCCCAGCACCTGTACTAAAAGTTGAGTTGCAGATCCACCAAAGAACAAGCCTGAGAAGGTTGAAAAAGGCGCCTGGGCAAACAAGGCTACAGCAATAGTTCCCCACACACCTGCCAAACCGTGTACTGGAATTGCTCCTACGGGATCGTCGATTTTCATTTTTTCAAGAAGACTGCTTCCATAGATCATGATTACTCCACCGATGGCACCGATAATCAAGGCCGAAGCCGGTGATACAACCGCGCAACCAGCCGTAATAGCAACTAGTCCTGCCAGTGCACCATTGAGGGTGTAACCCAGATCGGGTTTGCCAAGCTTTAACCAGGCAACCCCCATCGCTGCTACGGCTCCACCTGCAGCGGCAAGGTTTGTGGTTACGGCAATGCGTGCCATAGACAGATCCGCACCGAGTGTACTACCGGGATTAAATCCAAACCAGCCTAACCACAGAATGAAAACACCAAGTGTTCCAAGTGCCATACTGTGCCCGGCAATCTTCTTGGGTTTTCCATTTACAAAACGTCCGATACGCGGTCCCAGCATCATGGTTCCCACAAGTCCAGCCCAAGCGCCAACGCTGTGCACCACGGTGGATCCGGCAAAGTCATAGAATCCGAGATCGGCCAGCCAGCCACCACCCCAGATCCAGTGTCCAACAACAGGATATATAAAGGCAGTGATAAAAACGGTATAGATGATATATGCCGTAAATTTGGTTCGTTCAGCAACAGCCCCAGAAACAATAGTTGCAGCGGTAGCGGCAAACACGGCCTGGAAAAACCAGTTGGCATACATCCAGGCATCGAGCTCGCCGTCAGGGGTGATAGCGTCAGAAAGGAAAAAATTTGAAGTTCCAAATAGTCCAAACATATCCGTGCCATACATGATGGCAAATCCACAGATCCAGAAGAAGATGGTACCAAGTCCAAAGTCCATCAGATTCTTCATCATTATGTTTGCTACATTTTTAGCCCGGGTAAATCCAGTTTCAACCAGTGCGAATCCTGCCTGCATAAAGAATACCAAAAAACCGGCTACCATAATCCAGAGCAGATCTACAAAAGTTTTATCATTTGAAGCTTCTATAGTTTCCTGTACCAGGATGTCGGCTGGATTGGCCAAGAGCAAACCAGGTAACCCGGCGAACAGAAGTAAAAGGATTATTATTTTTGATGATTTTGGCATTTACTTAAAATAATTAGGTATCGATTGATTTTCGAAGAATATAATAAGGTAAATAAATAAAATTGCAAAATTATTTTAGTAAAATATTTTTATTAGACTTATCAATTGAGGTGCTCATTAAGAAAATGTTAAATAATTAAGATGGAATTATTTTCATTTGAATTTGGTATACTTTTTTTCAGCATAATCAGATTAGGTAGCAATGATTGAGCTCAATATTATTAGTGGCACAGATCGTCCAAATTCCAATGCATTACGGGTATCAAAATACCTCAAGGAGAAGTACCAAGAACATTCGGATGTTATCCCCGAAATAATTGATTTGCGCAATTTTCCGTTGCAGGAGGTTAGTGGCGGTCCCTATGGGAAAAAACTTGAAGAAGTTGACAATTTTACTCAGCGTTTTTTGGATGCCGACGGGCTCTGTGTGGTTGTTCCGGAATACAACGGGGGGTACCCGGGGATTCTGAAGCTTATGATTGATTATCTTCCGTATCCCAGTGGGCTGGAAAAGAAGCCGGTCTGTTTTGTGGGTGAGGCGGATGGAGCTTTTGGAGCGCTACGGGCAGTAGAGCAACTGCAGCAGGTCTTCAGCTACCGGAATGCATATATCTTTCCCGAACGTGTTCATATACCCAGGGTTAACAATAATTTTGATGAACGGGAAGGGATCAAAGATTCATTTCAGCAACAATTGCTGGAAAACCAGATCCATAATTTTGTTGAGTACATTTCTAACCTGAAAGGTGAAGGTGCCCTTGAGGAGCTGAATGATTGAGCGATCAGGAGTTGATTATTCATTTTATTTAAATATCACCCTTCAAACTCCATTCCCCAATCCTTCAATCCTTCAATCACTCAATCACTCAATTTTAAGCATATATCCCACCCCGTGGAGGGTCACCAGGTATCGCGGATCATCGGGATGCTCTTCAATCTTGGAACGCAGCTTTGAGATGTGCACATCTACTGTCCGCGTGTTTGTGCTGTGCTCATATCGCCATACATTTTCCAGCAGCGCATCGCGGGAGACGGGTTCATTTGCATGGGCTGCAAGATAGCGAATCAGTTCAACTTCTCTTGTGGTAAGCTCGTTTTCCTCTTCCGGGTGTATCGCCTTTGCATTTTTAAGATCGATCGTTACCGGATCCAGCTCCAGGTCATTGATTGGCTTGGCTTTTGAATAGGTCTCCGATCGCCGGAGGCGGGCCTGGATGCGTGCGAGCAGCTCCTTTACCCCAAATGGCTTGGTCATGTAATCGTCTGCCCCAATGTTAAGCCCGGTCACTTTATCAATCTCCTGGTCGCGGGCCGTGAGAATGATAATGGGGAATGTATAGGTCATATTGCGGACTTTTTTGCAGACTTCATAACCGCTCATGCCGGGTAGCATAAGGTCAAGCAGCATTAAATCCGGATTTTCCTTTTTTACGATTTCAATCGCCTGTTCGCCCTCCTCAGCTATAAACACTTCATACCCTTCATTCTCAAGAGTATCTTGCAAGGTGAATATAAGGCTGGGCTCGTCTTCTACAATTACAATTTTTTTGGGATTATCAGACATACTGAGGTTGATCTTCCTTTTTGGGGTTTTGCTGAGATAATTCGTCTGCCGTCTTGGTAGTGTTTTTTTGGGTATGACCAGCTATAATAGGAAATTTTACAATAAACCGGGATCCACTTCCCATCTCACTTTTAACCTGGATTTGTCCTCCATTCAACTCAACAAGGTTTTTTACAATGGAGAGACCTAATCCGTGGCCCTTGCTCTGGGCTGTTAGTGAATCCTCTACCCTGTAAAATTTTTCAAAAATGTGTTTGGTTGCATTATTAGGAATGCCAATTCCCCGGTCTATAATGGACAATGTGACCTGGGAGTTTTGGTTGATTACTCTTATTCCCAGGTATTTTTCTTCTTCACTATATTTTATTGCATTCTCAACTAGGTTGCCAATAATGGTATTGAAGCTATCTGTGTCAATCATAACGGGCGGCAGGGGCTCCTCAATGTCAACATCCAGGGTAAATCCTTTACTATCGATATAATTCCGATGATTTTCGATATACCTTTCCACAAGATGGCGCAGATTCGCCGCCTTGGGTTCAATGATTGATTGACCTGCATCAGCTTTGGCCACATCCAGCAGTTTCTCGATCATGCGTTTCAAGCGAAGGGCTTCACTGTGGATATGTCGTCCATACGATTTAAGACGCTCCCTGTTGTCAACACGTCCATCGGCCAGGTTTTCTCCTGCCGCCTGCATTACAGCGAGCGGAGTTTTGAGTTCATGGGTCACATTTGCCAGGAAGCCCGCCTGCCGTTCAGCAAGGGCTCGTTCTTTTTGGGCAGTCACAAATATAAACCCTATAGCCCCCAGCAGAATTATCACTGCGCCACAAAGGACCACAAAATTCTTGATCAGGGAGGCTTTGGAAGCGGCAATAGTGGGACTTTCAGTAAATGCAACTTTCAATATCCAGTTTCCGAAAAAATCCGGAAATCGCTGCTTGTACTGTATTTTACCATCGTGATAGGTGCGGGAATGGTCACTACTGGCCACCGTTTCATCCTTCGTCCAATCACGCAACCATACGACTACCCCACTGGAGTCCGGTTTGCCAAAACGGTTTACCAGCTCTTTTTGAAGATAATCATTCACTAGGTAGTCTTGGTCAATCAACATGGTCAGATACCCAAACACTTGTTGCTCACTGAGGTTGATAAGTGCCAGGGTCATGCTGTAATGGGAATCAAAAATGGCCTTATTGTTATACCGGTATTCGTTGACCAATACCTTCATCCTGGTGCGGGCGATTCCCATCCCGTCACAGACAAACTCTGAATAGTTATCGGTGGGTGTGAATTTGTGTTCGGCTTTGTCATACCTCAGCAAACTGGCCTTTTTTTGACAAGCCCGGCATTCGTGGGTTTTAAAATAGATGTCCGTAAAAATTGAATCAGAAGCTGCCTGCTCAATAAACTTTTTAAATTCCTGCGGGAATTGACCTGTCTGCTCAAACTCTTGCTGAATATGTTCAATCTCAAGCTTACCTACACCGCGATAGGGAGCATAGAAACGGTGGTGAATCTTATCACTAAATTCCGATATCTGAAGCTTTTTATTTTCAAGATCAGACTGAATGGTAGTTTGATGTAATCGATAAAGAGAAAATACATTCATAGCCGTTAGGCCAAGAATGGCTAAAATGGCCGTACCCAGTAAAACCCACCGCAATGAAAGGTATTTCTTTAACATAAGCGAACGTTTTGAAAAATAAAGTAACGTCTATATTTATCAAATGTAAACAAATTATTTCATCATAGAATATTTTGAGAGAAAAAAAGAGGGACATTTTAACAATGCCCCTCTGCTAACGCTGTTTATATAATCGAAATTTTATTTCTTCCAGGAATTATTGGCCCTGTTGACATCCGGGAATTTATAATCGGGATCGATCTGGACTTCAGTTACCGGGGAATCCGTATTGATGAGCAGTTCAGCAGAAGTCGCCCCATCAAGCCACGTTTCCACATCAATAGTTCGGGTCAGGGTGTTTCCATTGCTCAATGTAATGGCAACGGTCGCCGGAAGAGGAATTTGTCCCTTATCTTCAATGATAATTTTGGTGCCGTTACCCGTTTCCGATACCTCCCCAACAGCCTGGTCCAGGATCCAGGTTTCGTAATAGAAGCTGCGCCAGAACCAGTCCAGGTCTCTTCCGCTAACCGCCTCAAAAATATTGAACAGGTCCCAGGGGTACGGGTGCTTGTATTTCCACTCGTCAAGGAATGTGCGATACGCTTTGTTGAATGTCTCCTCTCCAAGCAGCTCGCGCAATATTACGAGGCCGGTTCCCGGTTTGGGATAAGAGGCAACACCGAAAGCGGGTCCGGGATAGTGATAGTCGGACCAGCGCATAATCGGGCCTTCCAGATAGCTGCCGGCAATGTTGCCATAGGAGTTAAATTCATTGATTTCGGGGTTGCCGGACTCGGGAAAGTAATCCTTGCGCGCCTGATTTTCGTTAAACGTTGTCGTCCCTTCATCAATCCAGCTAAACCGCCGCTCATTGGTGCTCACAATCATGGGCACCCACATGTGGGCAAATTCATGTGCTATTACGTAATAGAGACTCTCCTGCGGCTGGTAGTTATATGGGCCAATCAGCGTAATCATCGGGAACTCCATACCTCCTCCAATGATGCCGCCACCTTCGACCGAGGTCATGTGCTGCCAGGGATAACTCATGCCGGTATACTCCGATAAAAACGTAATCGAATGCTGGGCATATTCTACCGCCTTATCCCATTTTGGCGCCGAAAGCCGGTAAACTGCGTCCACAAATGTGTAGTCCTCCTGGCCATCCTCATCGCGATCTCCCACAGAAGCCCGGGCTCCTTCCCAAACCGATTGCTTGGTTGCACTGAAAGCAAAGTCTTTGATGTTCTCGGCCTGGAATGACCAGGTCATTTTACCACTGTCAGATGTTTTTGTAATACTTCCAAAGTCACTACTGTCTACAATGGATACAACTTCGTCACTGGACTGGGCTTCATTGTAGCGTTTCGCTATGGATGACGTCAGCACCTCTCCGGCGTTCTGCAGTGTCCCGGTAGAGGTGACAAGCCACTGCTCAGGAGCAGAGATGTTCACTTCGTAATCACCGAATTCGTGATAAAATTCTGCATTATTTTTAAACCGGTCGGTAAACCACCCGAACACATCGTCATACACAGATATCTGCGGGTACCAGTAAGCGATAAAAAACAGGTTGTCATTACTGTAGCCCATTCTGCCGCCGGCTCCCTGTTGTGGCACAGTAAAGGACCATTCAATCTCAATATTTTCAGTGGTATTCGGACCAATGGCAGATGGAGTAGCGATAAACATGCGAGTGCCATCAATATAATAGCCCCGTTGTCCCTGCATGGTGATCTCTTTTAGCTCGCGACCGCCAACGGTTACATTTTCAATATTAAGACCACCGGTTACTTCCACCGTTTCTTTGCGTGGTACTCCTTCTGCATGCACATTTTGAGCGAGTTCCAGCACAATGGCGTTTAGTGAGTCGGGTGAATTATTGTGATAGGTGATGCGACCCTGAGCAGCAACTCTTTTCTGATCGGGAATCAACTCCACATCCATGGAATAGTCTACCCTCTGCTGCCAGTAATTTTCTCCGGGTGTTCCCATCGGGGTTCGCGTTCCCCGGCGAACTGAGCGCTTGTATGGATAAGGAATCTCAAAACCTATTGAATTGGGCACCGGACGGTCGAGTTCATAAGGTGAAGTAGTATCACCGGTTGCAGACTGCCGGGCCTGTTCGGATGTTGCAGTATCGGACTGATCGCTACTGGGTTGAACGGTGGCACAGCCAACCGTGAATACAAGTAATGCGATACAGTAGGAGAGAGGTTTTTTAGGAGATAATATCATCGTAAATATAAATCAGATCTGGATTTTAGATTTAATAGGAACAGAAAGAAGAGATGAAAAGTTTATTTTAAAACGTGGGCAATTAGCTGACTTTGTTGAAATGTTTTTCAACTGATTTTTTCAGGTCGTCAAATTCAATTGGCTTTGTAAGGTAATCCAGGTAATTCGTTTCTTTGGCACGCTCAACATGATAGGGATCGGAGTTCCCCGTAATGTAGATGACAGGCACATCAGAAAACTTTCGAATTTCCAGCATTGCATCGATACCATCGATATCCCCTTCAAGCGATATATCCATGATAATGAGATCAGGGTCAATATTTTTTGCTGCCTCTATTGCCGTTTTTCCGTACACCAATTCCCCCTCTGTCTGAAAGTCAAGCCGCTCAAGATAACTTTCATAAAGTAAGTTTAGAATAAGATCATCTTCAACAATGAGAACTTTCTTCTGTTTATTTCCCATACAGAGCTAAATCAATTTTTAATTCGACTGATAAGATAGTAAGAAGATTATTTTTGTCAATTTAAATTTGACAAAAATCCAGCATATCGCACAAAAATAGCGATTTTACATAAAAACTCGTAGTTGACCCCGAAAGTATTTCAATTTAAATCATTATTTCTATCTCTGAGTAACCCGCCATTCCAAGGTAAGCAGTGAAAGAATAGCTACTTACGGCAAATATAAATTAACTTCCGCTATATGACACTATGTTTTATTTGTGGGATGCAGTCTGAGTTGGGTTTTCTGGGTTAAAAAAACTGATATTCTTACCCTGTTGTAGTGCGTCTCCTGATACAGAACGAGTTTGCGCCGATGCACTGCTGATTCTTAGTTACAGTCAGAATTTGTATGCAATGCAGGTTCCACTTGATTAACCACTAAATTGTCTATGGAAGTAGAATGATCGAGTTCATGCCCAGAAGCTGAAGAGCTGACCAGTGCAAAAACACCGATAAAGACAAAGAAAAATACGATATATGAAGTGCGGGAATATGAATCGTAAAGCATTCTCTTGTTTAACTAGTTCCTGTTTACCATGCTTGCTCTTTGGGTATTATTTTCCCGGCATTCGAAGTTCGGAAATCTCTTCCCAGCAGGAATCTCTCCAGCAGCCCAGCGTAAATAGAAATATCCGCTGCAGTTGCGTGAAGTGTTTAAACATGTTGTACCCGAAAAAACCAAAAGCATTTTTTAAGTGTCTCTTCGAATCTAGAGATATTTTTCCGAATCCGAAGTTAAAAAGCCTTAATAGTACCCGGTTTAACGTTAGAAACTCTTAAAGAATAGGAGAGGATTAGTCAGGAAAAGTGAAAAAATATGGATACCTTTTGCCCAAAAGCTAAAGCAATAACTTGAAACAGAAAGAGACATTTTATGAAATTTGGTGGAGTTCAAGACCCTGGTTCAATTGATTTTTCCCTGCCAGATGATCATCCCGGCACATCTAACGTTCTTTCCAAAAAGGGTGGAGACAGTGATCCTGAAATTTTTGTTGGATGCGCAAAATGGAATCGGAAGGACCTGAAGAATTTTTATCCCAAAGGCACCAGTGATGAACTGGAATATTATGGTTCACAGTTCAATTCGGTGGAGATGAATGCGACTTTCTATCGCAACTTCCCGGAAGACCAAGTCAGGGAATGGTACAACAAAGTACCCGATCATTTCCGGTTTTTCCCAAAGATCAACCAGCGGGTGAGCCATTTCAAATGGTTGAACGGGGTCGAGGAGGCCCGGGATGATTTCATAGACAGCGTTGTTCATTTCGAGGAGAAGCTGGGCACCGTTTTTCTTCAGTTGAGGGGAAAGTTCAGGCCCAAATTTTTTGACCGTGTTGTGACCTTTATCGAGGGATGGCCGGATGGGATACCGCTTGCCGCTGAATTTCGTCATACCGACTGGTTTAATGATCCTGACGTAGCAGGGGACCTGTACCAACTGCTGGAGGAAAACAACGTGGCAAATGTAATCGTGGATACGGCTGGCCGGCGCGACCTGCTGCATATGCGCCTGACCAATAACGAGACATTTGTCCGCTATGTGGGAGCCAACCATCCCACCGACTTCACGCGACTGGATGAGTGGGTGCAGCGGCTGAAAAGCTGGACCGATCAGGGGCTGGAACATATCCACTTTTTTGTGCACCAGAATGATGAGCGCCGTTCTCCGGAGCTGGCTGCTCACTTTATTAAAAATCTGAATGAGAAGCTTGGCTCAGATCTCAAAGTGCCAAACTGGCTCGATGGCGGGCAGCAGGGCCTTTTTTGAGGTTCGCTGGTTCTGGGTAAATTAAGTAATCCTCAAAAAGTAACGGTAGTCTTTTTCTTGGTTGGCGGTGTTCCGGGCAACCACCCGTAGATCCCAGATCAGGGAGGATAAATTCAGGTACCTCTGGCAGCGCACCAAGTCCAGAAAATCCTTGCAGTAACTGGTAGCAAAGATTAGTAATGTTCCAAAGCAAGCTCCGTCTTACAGCAGGTTAGAACAACATCTGGGATTTTCTGGTGACCTTTTTTGGTTCGTTTTTTCGTCACTGAAAAAATGAACATACCGACTCGTGAGAAAAGCTTTAACCTGTGTTCTAGGCGCCCAGATCACCCAAAAGATTACTCCAAATGTATGGAATTTGCTTGGGAGCCAAGAAAAGCCCCGCACTTGGTTGGCAAATAGAAGTCATTAAATTACTGAATGTCATATACTTAACTACTTAACAGGAATCTGAGAATGCCCTAATTATTTAAGGAGGGATATGCCATTTTAAAGCAGAGACCTTTTCGGGGAAGACTTCTCCCTACAGTCGAAATGACGACTGAGGAGAGGCCTGATTTTTGTTTGTCTGCTTTCAAGAATATAATCCTATCACCCAAACCATCATCTAGAAAGGTCAGAGTCGGGGATCTTTCTTAAAAAGGCTGAGAACCGGTAGAGGTACTAACCCTACTATTCAGAGTAGAGGCAATTTTAAAATCAACGCGACTTCCGCTCCTGATCCTCCTCCAGCTTCAGGGCCCACAACCCTGAATTCCAGTCTGAAACAAAGATATATCCCTTGTGAGGTTGCGGTCCCCACGACATGGCGGCATTCGGAACAATCGCTTCGTGGTGCATCGGCCGAAACTTGGCGATTTCACGTCCCTGCTCATAAAGATTGCCCATCAGTTCACCAGAGATATCCACCACCCGCAGCCCGGCATTGTAGTATGCGACGTACAGGGTGTCATCTTTGATCCAGAAGTTGTGCGTGCCCGCTTCCGGAACTTGGTATCGTGCTACCTGGCGGGGATTGTCCCAGCCATTCTCAAATTTGATGAAATGGATCCATCCGGCGGGAATCGTCGGCGTATCCTGGATGTAGAGGCCATTGGGAAACGCTTCATCACCAGCCACAACATAGAAGTCCCCTGTCGACTGGCTTTTAAACGGGAATGCCGCATGGTTCCAGCCACTGGGATAGGTGTAGCTGCCAAGCTTGACGGGATTGCCCGGGGATCCCACGCCGGCATCATGCTTTTCCGGTGAGTTGGCCTGCGTGGTACTCCCGACATCCACGATCTGAACCCCGTCACTCCAGTTCGATGAGTAGGCGATACCGTTTTCCACCCACACATCATGGACCGCGTGAGCAGGAGTATCCAGTTCAAACCGGCTCACCGTTTTGGGATTAGCGGGATCCTCAATATTGATGATATCATAGCGGCGGCCATTGTTAACCGCAAAAACGTGATCATTCCAGATAAAAGCGTTGTGAACGCCGCCCGTTAGTCCATCATTATACTCACTGATCTTCGTTACGTTATGCGGATCGCTCACGTCCAGGATTACAATGCCATTTTTCCGGTCGGATGCACCTTCACGGGTCAGCACGCAGATCCGGCCGTTCTCTGAGACCTTCACATCGTTGACAGTCCGAGCATCAACCGTAACAGTGTCAACTATCTGCATATTGGATGGCTCGGTGACATCCCAAAAATAGGCCTCTCCGGCAGCGCTCCAAGTACCGGTGACCGCATAATCCCGTCCGTCAACGCCTTCCCAAACCCACAGGTCAGATGTGTGCTTGTCGAGTACTTTTCCATGTCCTACCACCGAAATTTCTTTTTGTACATTACGCGGAGTCACGCGTATCGTCTGTTCGGCTACATGAGAGCCCGATTTGGCAATAAGCGTAAAGAGTCCCGGAATATTGGCAACGAACCGTCCCTCGTTGCTAATCTTGCCCGCAGCCCCCTCTGCTTGGTCGTCGTTGGTGTTGTGGACAAAGGAATAGGTAACAGGAGCGTCCTCCACCATTTCTCCGCTTGAATTTAACGGTCGGCCTGCCAGATGGACCACATCTCCGGTGCGAACTTCTGTAGCATCAGTTTCCAGTTCAATCTTGGTAACCGGATTTTTCTTCACGTTCAGCGTCCATGTGCGGGAGAGGGTATCGGCTGTGGCCGTCAGTGTGAAACGGCCCGGTTTTTGAGCTTTTAGCTCTCCAAACGGATTGATGGTGGCAACAGACTCGTTGGAGCTCGAAAGCCTGACCTCCACGTCCGTTCGGGTTTCACCCCGCGCGTCGGTGACGGTGGTGCTGAGGGGCAGGGAGGTACCGGCATATATATTGTCTGGAATGCCGCTGAGCGTTATCGTTTTAAGTGGGGGATAGGCTACTTTCACCGGAACAATTTGTGTGAGCCGCATAGTACCAGTGGCAGCGACAGCGACGATCTCAAAAGTACCGGGTTCAAACGCCTTGACTCGCCCCTCCGGAGTCACAGATACTGAAGCCCGGGCCCGTGAATAATAGATCACCGTATCCTGTGTGGCATTTCCAAGGGAGTCATACACTGTGGCTTGGAGCGTTAACTCCTCTCCGATTTCCATGGAAATTTGGGAAGGTTCCACCACAATTTTCCCGCTGTTTTCCTGGTTTTGTGCTAACAGGGAAAAGGGAATTAAAAGCAGGAGGAATACAATAGAAAAACGGCGATGCGATGCAATCTGAAAGGTCATTCCTGTAAAACGTTATTTGCTGAGCAAGATATGGTGCTCATTGTTAATTTTGTTTGTGTATGTAGTTGAAAGTTGGCGTAATATATGGTTTCTGGATAACTAAAAAGAAGATGGTTAAATCGGTAAAACATTAATTGCTCATTTTCCAGTGAATGATGCCGCCGGCCTGCTTACCCACTTCGATCACTTCAGCAAGCTCCAGCTTATGGAGGTCAATCACATCTACCGAACCCGGTTCCCCATTTTTTCCCTCCACTGAAATGAAAGCGTAAGTATTGTCTGGTGAGATCGAAACGCCGTGGGTCACAAGCCGACTGTTTTTTATTTTCGCCAGCTCTTTTCCTGTTTGCAGATCCCATATGCCGGTCGCCCCTTCCCCTTTGTAGGTGACAACGAGAAGTTTCCCATCATGGCTCACTTCCAGGTTATAGGGAGCTTTCCCGGTTTGAAAGCGACGGGTTATTTTCCAGGAGTCCGTGTTTACTTCCACCGCTTCATCAGATCCGTTATTGGCTACATAAACAAACGGTTTGTTCGGATGGGGATCGGCCCAGGTCGGTTTTGCTACGGGCTTTTTGTGGGTGGTGTGACTAGCCTGTTGCACCGTCCCTGTTTTATCTCCCGGGGCTACATTCAGGCGACGTGAGACCTCCATCTTGAGCGTGTTTACCTCTATCAGCTCATCAGTCATCATTGATACATGGTATTGCCACCGCCCGTCGCTGCTGATCCGCGAACCGTGCGGCATAATGCCGGTTGTAATCTCGTTAACGACTTCCATCGCTTGGGGATCCACAACAGAAACGATGCTGGGTTCCATGTCACCGTGCAGGTTAAAATTAACGACATAGAGCAACCCGGTTGCGGTGGAAATCTCCATGCTGGCGGGAAACAGGCCGAGCTGTGTGCGCCCCAAAAACTTGTTATCGGCGGTGGTAAACTTGTAGAGCCAGCCGTAGGGATTGCCATGGGCCACCGACAGGTACCAATGCCTGCCATCCGGCGAAATATTGATCCCGTGCGGACCTTCATTCTCTGTGGGATATTCGCCCACTTTTACAACATCCTCCACCACTCCATGGCCTGTTTTCGCGTCAAAGGAAACCAAGGCAACTTCATCATCAGATTCTGCCGCCACATAGACCCAGTGTTTTTGGGCCAGCGCCATGTTAAAAGCAGAGCACGTAAAGAAAATGGCTACTACTCCAATACACAGCCATTTTAAAGGAGAGGTTTTCATCATCATGATTAGTGTTACATTTCAAATGAAATCGGAATCTATCACTTAATCGAATGTCTACAAAATGTAGTTCGTTCCCAATTTTATTCCAGGGAAAGTTGAAGTCTGAGATTACAGCCAACGTCGAACCTCCGATTTATATTTCTTGTATTCCTCACCGAACCTTTTGGTCAGTGCCTCTTCTTCAGGAATAATCTGGTAGCGATTCATATACAACACGAAGAAGGGGAGTGGCAGCAAGGTAGTAAGGTTATCGAGATAAAAACCGTAGGAGATCAGCAGGAATAAAAGGGCCAGGTACATCGGGTTCCTGGAGAGCCTGTAAATGCCAGTACTTACCAATGAGCTGGCTTTGTCTGGCGTATGGGGATGGATGGTCGTTTTTTTTTTTGCAAACTGAATCAATGGTTTCACACCGAAGATTATGGCGAAGACAAAAAAGATCAGTGCAAGCCAGCTGCTACCGGGGACAGATAGTGTCCAAGGATCAAAAAAGTTATTGATGGTCCACATTATACCACCAAAGAAAAGCATCATTATGGCAGGAGGTATTTTTAGCTGCATTTTATGCGTTACCTAAAAAGTTATATCAGGATTTAGTCCGGTTTTCTCACCAAGAAATTCGAGCTGATAATTTTAGCACATTTTCACACCAGATCGAAATTTGTTGGATGGGACACTTTTTAGGGATGTTGTGAAGTCAAATCTGGAAGCAACAAAAGCAGCACGAAAAGCGCCGTACGCTGAATGGTTTCCTCCAGGAATATTTTTTCATTCGGGCTGTGTGCTCCTTCACCAACAGCTCCAAGCCCATCGAGGGTGGCGGTATACTGGCTGGTTAAATTCCCATCGGAAGCTCCTCCGGTGGAGCCTTGTTTAAGCTTGATATCCAGGACAGCTGCTGAATCCCTGGCACTTTGCCACAATTTTAGGTTCTGTTTATTTTGAACCATCGGCTCCCTTCCAAATCCCCCTGAAATATTTACTGAAACACCGGGAGTAGAGCTTTTAAGACCCCGAATTGCTTTTTCAATACTCCGGGCATCCTTTTTTGTTAATACCCGCACATCAACATCTGCTGAGCTTTCGGGAGCCACCACATTTGTTCTTATACCTCCGTCTATTCTCCCCACGTTAACAGTAATTCCATTCTCTGGATCATTGAGCTCGAAAAGTTGTTGGATCAAATACGATAACTCCAATATTGCACTTCTGCCTTTTTCTGGTTCCAGGCCAGCATGAGAGGATTTTCCCTTCACCTTGATCACAAAATGCCCAACTCCTTTGCGGCGGGTCTTAATTTTTCCCTCTGGGCCTAATGACGGCTCAAGTACGTATGCCCGCTTCATAATTTTTGCCAATAGTCTGATCCTTCTTTTCGAGTCTCTGCTACCGGTTTCCTCGTCTGAATTTATAAAAAGCACAGGCTGGAGATCGGGAGTCAGATCAAGATTCTGGATTACCTTTAAAGCAGTTAGTATCATCACTACGCCCGCTTTCATGTCATAAATTCCGGGTCCGCAAACCTGGTTATCCTCCTGTTTAAACGGCATGTCAACCAGTGTGCCGGCGGGCCACACTGTGTCTATGTGACCAAGCATAAGTTGATACCCGTTTGGTGATTTTTCCGGCCCCCGGGCCAACAGTTGCCCGCCGCTGTTGCTGGCCGGGTAGATTGAGTATCTGTAGTTGAGGATATCCAGTTCCTTGCCAAGCCTTTCTAAAAGCGTTCTGTGTCTTTTGGGTTCATGGGGCGGGGTCTCAATGCGTACCAACGCTCGAAGTAGATCCAGAAACCACTCCTCCTCTTCCCGGCAGGCCGTCAATATACATTTCGCCATCTTTTGATCTACCATGGTTTACTTCTTGAATTTTTTTGGAAAAGGAAATGCTTGTGATTCATCCACAATTGCAAATCTACCCGGATGCAGATAGGCAAGAAGTGGGTGACTATAAATTAGATCGTTGTCAT
Organism: Aliifodinibius sp. S!AR15-10; assembly: GCF_031569985.1. Lineage (NCBI taxonomy): Bacteria > Pseudomonadati > Balneolota > Balneolia > Balneolales > Balneolaceae > Fodinibius > Aliifodinibius sp. S!AR15-10. Next base: position 195,037 of record NZ_JAMQKA010000001.1, on the reverse strand, counting down.
CCCTGGAATTTTTCCGAATATAATCTTCATCTGCATACGCTTTAATCACTTCACCCACAATAAGACTATTTACCCCAAACCCGTCAATAATCTCCATTAAACTACATTCGAGATAGAAATATCCCTCTTCCAGGAAATATGAGTTTACTTCAGAGGCTTGGAATCTGGGAATAGTCTCGAGCTCTGGCTTTGTATCATCCTGCCGGCGCTGTGTGGCCGTCAGGCTGGTAAATGTAACCTGATCGGGCTTCGGGTAGGTTACAGTGAACTCTTCATATTTTTTGATATTCGAGTAGGTACTGTGATTGGGGGTACAGACAAAACCAAAATAGTTATCCCAGCCTATTGGAAAGGCCATATGTTTAGGTGCAAAATTTGGCGTATCCTCATCATCCATTGAACCGATAATCACAAGAGGGTTTACAGTAAAGATCCGGTCCCATAAGGAGCTTAAGTCTAGTGAAACGAGATTGTTATTCATGTTTTCCATAATGATGCCTGTTTATTACCGCTCTACGATGTTTTTGAGATCCCAAACTTTGTGTAAGCCGAGAATACGCAACGCTTCGAAGAATAGTTTAGGTGGATTCTTCAATCGAATTACCTGTTGATTCTGAATGAGTTTGTGTAAAAATATAATTGCTTCCGTATCAACAAATCTGGACTGTTCGAGATCGATATATAGATCCTTCTGTTCAAGGGGGAGGTTTTCAATTTTTCGGACGACATCCAGATTAAAATTTCCCTGCAGTTCTACAGTCAGCCGGTTAGTATTCTTGTGGTAATGCATGGTATTCCTCCGATATGAAATTCTTCAGCTCCTCAGCTGTTTCTGAATGGACCTGGATAAGGTCAAAGTTGATTGGAACCAGGATTTTTTGCAGTCGCAGGTAATCTTTTTCTTTGTGGATCATGGGCATCAATCCCCCAAAGATAAATCTATTTCTGTGGAGCCATTCCACGGCCTCATTATTTGGGGAATTTTCCAGGGGAATGTCAATACAAATGGCATGTAAATCGACTTCCTCAAGGCTGCGCATCATACTTTCGGCAGAGGATATAAAACGGTCCCCTATGTTGCTGACCACAATCTTGGCCGTTTTGTTTTTATAAGTGAAGCTCAGTTGCATTTCTGTCTTACCAGGATTACCCGGCCAGTAGTCTGAAGCTTCTCGTATATCCAGCGGTACCTGAAACTGGCGGTACTGCTTCTGTAAAAAAGAATGGTATCTATCAGGTAGAAATACCGACGGGTTCCAATTTTTATTCAGCGGCAGGAAGTCTACCAGGATTGACTTTGGCTGAGAGTTGTCAGTAATAAATTCCTTGTGCTTTGATCCCCGCGTAATGGCAACCAGCAGAGCAGTACTGTGAAATCCAAAAGCCTGGTTAACTTTTTGGCTGATGGTATGAACCGTCAATGCGAGACCATATAAGCCCATGATGCCTCTTTTCTTACTCATATTGATCAACTCGTTCATCATGCGCTTCATCAGGCCACGTTTACGGTGGGGTGGCGAAACTACGGCTTCTCCAACTTCGCCGATCAGGGAATCAGAAGCTTTAATGACGGTAAAATATCCCACCGGGCGCCCTTGTGTAGTCCGCACGATAGTGCCGAATTTTTTTCCATGTTCGATCGCCATTTCATTTTGTTTTGGGAAGTAGAGGTCCTCTTTACTGTAGGAATAATCGTAGGATCGATAGATAAGCTTGGCTATATCTTCGGCATCCTCCTTTGTGACGGGCATTAGCGTATAAGAAAAGTTTTCCTCTTCAGCCTCTGATGGAATGCCATCGATATATTGTTGAATATCGGAGTAATCCTTTTCTGACAACTGTTTGGCCAATCTGAACTCTTTACCATCACGACCCCGGTTCAGGAACAAGAAATGATCTGTAAGCTTGCGAACCAGCTCTAAACCGGCACCGGTAAAATCTCCTTCTGCCAGGACTTTGTCAGGGGAGTACCGGTAATTTTCAGGGTCAAAAGGCTCACCGGATTCCTGGATGATAATCTCCAACTGCGGCAATGAATATCGATACCATATTTCAACATATCCCACATCCTCGGGATATGCGAAGAGGATCATATCAGTCAGCAATTCATCAACGGCCAACGTGAATTGGGCTGCTTCGTCCCGGTGCATACCCATGGCGGTACACCACCGATAGGTGAAGTCCGTAACCGGTTCAATCGCTTTAATATGTGCTTCCAGGTATAAATAGGCTTCCATTTTGGACCTCAAATGATGAATAAACAATGCAGAGCCAGAATATTTAATTGCAGCAAAGTAAGAAATGACAGGCTGATCAGAATAGGGATATAACTATTGTAGAGACCTCGTTTCATAAGCAGCTTCCTGTTGTTTTCCCGCAGAACCTCGCTCTTGATTGTTAGAATACCTTTTTTCCCAAAAATGAGATAATAGGATATTCCCAGAAGCCATGTAGGTTTTTTCCCCACTACTTCCAGGCCTGCCAGGAACCACTACTCTCTAGTATCTACCATAAACCCTATGGGTCTTGCTCACTGCTTCCAGCCACCCCAGCTTGGGCAATTCTTCATTACTGCCGATGACAAGAAATGCCTCATTAGCTAAACGGGGCTTTAACAGCTGTAAAAATTGAAGCTGCCGCTCTTGCGTAAAGTAGGTAAACACCAGGTTGCGGCAGAGGATGATATCAAAAACCTGGTCCGGCAAGGAGTACTGGATATCCCGCAGTTCAAATGAGATCTGCTGCTTTAGAAACTCATTTATCTCAAAATCCTCATCATCCTTCCCACCTGTTTCATGAAAAAATGTGGTAATTTCGTCCTCCGTCAACTCCTTCAGCGCCCCCGAAGGGTACCGTCCTGTTCTGGCTCGCTCCAACACTTCAGCATTTCGATCAGTAGCCAGGATCGATATATTCTTTTGTTGGTCACTGTTCGCTGTTAACTGCTCGCTGATCATCGCCAGAGTGTACGGCTCTTCTCCATTGCAGCAGCCAACAGACCATAAATTAACTGATTTAGCTTCGTGTTTCTTTAGCATCTCATATAGCACGTGATCCCGGAGAAATTCCCACACCTTACGGTCCCGAAAAAATTTGCTGATCGTGACGTCACAAAGCCGATCGAGCTGCTTCCATTCCTCGGGGTGTGATTCCAGGTACTCCTTGAATTCAGGATAACCGCCCGAGAGGCCGAGCTGCTGCATGCGCTCCCGAATACGTTTTAACACCTGGTTCCGGGGTTTTCGAAAGCCCTCCCAGCGGTATCCCATGCGGGGCAGTGCCCATTGCAGGAATTTGATGTCGCTGTTGGGAACCATGGTTTTCGGGATCAGATATGAAACTTGACGCAATATTAGATATTCATTTCAATATATCTAAGATAGTAGATAACCTAAGATCGATATAGAAATACTAAATAATAACTGTTATCGTGAGGAGACTTTTAGAATGGGCGATTACCTTGTATGTAAAATCAGTTGATTTTACATTTCATACTTGGAAACGGGATGGGCAGGATTAAAAGATTTTCGGGATTCCTTCTCAGGTATACATTACCATCCTGCAGATCCTCTAATTCTGTAAATCCCGGTTCTAATTTTCCCCCGGTGGTCGCGCAATCCCTCGCAACGACAGATTTTATATCGAACTGAGGTTGGATAGTAAAGGCAAGTATGTACGGGCACGGTGCACCGTACCCCAACACTGTACTGCCATTTTCCCCAAGTCAAGAAACCTGGCGTTCCGCATCAATATGGACGCAGAGCGTCAGTTTGGAGTACTGCCGAGTGACGGTGCCAAGCAAATATTTAACTGCGGCGGCGAATAAATCCAAGACCAGGGGCGACTTAAAGATAGCTATACCCTCGCTTTTAATTCGCAGTATTACTCTTCTAAATCACCAGTACACACCTGGTTAAATTCCTCGTGAGGATATCCTGATTCAGATAGTCGTCTCGAAAGAATTAGGATAGGTATCTCAAGGTATCCGAGATAGTTATCTCAGAGAGAATGAGATAGTCGTCTCAGGGAGTATGAGATATATATCTCAATGCCATGAGATAATCGTCTCAAGGTGTAACATATAGTAACAAGAAGTTCCTGTTTACCGGGAAAGCTCAATAACGGCTGCCCTCACCCCATTAACAACTTGTGCCATGCGTTCATAATCCAATGTATCCGGCGTATCATGTGCTGTGTGGTAATGGGGATTGCGATAAAATGCGGTGTCGGTGATCATGGCTGCAGGGTATCCTGCCCACCAGTAGTTTAGATGATCGGACAGGGCGATGCCGGGCAGCAGGCGGGGAGCATTGATCGATTCAACCGGCAGGGGAGTGGCACGCCTCATCGCCTCTCGTGCCGAGCGCACAAGTTTTCGTTGAAATAGCTTCCCAACCACCGCAATATAATTACCAACAGACGGATAAAATGGCCGGAGTAGAAAGAGTGGATAGGACTGGCTCCCCTCATCATCCTTGAAGTACCCGATCATCTCCAGCGCCAGCATTGCCCTCACGTTTATATTTTGATCCTTAAGGGATTTTGCATGCACAAAACTCCCCATCTTGCGAGTATAGAAATAGGGCGGTTCCTCAAGGGGATACGCAACCAGTTCAACTTTTAATGTTAACTCATCATCTGACAACAACCGCGCCAGCTCAAGCAGGCCTGCCACACCACTGGCATTGTCATCGGCACCGGGGTAGGGCCCGGCTACATCGTAATGCGCTCCAACCACGATTTGCTCTTTCGTATCTGGTCCCATGAATGCCCGGACGTTTCTAACCCTGAAGCCGTCAACCGAATAGGGCTGCTGTTGTGCGGTTTCCACATACAGCTCAAACTGGTTTTGTATGTAGGTTGCCACGCGGTCCATATTCTCCGGGTGACCGGCATCCCTGGGACCCAGCTCATTGCAAAGGGTGGCAACATGTTTTCTAAGACGTTGTGGATCGGTTTTCATCTATGCCTCATACTTAGATCGAACTGACGCTTTCCAATATCTTGGGTTGTAGTCTGACAATTGTCTTATTATTAATGAACAGATACTTTTACCGGTTAAAGCAAGTATGTGCAAAATGACTGCAATAAAGGAAGATTGCATTTTACTCCTCTATACTCAACCGGTAAATGCATTAACAGAGGTACTTTGAATAAGACCAAGCCTGTATCCCAGATATGAAAGAAGAAATAGATGCCAATAATCAGCAAGAGATCAATTCAGAACTACCGGGAAATCTGCTGGTGCTTTCGGTGATATCTGCCCTGGTGTATGTGGTGGTTGGCTGGCTGATATTTTATTTCTTCCGGGACATGGGAGTAGAAAGTGCGTTTGATCACGGCTTTTCTGTCTCAACACAGCTAGCCATTGGAACCGGGAGTGGAATCGTGGGAGCGGGTATTATCTCCTACCTGATGGACCGGCCGCCAATCTCCGGGGTGTTGGATGACTTTTACATCGTCCGGATACTTTCCAACACCCGGTTAGGCCTGTTCGATCGAACACAGTTGTCCCTGTTTGCCGGGGCGGGGGAGGAGTTTCTTTTTCGGGGTGCCATGCAGCCGTTGCTGGGTATCTGGGTAACGTCCCTCATTTTTGTGGGGCTCCACGGCTATTTCAAGTTTCAAAAGCTGGGTCACATTGCTTTTGGGGTGATGATGTTCGGTCTCAGCATGGGGCTCGGTTACGTTTATGAGTATGCCGGGTTAATCGCCGCGATGACCGCGCACGCCATCTACGATATGATTATGCTCTACCAGGTGACAAAGAAATTGACTGATTAAATTAAGTGTCTACCCAATGTATGACATTTGAAGGCCGTTTTTTTAGTTCGACTCCCGGTGGATTAAATCATTTAAAATATACATACCACAAGGATATTAAGACCCTATGTGATATCCAGTAGCTGTCGATTTTTGATCCGCCAAAAACCGACAAAAAAGCGGCCGCCTGAAATCTGTTTCGCTCAAAGCGGGTCTCCCTGTGCCTAAAAGAAACCAAGATATTTTAATTCCGAGTCACTCAAAAACCCAGAGATTTGGAAAGTCCACAAATTCTAAGAACCATTTCGCCAAGGTTTCTTTCTTAACGGCTTCAGTCCCCCGCTTACCCATCGCTACACTGATTTAGGGCGGAACTGCCAAATCTTTGGGTAGGGCATTTGCCAGCACCCTCGTCAAACAGAAATGCTTCGATTTTTCATCTGTTGCTATAAAGCTTCCAGGCGTGGAAGGATTACATAGTCGCGAACAATTCCTAATTCATAATTTTTCATTCCTAATTCAACCATCCGCCCTAAGGTAAATTTCGCTGGAACAGAGAGCGCAGCCGAAGCGTTAAGAAACCATTTGTGTCTGAGATCCGCGTTTTTCAGCGGAGTGTCTCCGACTACCGGCGACTCGAGTTTAAATGGTTTTATCCCGACAGTGGGAGGAGGAAACGCAACAAAAATTTCATCAGCTTGTGCTACGAAGCCTTGTGCGAAGTAGTAGCGGCGATTTTTTTCATTCATTTTTTTTCGCTAAGAAAATGGAAGCCACAAGGGGAATAGGCCTCCAAAATGATAATTAAAACTCTCTTTTTTTTCGCAGACCGTTTCTTAGTCCACTGCCGCCCCTAGTTATTTGGTATCAGCTCTTCCCGGATCATCAACTCTTCACTTTCATCTGGTATTGGATCCTTTATTTCCTGGGTGTGGGTGACAGGGAGCCGGCGTTTGAAGATGAAAAAGGTCATGTCGTCATTTTGGGAATGACCGTTCAGCCATGATTCAGAAACGGTATTGAGATGATTGAGTATACTGTCAGGGTCAAGGTGAGCAGCTTTTGCAAATATTTTGGCCACATGCTTATAACCTATCATATCACCATTCCGGTTAAAGAGCTCCGGAAGTCCGTCCGTCATAAACATAACCGCATCGCCCGGTTCAATTTCAGTAGTGACTTTTTTGTAGGGGAATTCTGCTTTGCTACCCAGGGGTAAGCCTTTCAACGGGATCTGTTCTACAGAATTGGTCTTGTAGCGGTAAATAAGGGCAGGGGGCATCCCCGCACCGCCCAGTTCAAGGGTGTTGTCGCGCAGCCGTCCGATTGCAAAAGCCATGTAGAGCTTGCGGAAGTCCATTAAGCTGATAGAGTGGGAAGCCCGTTTTAAAAAGTCGGTTAATTCGCTGTTGACAGCATGTTCTGCAAACAGGAGTTTGATTGCCGTTACCATCACGCTGGCCTGCAGTCCGTGGCCGGTGGCATCACCAATGCCGAAGGTCAATACCTCATCTTCCGTTCTGTGATAGTCGTAGTAATCGCCTCCGACTTCAGAAGCCGCTTTCATCGAAAAGGCGAATTCATAATTGGGGCAGTAGGGGAATTTTTGCGGCAGCATTTTCAGCTGCAATCTGCGAGCAGATTCCAGTTCGTTGCTTTTTCGATCATACTCCACTTTTAGTTGATCACTTTTTTCATGAACTATCTGTTCGTTTAGGTAACCCGCTTTCATGTAGTACTCAAGCCAGTAGCTCGCAATCATCCCCATAATATTGGCGGAGAGGAGGAAGAAAATATTGATTATGAAGACTTCAAAAGGAGTGATAGCCAAGTACATTATTGCGGTGATGTAGGCCAGGATAACAAACCATGTGATTATGGAAGCGTATATAAAACGGAGTCTCAGCAGTCCATGGGCGTACATAATGGCAAGGATGATGCCAGCAAAGTGATGGTATCCTGCGGTAATTTCAAGGAGCGCAATAATGCTAACCAGTCCAAGTCCGGCCACCAACAAAACCATACTCATCATGAACTGAAAATTCTTCAAACCCCAGTCGGTGTATGTCAAGTAAATAACACCTGCAAAAATAATGCAGTTGATGACCCGTATAACAATTAGTTCCGAAAGTATTTCAGGTGTGATAAGAGGATCAAGAAACCCGAATACAACATAAAGTCCGATAGCAAGCGAAAGAGAAGTCCGAACAAAACTGAGGGAGTGCAGCGTAGTATATTTCTCAAATGCTTGGTTTAGATCAGCATCTTTGAAAGATAATGTAACGGGGTGCAGCGCTGAAGGAGCTTTTTCTGCAATTTCCCTGCCGTTTTTCCTGTTATTATGAAAATTGAACTTCATTTTTTCGGCGCGATTAATTTTCCGCGCAAATTGTAATTTACAACTTTTGCCATTAATACCCGCTATTATTTTTTTGCGGATGAAAATAAATGAATCACTTATAACGATTGTAATAACATAAGGTTACAACGTTTTTATATGTGAGTTTTGGTCAATGAAGATATCAACCTAATTGGAGGTTAAATCAGTGGCACAAGCACTCCGCTAAGTATTAGGGCTGCTGCCCAGATCAGGTCGATATTAAACCATGCCGATTTAAGCAGTCGCAGTCCCAGCTTTTCGTATACAATAACGGCGATAATTCCCATAATGAGGAGATAGCCGATGGTATGAACCAGTATTACAAGTATACCGATCAACGGCTCTGTGGGCAGGTTCGATAAAACGGTGGCATGGCTGGCATGATCCACCATCACACCCGCTTCATGACCGTGCATATGGGATGAAGCCATTGCAGAGCCGGTTGTCATATCACTGAATAGAAACGGCAATACCATAAGGCCAGCACCATGGGCCGATGCCATCAGGAATGACCAGATCGTGAGCTGGCGAAAGTTGACCTGCATACCGCCATATCGGGGATGCCGGTTGCGAATCAGCTTGTAGATACCAAATGTGATCAGGATGGCAGCTACAATCCATTTCAGGATCTCAAAAGGGATTACCAGTCCAATAATGCCGACCAGCAATAGCGTAACACCGATGGCCAAAGCATGACCGAGGGCCAGGGGAAGCAGGGCAGACCAAACGGCCGCCCTGCGTTGTTCCTGTAATCCCAAACTCACGGCGAACAGCCATCCCATTCCCGGGTTGATGCCATGAAAGAGGCCCAGGACCAAGAGAATAACAAAAGTAAACAGCAGTTCAGAAAACATGATATTGGGATTAGTTTTTATTGGAATAACAGAACGAGTCTGAAGAGGTGTCTCCACCTTGAAGTCTGACTTGGTGTGGTCTCAGCTCATCAAACTCCATGAAGAACGACTCATCGAATCGCATTTCACCTTTGGGCTTGGTATCTATCTTCGTCATCCACCCCTTGATCCCGTCGGGATAGAACTGCGCATCCCATGGGCCATAAAGCGAATTGGTAAGGTAAATACGACGACCGTCTCGGCTGAGTTCCACCATCTGTGGTCCACCATTGCGCGGAACATCAGGAGTAGCAGGATGTGCGGCACGACGGACGATACCACCAATGTGCAGTGAATCCGTAAATTTCGGATTGTGCGGGTCGCTAACATCATACTGGCGTAGTTCACCCGTACCCCAGCACGATACATAGAGGAAGCGATCGTCGAGCGACAGGTTGATATCTGTTACCAGTGGCGGTACGGCTTCAAATCCCTGGAGCAGTGGAGGCAGATCTTTTGCCTCGGCCGGTTCAGCTGGAATTGTGATCACTTTTTTTGTCTTCCATTCAGCTTCCCCGTTATGACCCTCGCGGTACCACAGGAAGATCGACGCGGAGAGGTCCTCAAGTGAGAGTACTACTCCTGCAAATCCATAGGCTTTTTGAGGATTATGGGCGGGCCGAAGTTCCAGCACCATCTGTTGCTCAGAGCCCAGATCCAGTGTTTTCACGTGATCATGGCTGCGCAGGTCCCAGATGTGGAGGGAATGCCCGTATTTTCCGTTAAGTAACAACTCTGGGTCAACGCCTTTCGATACCATGTTGGGTGTTCCCCACTCACTGGTAATCATAGTATCGTAGCCGAGGTGCCACCAAAAGTCATATGAAAGGTATTGGTCACCACGTTTTCGTTCCCATGGGCCGATTATATCAAATGTGTCGTGATCGAGCATAAAGATGCCGCCCGGGCCATCGCCATCAGCTGAACCCAAAGCATTAAGGTAAATGCCATTGGGCCCACAATGCACGGTGTGAGGGGCGGAATAGCCGGCTTTTTCCTTTATTTCTTCCGGTTCTATTACTTTGATCAACTTGGGATTTCGCGGGTCCGGCTTGGTATCGATGATATGGATACGCGAAGATGTTATTCCTGGAACAATCAGGTATCGTCGTTCCACATGGGCATGAGGGGCATAGCCGCAGAGGTGAGAGCTACAGGCATTCCAACCGAAATGGTGCAGCTCATTATCCGAGTCCGGGAACTCCACTTTCGAAATAAGCTGACCATAGTTTTTTGATTTGGGATCGACATCGACCACCCCAATTGCGTCTTTTTCTCCCGAGCCCTTCGGGTTAAACATTGCAACATAGGCCACTTCTTCCTCCGGTGCCTCCATCGCCATTTGTGGCGAGGTATAAAACGTTTCATCAGGTTTCCATTTTGCCATGATAATTTTCCTTTTTTTGATTTGTTTTGATTGGTTTTAACAGCTGTAATACATATTCCAGAAACCATGCCAAAAAGATGGGGAGGCCATAAGATATTGGGAAACAACAGCTTAGGGGATCTATTGTGGTAGGAGGGCATTTCGAGATGTCGTTACTTACGAAATCTCGTTACCAGATTTCGTGAAAATGTTTAGCTGTTGTTGCCACAGCAGATGGTCTGATCCGGCTAATAACGGCTACTCTGAGGGTCGCTTGATATTGAGTGCTTTCATGCGGGAACTGAAGGTGGAGGGAGGGACGCCAATCAGTTGAGCCGCCCCTTCCTTGCCGGCCACTTTCCAACAGGTAGCCTTGAGGGCACGGATCATATTTTGCCGTTCTTCTTGTAAGAGTTCTTCCGCGGTAAGAATACGGTCCGGAAAAGTTTGAGAAGCATTCGTTTCTTCAGCATATAATCCACCGGAAAGTATGTTGGCCAAGTTGAGGGTACCGTCCTGTGATGTAATGACAGCCCGTTCAATAATATTTTGTAGTTCCCGTACATTGCCCGGCCAGTCATACGACCGCAGTAGATTTTTATCGCCCGATGTCAATGGCTTCATCTTGCGACCGAACTGCTGGGAATATCGTCCGATGAAAGCTTGAGCAAGTAGAAGGATATCCTCGCCGCGCTCTCTGAGTGGAGGTATAACCATGGGAAATACATTCAGCCGATAGTAGAGGTCGGCGCGAAAGTCTCCCTCCCGAATCATTTTTTTTAGATCACGATTGGTAGCGGCAATGACCCGCGCATTAATTTTTTGGGTCTGGGAGGATCCCACCGCTTCAAACTCACCCTCTTGTAACACTCTCAACAGTTTTGGTTGCATTCCCATGGGCAATTCACCGATCTCATCCAGGAATATGGTCCCCCCGTCGGCAAGGGCAAAGCGTCCCTTTCGCTGTTCGGTGGCGCCGGTAAAAGCACCCTCCTCATGGCCAAAAAATTCGCTTTCAATCAACGTTTCCGGGATGGTTGCACAATTCACCTTGATTAACGGTTTGTCACTTCTTCTGCTCTTACCGTGGATTGCCCGGGCGACAAGCTCTTTCCCGGTCCCGGTTTCTCCTGATATCAACACGGTGGCACTGGTGCCTGCCACTTGATTTATTTCATCAAACACTTTTACCATGCATGGACTTTGACCAATTATTTCATCAGAATTGTGAATCAGCTCTAACTCCTCCCGCAGATATTCTGATTCCGCCGAGAGCACGTCAATCCTTTTTTCAGCTTCTACGCGATCCGTAATGTTCCTGAGTATTAGGATGCAATACGGATTTCTGTCGTGTTCATAGCAGGAAAGGGTGGCCTCAAATTGAAATGAATTTCCCCTCTCACATACCGCTTTGAGTCCGCCCGGAATCCAAAGGTAGCGTTGTCCCAATGGGCGATTACGCAACCCTTGCAAGAGATTTTTTAGTTTAACAGCCGACTCAGGTGCCAGGTAGTCTTCAAAAGACTGTCCCAGCATTTTATCTGGATCCCTGTCTTCAAAGAGGTCAAGTGCGGCCCGGTTGACCTGGGTAACGGTGAGATCAGGTTTAATTTCTATAATGGCGTCCATAGCGCTGTCGAAAAGGCGGCTGAGCTGCCCCTCTCTTTCTCTGAGACGCTGCTCTGCCCGGATGCGGCGTAGTTCAGAAGCCCCGCGATCAGCAAAAATTTTGAACAGTGCAACATTTCGATATTTTTCCGGCATTTCATGGGTGTCCATGACCGCGAGGTTTCCAAGTACACTGCCATCGAGGTTAAGGAGAGGTGCTCCCAGGTAGCTCATCGCACTGTATTTTTTCAAGTCGGGATCTTGTGGGAAGAGGTTGACTACATTTTTCGGGACATGAAGCATATTTTTCTTTTCTAAGACAACTTCACAGGGGGTTCCTGGTACATCGTATTCATATCCCTCTATAAAGCGATCTCCCATCCAGAAAGCCAGTGCTCGTAATTTTTGCTCCTTTTCGATAAACTCGGTTACCCATGCACTTTCTGTATGCAGGGCCTTGGCAAGACGTTTAACAAGTTCCCGGAAGAATTCTTTACCTGTGTGGGCAGCCGTCCCCTGCAGAATCGTCCGGAGCGCCTCTTGTTCCTCGAAGGGTTGGTCATCATGTTGTTCTTTGGGGCCCATGAGTCAACCATTAGTGATTGTTTTTGTTGGGCTTATCAGCATTGCAAGGTACGGCACTTTTGGAATAGAAGAAATACACCCTCGAACAATTTCCTTATGTTGCCACTCAACCAATTTCATATATTTAAATTTTCGAGGTAGAAGGTAGTTCCTGTTTGTTGATCGCAACACTAATAAGTAATTCAGTTTTACCATGGTTTTCAGTTCCAAGAGTTTCGTTGTGTACCTTTTTGTGATTCTCCAGTTATGCGCTAATTCAAGAATTGCTGCTAATCCAGATTCTTCGGATGTCCATGTGTGGGAGATGATTGAGATCACCCTGGAGGCGGAGCTGGAGTATGAAAACTATTATACTGATGTACGACTTTGGGTAGAGCTAAAAGGACCGAATTTCTCAAAGCAGGTTTATGGGTTCTGGGATGGGGAAAATACCTATAAGGTACGCCTTGTAGCTACCAAGCCTGGAAAATGGACCTGGACAAGCAAATCTAATCAGCCGGGTGATGACGGACTTAATGGTCATTCCGGTACGTTTTATGCCCACCAGTGGACAGTAGAAGAGAAGGCAGAGAATCCCAATCGCCATGGGTTTATCCGGGCAACGCCGAATGGTCATGCACTGCAGTATGCCGATGGTACACCATTTTTCCTGACTGGAGATACCTGGCTGGCCGGAGCAACATGGCGGCTCCCGTTTCGGGATGCAAAGCCTCCTGCACAGTATGAACCTGGTCCCGGAATTGGATTTGAGGACGCTGTGCAGTATCGCAAAAAAATGGGGTACAACTCCGTGAGCATGATCTCCTGTTTCCCGAATTGGGATTCCGATATCAATCCCAGCACGTATGCCGATTCCAACGGCGTCTACCTCAGGAATGCGTGGGAAAAGTTTGGGTACGATGTGTCGGGAGGCAGGGGGCAGGACGCCTCGGGCGGGTCCAGCTACTGGGGCTCTTTCACCGCCAAAAATATGCGCGATGAATATGGCAACCTGCCGTTCGAGATGTCGGAAAAGTATGACGGGGTATCCAATTTTAATCGGATTAACCCGGAATATTTCCAGAGTCTGGACAAGAAAATGGAGTATTTGTCAGCCCAGGGCATTGTGCCATTGCTGGAAACAGTGCGCAGGGATGTCGGCCCCTCGTGGGATGCCTATTTCGATTTCAATGAGACCTATGCCCGGTTTGTGCAATACCTGGTCTCACGGTATGGTGCTTATAATATGATTTTCAGCGGCATTCATCTGGACTGGATTCCCGACGACTACAGCCTGACAGCCGATCAGTTCAACGAAGCGCTTACGTATCATCTAAAAGAATACGGGCCGCTTCCATTTGGGCAGCCGCACACCACCTTGATCAATAACTCTACCTACCTGCAGTTTAAGCACGGGGATGAAGTACCCTGGCTGACCATGCACAGCGTGGGTAATAACCCGCGTCACCACGGAGTGTACGAGTACCAGGAAAATATATTTGAGTTGGAGCCCCCTTACCCCACGATCAATTTTGAACCGTACTATACGGGGTGGGACCACAGCCTGACGACAATAGCGGGGGAACGTCCACCTGCCAACTCAGCTCGCGACAATTATTTCGCCCGGGCGCAGATGTATGGCTCAGTGCTCTCCGGTGGACTGTCGGGGCATGTCCATGGTACAGCTTCGTATGACATTACCACCACCGGTGAACCCGACGGGGCGCGACCCCATATTTGGGAGGCTCTGCAGTATGAATCGGGCACGTATATGCAGCACCTGAAAGCGTTCATGCTGTCGGAGGGAGACAGGTACAAGGAGTTGCGGCTGGCAAACGATCAGATTCAACCCCGGAAAGCAGAGGGGAGCCCGGAAGAAGGGTTGGATGGCTGGTCGTTTATGATGAAAACCCCGGATAATAATTTTGCCCTGCTATATTTCGAAAACGATGCAGCCTTGCCCACAGTAAGTGGATTTGATCCCAATACAACGTATCTTTTCCAGTGGTTTAACCCGGTTGATGGAACGTGGAAAGAGGTTATTAGTCTTAAATCTAATGAGAAAGGCATGCTTCGGATCCCGGATTTCCCCGAAGGGGAGGGACGCCCGAATACTGATTGGGGAGCGAAGATAAAAGTAGAAGAGTAATAATTTTAAACAGTTCCTGGTTGTTTCACGAAGCAGCACAAAGAAGTCACTAAGAATCGCAAAGATGAATAAACTTAACCTTTGTGTCTTCTCTGTGTAACTCTGTGGTTAATTTGAAAGGGAAATCCCAAGACAAGTAATTAATGAAACAGTTAATTTCACGTCGGAAATTACTTAAAATGATGGGCCTAACGGGAATGGGATTAGTTTCCGCTCCTTTAACGACCCTGTCGAACTACACCCAGGGGCAAGCTATGAGAAAACGTGCAATCCCATCGAGTGGAGAAGAGCTGCCTGTCGTTGGGCTGGGCACCTGGATTCAATTTGATGTTGGCGAATCCTCCACTGCACGCAAACCACTTAAAGAAGTTCTGCGGCTGATGGCAGAGCACGGTGGGGAAGTGATCGACTCTTCCCCGATGTACGGCAATTCTGAAGAAGTCGTTGGGGACCTCTCCACTGAGCTGGGCATTGCCGACCAGTTTTTCTATGCCACCAAGGTGTGGACCAGCGGGCGGCAGTCCGGCATCAACCAGATACAGGCCTCGATGCAGAAGATGCGGCGCGACACCATCGACTTGATGCAGATTCACAACCTGCTTGACTGGCAAACGCACCTGCAGACCTTGAAAAACTGGAAACAGGATGGCAGGATACGATATATCGGGATAACGCACTATACTACTTCCGCGCATGATCGGCTGGAGCAGATTATCCGGTCAGAGGATATCGATTTTGTCCAGTTTAATTATTCAATTCGAACACGAAATGCCGAGCAGAGTCTGCTGGATACCGCACTGGAAAACGGTGTGGCAGTCATCATCAACAGGCCGTATGAGGGCGGTTCGTTGTTTGGTGCAGTGAGTGGACGGGATTTGCCTGAGTGGGCTGCCGATTATGACATCAACAGCTGGGGGCAGTTTTTCCTGAAATATATCCTTTCCCATCCGGCGGTAACCTGCGTAATTCCCGGCACATCCGATCCGGAGCACCTTGTAGACAACATGGGTGCGGGGTACGGTCGGCTGCCGGACGAGCAAGGTCGTGAAAAGATGGTGCAGTTTATTGAGAAGTTTTAATAAGTAGGTGGTCCAGTAGTGAGGGGTTACTGTTGTCAATCCGGTTGTTCATTTTTTGAGCTATCAAATCCGCCGGTAGTCGGACTAAAGAAATGAACGAAAAAATCGCCACCGGAGTAAATTGTCGCTGCGTCCGCACTGCCTACTTTAAAACCATTTAAACTCGTTCCGCTGAACCTCCGCGAATCAATGGTTTCTTAACACTTCGGCTGTGCTCTCTCTTCCAGCGAAATTTACTTAGGGCGGTAAGTGTGGCTTTTACCTTATGACTATTGGACCTTAGACTTTTTGACCTTCGACATTAGGACCTTTAAACCTCGATCAACAATTTGAAAACTCGAAATCATCACGGAAGGGCGTGATGGATTATTTAGGAATCCGCAAGTAATCTTGTTGAAATATTATCTTCAATTAGGCTAAGTTGGATGAAAAGAATTAACTCCTACACCTATGTACTACCGCAGAAAAGCCATAGTAGCACTACTTCAAACCTTTGGTCGGGAGCTTTCTCCCACGCGATTCCAGTATTTACTCTTCCTTTTTACCAGGCGTCAAAAAGATCCGGCATACGAGTTTGTGCCCGGCACAGAGGGACCGTTCTCATTCCAGGCGGAATCCGACAAAGGTACAATGATTAAGTATGAGTTGTTAGAGGATAAGGATGATTGGGTTGTACTAACCGAACAGGATTACCGAGAGGAATTAAAGGGTGACGATCAGGATATATTGGTCGATTTGTATGATCAATACGAGGGCGAATCCTACCATAAACTCTTTAACGATATTTGCCGGGAATTCCCATTTTATGCGATCCGAAGTGATCCGGAGGCGTTGGAAGAGGAGGTTCGAAAACGGGTTGAACAATCGCGACCAGTAAACAGAGAACAGAAGATTTACACCATCGGTTACGAGGGCATCAAGGCGGAGACCTACATGAACCGGCTGCTGCAAAATGATGTGAGACTTTTGGTTGACGTTCGTAAAAACTCGATGAGCAGGAAGTTCGGTTTTTCTAAAAGCCAGCTGCAGGAGATGTGTGATGAGCTGGACATCACATTCATGCACGTGCCGGAACTTGGGATCGCCAAAGAAAAGAGAAAGGATGTCGATACCCGGGCCGAATACCAAGAATTGTTCAGAGAATACGAGGAAACAATTCTACCAAAAAGAACTCAGCAACTGGAGAAGCTATATGGCCTATACCGGGAATACCAGCGCGTGGCGTTGACCTGCTACGAAAAGGATCCGAAAGACTGCCACCGTCATAAGATTACCAACCGTCTTGAGTCAACATTTGAAATACCTGTGGAGCATTTATGAGCGTTTCCCAATAACCTGTGACTGTCAATTCAGGTGATTATTAATAATCTTTTCCAACGGTGCTGCCTGCACAACACCCGACTGTCGCCATTTGATTTCTCCATTTTTAAACAGGATTAACGTGGGTACACCCCGAATTTGATACTTCATGGCTGCCTGCTGGTTGGAATCCACATCAACCTTGATGATCGTCACTTTATCACCCAGCCTCTTCTTTAGATCTTTGAGAATCGGCTTCATCATTTTACAAGGGCCGCACCAGTCGGCGTAAAAATCAACCAGTACCGGCGTATCCCCGTTGATGAGCTCCATAAATTTGCTCGATTTTTTCTTCGTCTCCATGATTCCAAAATTTGTTGAGAATTTGTAAAGAATAACGTTTTTGGCGTTCCAATAATATACAACGTGACACTTTATTAAGGAATAGTAACCAGTCCCTTTCTGTATAACGATATCAATTTATTACTTTTCTTCCGGAGCTTTGCTTTTGTCACCTGTCTTTTTTCGTGAGGCGTGAATTCATCGGATGTGCCTTATCCCACCACGGGATGCCACGTATCCTACTGCGGGATGCCATGTATCCTATTGCAGGATGCCACGTATCCGACACCAGGATAGCATTGATCCCATACCAGGATACGTGCTGTCCTGCACGGTTTTGTAGGGCAAGCGACAGATTGTGATACCTTCCTGGTCCTTAAGTACAACTACATTCTTTTCCGGGAAATACCTTACAATATCATGTTAAAACCTTAAGTTTGGAATCGATTTATCCACCAAAATAATTGCCCGAGAATAATGGAAGAAACTCCAACAATACTGATCATTGGATATGTGTGGCCGGAGCCCAGCTCCTCTGCTGCGGGCACCCGTATGATGCAGCTGATCTCCATCTTTCAGGATGCCGGGTGGGAGATCACATTTGCCAGTTCTTCTGCAGAGAGTGAGCATATGGCAGACCTAGAAACACGGGGGATTAAAACGGAGGCAGTCGAAATCAACCGCTCTACTTTTGATAGCTTCATACAAGAATTGCAGCCGGATATCGTGATGTTTGACCGTTTCGTGGTGGAGGAGCAGTTCGGGTGGCGGGTTGCCGAGCATGCGCCCGATGCCCTTCGCATCCTGGATACGGAAGACCTGCACTGTCTGCGCCGCACCCGCCATGAAGCGGTTAAACAGGGCAGTGATTTTTCAGATCGCGATCTGCTCGCTTCTGATGTCGCCAACAGAGAAATCGCAAGTATTTATCGATGCGATCTTACGCTGATGATCTCCGAATATGAAATGGAGCTGCTGACCGATCTTTTCGGTGTTGATAAATCGCTGCTGCACTACCTGCCGTTCCTGATGGATACTATTGATGAGAAAACCACTGAACGATGGCCCTCATTTGAAGAGCGGAAACATTTCGTCACCATTGGCAATTTTCGGCATCCGCCCAACTGGGATTCGGTGCGATACCTGAAAGAAAAAATCTGGCCGCTGATTCGAAAGGAATTGCCGGCAGCGGAACTGCATATCTACGGGGCGTATCCATCCCAAAAAGTAACAGACCTGCACATGCCAGGAGAAGGATTTTATATTGAGGGCCGAGCGGAAGATGCGAAAGAGATCCTGGGCAAAGGTCGTGTTTGCCTGGCGCCGCTGCGATTCGGGGCCGGACTCAAGGGAAAGTTGGTGGAAGCGATGCAGAGCGGGACACCGTGCATAACAACGAGTATCGGGGCTGAGGGAATAAATGGCGATTTGGAGTGGAATGCCGTCGTTGTGAACAACCCTGTTGAAATTTCGGCAGAAGCTGTGCATTTGTACTCTGACAAAACCAGCTGGGAAAAATCGCAACAGCAGGGTATTGATATTGTCAACAGTCGCTTTCAGAAAGATGATTTTGAGTTGGACTTAATCGAACGAGTGAAGAGTATGGGTCGTAACCTGGAGAGCCATAGGCTGCAAAACTTTACCGGTCATATGCTGATGCACCACACCATGGCCAGCACCCGGTATATGTCGAAATGGATAGAGGAAAAGAATCGTTCTAAGTCATCTTGAAAGACTGATGTTATAGGCCGATTTTAGGTGACAAGATTAATTGTAACATGTTGAGCGATTGAGTTATGAAGCTATAATTTACAATAGAACCTCTCAGACATCCTGCATCGGGGTGCAGGATGTCTGAGAGATAATCCTAAATCACTCAACGCATTAATTGTAATGACTATTTAAAAGTAAACTGTTATGAAAATTACGATTGTTGGTGGTCACGGTAGCATAGCAATGCTGCTTCATCCTATTTTGAAAGCGAAAGGGCACGAGGTACGAGGTATTATCCGGAAAGAGGAACAAGCTGAGGATCTGCGCGAAGTTGGTGCCGAGCCGGTGATCTGCGATATTGAAGAAACCGCGGATATTTCTGAAGCCGTTGGGAATGTCGACGCTGTCCTGTTTGCTGCAGGTGCGGGGCCGGGCAGTGGAGTTGCACGGAAGTGGACTGTAGATCGTGACGGGGCAATTAAGCTGATTAATGCGGCAAAGAAAAATGGTATCAATCGTTACGTGATGATAAGTGCCATGGGGACCGATACCCCGCGGGGAAACGAGGTTTTCCGAACCTACCTGCAAGCCAAGGAAGAAGCTGACGAAGCGCTACGCAACAGCGGCTTGGATTATACAATTATTAAGCCCGGGCGGCTAACGGACCAAGAAGGCACGGGCAAAGTGTCGCTGGCACAGGAGCTTGAACGAGGCGAGATCCCACGCGCTGATGTGGCTGCCGTGCTGGCCGAAGTGCTTGAGACGCCCGAAACGGCTGGCCTGCAGTTAGATTTGGTTTCCGGAGAACAATCGATACCGGAGGCCGTAAGGGAAGTATCGGTTACAAAACAATAATACTTAATTCACAGGCAATGTCTTGAGTTGTCCTATTTGTTATCAACGAGTGTACAATAACTTATGATCGAAATTAAAGAGATGACCTCGGAGTCGGGGCTTCGAAAATTTGTTGAGTTTCCCTTTAAGCTCCTAAATAATAATCCCTATTGGGCACCCCCGATTATCAGGGAAGAACTGGAAACATTTGACCGCAAGAAAAACCCGGTGTTTAGCAATGCCGATGCTCATTTTTTTATGGCTTATCGTGATGGCAGGCCGGTAGGTCGTATAGCAGCCATCATAAACTGGCTGGAAGTGAACGAGCAAAACAAGCCCAAAATCCGGTTTGGCTGGTACGATGCCATCGACGATCTGGAGGTGACAGAGGCCCTGATTGCGGAAGTGGAGAAGGTGGGTCGGCAGCATGGCCTGAAATTTATGGAAGGTCCGGTCGGGTTTTCTAACATGGACAAGGCCGGTATGCTGGTTGAAGGCTTTGAGGAGCTTAACACCATGATCACTTGGTACTCGCTGCCGTATTATCACCAGCATTTTGAGGAACTGGGATTTGCTGCCGAAAAGGAATGGGTAGAGTTTAAAATTAAAATTCCGGAAGAAGGTCCTTCAGAGAAAGTAGAACGGTTTTCAAACCTTATCCTGAATCGCTATGATCTGCAGGTGATCCGGTTCAACAATAAGCACGAAATCCTGGAGCATGTGGATAAAATCTTTGAGCTCATTAACCAGACCTACAGCGGACTCAGCACCTACGTGCCGATCGGTCCGGAGCAGATTGCTTACTACAAACAAAAGTATTTTCGCTACCTGCACCCCGATTTCATCAACTGCGTGGCCAACAGCGAGGGCGAGATCGTGGCTTTTGCCATCACCATGCCTTCATTTACCAAGGCACTGCAGCGTGCCAATGGTCGCCTTTTTCCATTGGGTTGGCTGCATCTTCTTTGGGCTCGCTTTTTTCATCAGCGAGCAGCTTTTTACCTCATCGGGATCAAGCCGGAATACCAAAACAAAGGGCTGACCTCGATCATTTTTAAAGAGATGAATGAGATGTTCAACCGGCGCGGTATCAAAGAGGTGGAGACAAATCCCGAGCTGGAGGACAACAAAGCGATCCAGGCCCTGTGGAACAGTTATGAGAACGAGCAGCATAAAAGGCGAAGAACTTATCGGAGAGATCTGACTTGCTGAGGAACAAACTTCTTGGTGAGAAATCCGGGCTAGGAGTCTGTCGGACTTAGCTAAACCTACTGCAAAGCCGTCCGCCAGCCGGCAGACCAGATTTCGAGCTCTTTTTCCTTAAATAGGCCGCTATTCGCCGCAAAAGACCTCGGAATCTGTCTCAAACTGACAATTTTTCGTTATAATTTCCTAAGTCCGACAGACTTCTTGTACCTCCTCTGTCTCAAATGTCAGGGAGTAGGTGGTGCCCTGCGAGCTACTGGAAATATCAAGGTCAGCCGCAATCTGCTTGGCCATTTTTTTAATCAGCTTCATCCCCAGGGATCTAGAGGAAGCGGCTGAACTATCTGGCAGACCGACACCGTCATCGCATATATTTAAGGTCATTTGCCCATCGGTGATGCTGCTTTCAATAAGGATTTCGCCCTGCTCCTGTCCCTTGAAGGCGTGTTTGTAGGCATTGATTAATACCTCATTTAGCAGCAATCCAAGTGAGATAGAGCGCTTCATATCCAGCCGGGCATCTTCAAGGTTGAAGTTGAGTTCAATGCAGTTGCCGGGAGGGGCAAACGAGGAGTGCGTGAGGTTGGCGATTCGCTGTATAAATTCACTGATGCTGATATTGGAGAAATCTTCATTCTGATACAGTGCTTCATATGCCAGAGCCATCGATTTTATCCGGGAGCGCGAGGTCCGCAGCAGTTCAGGATTTTGATCGGCATCACTTGTCATCTCCTGCAGCTCAAGCAGGGCACCCACCAGCGCCAGGTTGTTTTTTACGCGGTGATGGATTTCTTTCAGCAGAAACTCCTTTTCCTCCAACGAATTTTTAAGTTTTTCCTGGCTCTCGTTGAGTTCTGCTGTCCGCTTGTCCACTTCCTTGTTCAGGTTGCGGTTCCATCCGCTTATAAGGTGGATGGCGCCGTATCCCGTGACGATAATAAGTCCCATTGAAATCCACGAGATAATTTCAAAGGATTCGAGCGCTCCCATCACTGAGACAAGGGTGATGTTGCTGGTGGCCGTCATGACCTCTTCGACACGCAGCTCACCCAGGATTTTACCGGATAAAATAAAGATGACCAGCACAACAGTAACAGAAATTACAGCTCCATACACCCATTTCAATGAAACCGGTTGCTGTTCCGGTATTTCGAACCACTGGTGCTTCACGTGTTCCATCAGCGGGGTGAAAAAGAACAAAAGCGGGCCGATGAAAAGGACCGATTGCAGGAAACTACCGCTCCACCATCCTTTCCAGATGGTTAACGTGTCCAGTGCGCTCAGTTGATGGGACAGGCTCCATATAAAAGAGCCCAGGGAACTGCTGACCGCTGCTATGAAAGAAACCGAGATAAAGAATGCAAGACTCTTGAGACTCCGGAGGCTGTAGGGAATTTTAAAGCTTTGATATGCCAGGGCCAGTATGGCCATGCCCAAAACAAAAGCAATTCCAAACAGCAGCGCCCACGTCCATTCCATGTTGGAGTGAAATGCAATAATAAAAGAGCTCAAAAATACCGGTATAAATCCCCACTCAAAGCCAAACCAGTAAAAAAGCAAAAGTCCTATAATCAGGGCGGGATTGAACAGGAAGAAATTGATCACTTCCGTGCTTTCATCCCCGATTACCATTCGGGTGTCTGGCAATAGTGAAATGGTTGCTGCCAGTGCACCGGCAATCGCCAATATCCAAAGGCCCACTATCGCTAGCACCCGCAGGCTGAAAGTCGAATTATTTGCCAGCAGGTAGTCTAATGGCAGTGGTTGCCAGGTGTATGTGTCGCTTTTTTGATAGTCCCGAGAGGTCAACGTCGAATTGATTGTTTTTATCTTTCAGTTCCCTACTGAAAGAATACTGTTTATTATTAAAAAACTCTAATGTTTATTAATTCTCTTAACTCCTCTGTTCACAAAATTTTAAAGTAATCTGGAGAGATAAAATGTGGGGCAGAAGGAACGGACTTTGTGCGGAGAAAATAGGTTAGGTCCTAACACTTTGAGCAGTTGAGTTATCATGCTATAATCTGCAATAACTTGAGTTAAGACTAACTCAAAATAATAACTGTCATCGCGAGGAGGCTTTGGTGATACCTGTTGGCTCCACGATGAAGTCGACGTGGCGATCTTCGTTTTTTATTTATCTAATCGGGAGACTGCCTCCCAGACAACTGTCGGGGTCCCGATGGTCGCTGAATCCCTCTTTTAGACAAGTTTTTATATCGAGTTGACGCTAATTTATTTTTAATGCCACGAACGTCATATCGTCATCTTGGAGCCCACCGTTCAGCCATTTTTTTGCCTGCTGCCGGAAATGATCAATGATCTTGTCCGGGGTTTCATCTGTTATTTCAGCCAGCACCTCAGGCATCCGGTCGTAGCCAAACATTTGGCCAAGCTCATTTACCAGTTCCGGGAGTCCGTCGGTGGCCAGAAGCAGGATATCGTCTTTCGCAATTTCTACAGTGGTTTGCCGGTACGGATAATCGGAGACGCTACCCAACGGCATCCCTTTAAGCGGTATCTGCTCAATGGTGTTTTCGTTGGCATGGTACAGCAGGGCGGGAGGCATGCCGGCACCTACAAGCTCAGCTTTGTTGCCCTTCAGCCTGATAAGCCCCAGGGCCATATAGAGCTTGGGCAAGTTCATTTTTTTAATAGCCTCGGAGCATCGCTGTAAAATGGAGATCAGGTTATCCTCATTAGCCAGCAGGGTAAACAAGCTCTTTGTTGCTGTAACCAGGGTGCCGGCCTTCGTGCCGTGACCGGTGGCGTCACCGATAATAATTGTCAGTGTGCCGTCATCACTCTTAAAAAAGTCATAGTAATCGCCACCCACTTCAGCTGCCGTCTGCATATAAGCCGAAATTGTGGCAATCGACGTTTGTGGTATCTCGGAAGGCAGCAGAGAGAGTTGCAGGTTTCGGGCCGCTTCCAGCTCCTGGGTTTGCCGTTCATTTTCGGCCTGCAGGTAGTTCGACATCGCCTCGGCGGCCTCGGTGCGTAATGTCGCTTTTTCGATTTCCGTTTGATGCACCTGCTGCAGGGCATCGTGTGCCCGTTGTTTCAACTTGAATCGGTTGTAGAGGAGGATCAGTATCACGCTCACCAGCAGGATGCCTCCAACAAGGACAGCCAGCCACAGGGTTTGCACCTCTTGCGTCTGCTGTAACAGTTCAATGCGCTGTTGCTGCTGCCGCGTGCGGTATTGCTCCTGCAACTCTGCAATCACCGATTGGCTCTCAGAGTTAAAGATCGAATCTTGTGCCATCCTGAAATTTCGGTAGTGCGTGAGAGCGTTTTCGTAATCCCCGTTACTTTCATAAATGGTATACAGCATTTCATAGGTATCCCGGATTAGGGACCAGCTCCCAATCTCTTCCGAAAGCGCCAAACTGTGTTCAGCCGCCACCAGGGCAGAGTCTGGTTCCCCTTTTTCAAGATACACTTCTGATATGTCGAGCAGCGTATTGGCTACGCCATACTTATCCCCGAGCGTTTCCCGGTTGTGTAAGGCTTCGTTTTGATATTCGAGGGCAGAGATATAATCCCCAAGATACATCTGGACCGACCCGACATTACTCAGGGCAATTGAGATGCTGTAGGAATTACCGCGTTCTTTCCAAATGGCCAGCGCTTTCTGATAATATTTCAGAGCCTCTTCATAATTTTGCAGTAGTTCATAAACAGCACCTGTATTATTCAATGTGGAGGCGATCTGATCCGGCATTTCCAGCTCATTCCAAACGACCAGCGAGCGGTCATAGAAATCAAGTGCCTCCTCATACTTTCCGACTTTTTGGTAGACAATGCCGATATTGGTAAGTGATGCTGCCGCCCCTTTCTTATCACCCAGGCTTTCTCGCAGCTCCAGGGCCTGCTGGTGAGCACGGAGCGCCTCAGCATAATGTCCCCTTACATCATGGATAATTCCGATATATCCTAGTGTCGTCGCAAGTCCCTCGTGGTCGTTTAGCTGTTTCATGATTTCCAGGGCCCGGCTGTGATAGTCCAGGGCTTCTTCGGTTTTCCCCTGTCGCCGCAATATGGATCCCATTTCATTTAAAATGAGTGGTTGCAGAAAATTGTTCGCCTCAATGTTCAAGGCGATGGCACTGTCCAAAAGAGCGATCCCGTCAGCGTATGCTCCATTATAACGAAGGATACGTGCCTCAAGCAGAAGAGCACGTACCAGGTACTCGTCGCGTTTCGCAGTATTGGCAAGTTTTGTAATAAGGTTGGCGTGGACCCATACCGAGTCATATTCATTACGAGCGTAGTGCGCCCATGCTTTATGGAAGAGGATATCAACTTCCAGGTCGGTATTGGGAGTATTTCTCAGGATTGAGAGGGCCTCTTCTGCATAGCTTATCGCTTCCGCTGGGTGATCTCGTTGAAGCGCCTCCGTCAGCTCGGAGAGTATTTCCACCGCCGGGATACCGCTTACATTCTTAAGTTCGGATTTAAGGCTGTCGATGTGCACTGTCTGCGCATAAAGTGAGCTACACTCCATAACAGCGATTATTATAAGTGGAAGGTACCGGTACATTCTCTCATTTATCATTCGAGTATAAAGGCTGTCCACTTAATCCAAGAACAAGCCTGTGAATCTATTTATGCCATAGTTTATGCAAATTATTGGTAACAAAATACCCTGTTAGCGCCTGGAGAAATTATCTTTGGAAGAAAATGAAGATCGGAAGTCGAAGATAGTATCCAGGATTTGGAATAATTATAACCCAGAGTGGCCCTGAGAAAGCACAGAGTTACCCAAAGAGAAACCTTTGTGGTTCTTTGTGTTGCCTTAGCGTTTCTCTGCGGTTACCATCTGAATGTTGTTGAAACGTTGAGGTGTTGAGGTGTTGAGGTGTTGAGTTGTTGGACAAAGGTCTAAGGTCCTAAAGTTAAAAAGTCATAAGGTAAAAGCCATTCTTACCGCCCTAACGTAAATTTCGCTGGAAAAGAGAGCGTTGCGAAGCGTATAGAAACCATTTTTGTCTGAGATCCGTGTTTTTCGGATCGAGTTTAAATGGTTTTAGCGGAGGCAGAGCGAACACAGCGACAATTTACTCCGGCGGCGATTTTTTTGATTCATTTCTTTAGTCCGACTACCGGCGGATTTGATCGCTAAAAAAATGGATACCTCATATCGATGAAGTCTCCTTGTTGTTCTATTTGAGATAATTTCTAATAGCGGTGTTCATTTTTCCTCACTACTATTCAGCAACTTATTTCAGTCCGCCGAATAAAAAATGAACATTCAAATAAGAATGAAGCCTCTTGACAGATTAATTTTTAAAACTAGGGAATAATCTATTACTTGATTTAAAAGGGTGAATTCAGCTTGTGAGCGTAAGCTTAATATTTTAACGGAGTACAATTGGGATTATCCAACAAAAGAATAGTTATATATCCAGGTATGTTTGCCCTCTGTCTTTGCATTTTGAGCATGCCGGGGATAAGCTGCAGTTCTTCCAAAAAGGTCGATAAACAGGAAGAGACTACCTCCGAAGATCAACCTTCCGATCCCGCCCCCGTGGATTTGCCCAATACCGATCGTCTTGCCCCGGGTACTGCCTTGGTCAGGGTGGCAGAAATTAAAGCAATCGACACAGAACGGGGTGATGAAAGTATTATGTGGGTGCTAACGATCAACGAGGTGTTGGGATATGGCTCGGCAACACCGCCGTTGGCTATTGGGAATGAGCTTGAGATCAATGCTACCAACTATTTTAAAAATGTTCCCTCAGATCCACGCAAACAGGCCCAAAAAAAAGAGCTCGTCTGCCTGATAAATCACCAGCAGGTTATGGGGCCGGATGCATCGTCAAACTGGAGCCTGGTAGAGATTTTTGAGCAACAGCAATAAAGGGTACGCTTATGAGGATACTTAAACAAGCACTGCTGTGGATGCTGGTCGTCTGCCTGGCAGCCTTCATTTCATGGATATACATCAGTGAGATAAACAGGTCAAAAACACAAGATAGTCTCCAGGAATCAAAAGAAGGAAATGAGCTGGTTGAGGCACTGGAGATGAACCGGGCGGAAACAAATGCTGCTCGCAGTGAATATTTCTTTCGTCTGCTACGCGATCCAGCCACCAACCGCATTCCCGAAGACATCAGGTCGCGGGAGCTGAATTTTGCGAAGCAGCTTCCGGTTCGTGGCAGCACGGTTCCCGGCCGTTCAAAAGCCACCACTGCCGCCGTCGATTATGTGTGGCACGGAGTGGGGCCGGTGGATGTCGGCGGGCGTACTCGTGCACTGGGCATAGATCAGCGAAACTCAAATATTATCATAGCCGGAGGCGTTTCCGGGGGCATATGGAAATCGACCGATGGGGGAGATACCTGGGAGATGAAGACCGATCCCAGCCAGAATATGAGCGTTTCCTACCTGGCCCAAGATCCCAACAACTTGGATACCTGGTATTATGCATCCGGGGAATTTCTCGGCAATTCAGCCCGCGACCAGGGCTCACGGGCTTTCTATCACGGGACCGGCGTTTATAAGTCAACCGATAATGGCGAAAGCTGGCAGCAGATTGTTGGCGACAGTGATGTGTTCTATAACAGCCAATTTGACTATATAAGCCGAATTGTGGTGAGCCCTGTGTCGGGATCAATCTTTATCGCCAGTAATGGATTCGGCATATACCGTTCTACCGACGGGGGACAAACATGGAGCCGCGTATTGGGTGAAGGGGCAACCTACTTTGATGTGAATGTGGGCCCAAATGGCAAATTGGTGGCCGTTGTCTCGGAAGCGGGACCTGGTACTGAGGACCCTGGAGTATATTTTTCTACCGATGATGGAGACTCATGGACATATGTGACCCCCAATTCTTTTCCCAACGCACACCGGCGGAGCGTGGCCGCTTTTGCACCGTCTGATCCCTCCATCTTTTATGTATTCACTCACAAAGGTTCCGGGGATAATCAGCAGGTCAGCTTCCACAAATTTACGCTGAATACGTCGGACACCGACACAGCCTCTACCGAGGATCGATCAGCCAACATTCCCAATTTTGGTGAACCCGTGGGCGGCATAAATGTGCAGGGGGGATATAACATGGTGGTGCGGGTCAAGCCAGACAATCCTAATTTCGTCTTTGTGGGCGGTGTTAACCTGTTTCGATCCACCGACGGGTTTGCAACCGCTCCCCTCGATTCTAATGATGATGGGGAAGATGACGCGTCAGAAAAGGATAAATATTGGATCGGGGGATACGCCAAAGTTAATAATGTGTCGCAATATTCCAACCACCACCCGGATCAGCATATCCTGGCCTTCGATCCCAACGACCCCAACAACGTGTGGTCGGGGCATGACGGCGGCTTGAGTTATACCGATGATATAACAGCAAGTGCCGTAAATTGGACAGATCGCGACGAGGGATATGTGACGTCACAATTCTACACGGTTGCTATTCCCAATGATCCGGAAAACCCTTCGGTGGTGGGCGGCACGCAAGACAATGGATCACCATATTTTGTGCTGGATGGTAGTATGAACCAGGATGGCGACTCACGGGATATTTCCAGCGGTGATGGGGCTTATGCTGCAATTACAGACAACCACCTGTTTACCTCTTCACAATTGGGGAGGACGCTGCGTTATGACCTCGATGAAACGGATACTTACAACTTTGAAGCTTACGTTCATCCCCGGGGAGCCCAAAACCAGCTGTTTATTCATCCCTATGCTTTAGATCCTGCTGATGAGTCTATCATGTATTACCCCGATGTGATGTCGCCGACACAAGACAAGCAGGGCACCCCGCGAATCTGGGTGAATACCACTGTTGATGAAATTATTAATTCAAATTCTGGAGGTGCTACTTCGGGATGGCAGGCGGTGGATCTGGATATATCCAACCAGTATTTGATTTCTGCGCTGGAGGTGAGCCGGAGGCCCACGGATGTATTGTATTATGCGGCTTCTTCTGGTTCCTCCCAACCCAAAGTGTTTAAAGCCACCGATGCCAGCGGTGGGTTTAATATCACTGATATCTCCATTGATGCGGCGCAGTCGGGCGCATACGTTCATGATATTGCGTTAAATCCCACGGATGGAAATGAGGCGCTTGTCGTCATGTCCAATTATAGTATTACCGGGCTTTTTCATACAACAGATGGCGGTGAAACGTGGACAGCGGTAGAGGGGAACCTGGAAAATGAAGAATCAGGAAGCGGAGAGGGACCCTCACTGCGAAGTGCTACTATTATGCCAACGGGAAGCAGTACCATTTACATGGTGGGCACAAGCATAGGACTCTTTTCAACGGATATTTTGGATGGCGGAAACACGAGCTGGGGACAGGAGTCGGCCAATGGACTGGGCAACACCGTGACTGAGTTTGTGACATCCCGGTATACCGATGGCATGGTTGCGGTTGGGAGTCACGGGCGCGGCATTTTCCTTGGTGAATATCAAGGAGAGCTTTCCTCTCCCGGGCCGCCGGGTGTACCCGATGGATTAGTGGCCACCTTTACTGCCGAATCGATTGAACTATCGTGGGAAAGTAACCCGGAAATTGATATTACGGGGTATAACGTTTACAAAGGACAGGAACCCAGCGAGTTAACGTTATTTCAAGAGCAGGTATCCGCTACCTCACTGCAAGATGCTGATACCAGCAAGCATTCCGCCTATTACGCCCTCACTGCCTTGGACAACGAGGCCTTTGAGAGTGATCGGAGCCGCCCGATCGCTGCTTTTCGGGAAATAAAGACGGTTGATGCCACTTGGCGATTAGTCGGATCACCGCTACTGGAAAGTGGCGATGCACAGCTTCCCGACGGGATCGACTTGATTGGATTTGAGGGTGTGTATGAAATTGTAAACCGGATGGAGCGGGGAAGAGGATACTGGAGCAAGCATACTGAGAAAGATAGCATTGTATACGCGGGCACGGCTCCTACACAACTGGACCTGAAGCTCAGGCAGGGCTGGAACCTGGTTTCCGGGATTGGCGACACGATCTCGGTGAGTGAAATACAGGACCCGAACGATATTTTGAGCACTACGCCTGTTAAAGAGTTTGCCAACAACAGCTACCAGGATGCGCAGGTGCTTGCCCCCACCGGCGGTTATTTTATTCACGCACAGAGTAAGGGTTTTGTGACGTTAGAAGTTGATACCAGCAGTTCATCCCAATTGAACAAGTTGCTGGCCGGCACTACCAAAAGCACACCACGGGGAGGACTTGATGCGCTCCTGTTTTCGAGGAACGGGGTGAACACATCGTTGTTGGTTAGCCGGGAGGGGCTTTCCCGGGAGGAAAAGCAGTATTTCCTGATGCCGCCCCAGGCCCCGGAACCGGTTATAGACGTCCGTACCGAGCAGGGATACAGTGTTGTCGATGAAAATAAAACTGAAATCAAGGTCACTACCTCCGCTTATCCAATACAGGTGCAGGTCGGCCCCAGCGTACCAAATGACAGGAGTTACCGTTTGATCGGGTTTAATAAAGGGGAGGAGATTCATTTTGATCTCCGGCCGGGAGAACCGGTAACAGTCGACCGATCCTATGACCGCTTGATCCTGGCAGGGTTGAATGAGGGAGAGATACCATTAACCAATGAGCTTTCACCAAATTATCCGAATCCTTTTAACCCTAGTACCACCATTGACTACCAGCTCTCGACAAAGGGAATGGTCAGCATGGAGGTGTATAACCTGGTGGGTCGGAAGGTGCAGACCCTGGTGAACAAGGTACAGAATCCCGGGAAATATTCGGTCACCTTCAACGCCTCGAGCCTTTCCAGTGGCACTTATTTTGTGCGTATTAAGGCCGGTGATTTCTACAAAGTTCGCAAAATGACCTTAATCAAGTAATACGGGATCATTGCTATGAAATATTATATCTCATGTTATTTCCTGTTTGCCTGTCTATTCTTTGCAGGCTGTTCTATCGGTGGATCCGGTGGTGACGAAGATGATGATGACGAGGGCAACATGGAAGAGCCCGTAACAACAGTGCGGTTGAATGTGACGATAAATCCTGAAGATGGAGGTTCAGTTTCGCATAGTTCTGGCACCTATCCCACCGGGGAGCCATTGAAAATGGAAGCGATCCCAAGCAACGGTTTTGGATTTGTTGACTGGACTGGTGATATAGAATCAACCGACAATCCGCTGGAATTTACGATCGAAGAAGATACCGATTTAACAGTCAATTTTGAGGCTACGAGTTCCGATTACGAGGCCTCTGTGATGGTTGCCGATACCACGGACACGCTGAATACGCTGCGATTTGGACAGAGTAAAGATGCCTCCGATGGAATAGATGATCTGGATTTTGAAGCACCGCCACCACCGCCTGTAGAATCGTTGCACGCCTATTTTGGAAATGAGAAGGACCTTTTTTGGGATTTTCGCAGCACTACAGCCGGAACCCTCACCTGGAACCTACAGCTACAGCCCGGCCAGACCGATTCCCTGCATATTTCATGGGATCTGGATATCACCGTACTCAACGGTTCGCTCATGCTGCGCAATGATGACGCTGCAATCGAGGTCGATATGAGGGCAGTTAATGAGCTCTCAATAGCAGCGGGGGAGGCAGATTCGCTGCTGATAGAGTATGAGCTTGGTAATTAGGCCTTACTCAAAAAAGTCTGATTCATGCTTGAAAAAACATAACTCCCGGACGATGGCTCTCTCAAAGTCCAGAAAATCCCTGCAATAAATTTGTTTAAAAGCGAACGGAGCAAAAAAGCGATGGTCTCTGGTATCCCCAAAAACGAGAATATCTGGGATTTTTTGGTGACTTTTTTGGTTCGTTTTTTGGTCATACAAAAAATGAACATACCAAATTGCGTTAACAGCTTCGTGCTAAATTGGGGGTGCCAGACTGTTCATGGGCTTGGTGAAATGCAGGGAAATTCGATTACAGATGAGAAAACCTTGCACTAGGCTGGCATATAAAATCCACGAACCCATTGACTAGCATTAGTTAAACAGGGTCTGAGGAAGCCCTAATTAGTGATTCCTTGCTCAAAAAGTTACAGTTCCCTTCATCGTCATCGGTATTCCTTTTTTGAATAACCAAATCAGTCCACCGTTGGGAGAGCGTTTACTCAGAATTTCTGCGGCTGAAGGAAATCGACGCTCCGTGTCAACTAGATTTGGAGCCCTGGACGTAGCGCGCCGGACATGGCTGCAGCCACAGAGCGACATTTTGTCGCATTAATTCCCCTTCCTGAAGTTGGCCATTTCACTACCCTGAAGTAGGTAACTTTACCTCCCTGAAGTACCCTGCTTCACTACCCTGAAGT
Source organism: Aliifodinibius sp. S!AR15-10 (assembly GCF_031569985.1). Classification (NCBI taxonomy): domain Bacteria; kingdom Pseudomonadati; phylum Balneolota; class Balneolia; order Balneolales; family Balneolaceae; genus Fodinibius; species Aliifodinibius sp. S!AR15-10. The sequence continues at coordinate 162,562 of NZ_JAMQKA010000001.1, read as the reverse complement.
GGTCTACTTTACTATATAGGCCCTGGAAGGCTCTAAGGGCGGCGACAAGGTGACGGTATGATACTCCGGAATAAAGGTTTGGGAACCCGGAATATGAGGGTAGATTTGCTTGGGTTTACTTGGATTTGATTTGTAGCCTTCTGTTGACCCACCCTTGAATCCCTTTTTGACAGTGGTCGGAACAGGCTCCTAATAATTAAGGAGGGAAACTCTTTGAACTAAATTGAGCCCTTGGTGGTGGTTTTGCTTATGCGACTGAATTCGTTTGGAAAGCACAGTTTTATATCTATTATCTGGCGCAAGTTTGCAACCCCCGGCACCCGTTGATTCAGCTGGCCGACACCTTGGATTGGGGATCCCTTATCTGGCGCAAGTTTGCAACTTGTGCCATACGAGCTATCAACTGGATTGGTGTTTTATCGGTCCAGATTACAAACTTGAACCGGTAGTGCCATAAATCTAAAAAAACCTCGTAAACCCTTTCAACGCGTCCACCTTCCTGCGACAGCGGGTTTTGCGTGTAACCAACTCGGAGGGCTCGTATTATTAGTGCTTGGTGTTTCTGAAGCCTCTGCCTACCCTACGCGATGCCTTTGCGTACCCTGCGCGAGACTTTTGCGTAGTCTACGCGAAGTTTCTGCGTAGTCCAGGGGTGGACTTCGCGAGGGGCTGGACAGGTTGTTGTAGAGTTTGGGCTGATATGAGGTTGAATGAGAATTGGAACCGGGATTTTCGGGATTGGAGGATGAGCAAGATGTAAGGAAGTAATCCTGTTAATCCTTTAATCCAGCCCATCCTGATTCAAATGATGAAATGTGAACCAGGGTCAGCCATTTTTCAGTAGCATCGGGATTGAAACTTTGATAGTAGACCCTTCGCCTTTTTGAGATCTAACTTCCAGCTTACCGTCCAGCGTTTTGACAAGATGTTTTACAAGCTGGATTCCAAACCCATAACCTTTCTCTCCGAAAGTTCCTTCTGTAGATTCGTTTTTCAGATTTTGTGTGTCATCCTGAATCTTTTTGATTTGCTCGGGACTCATACCCACCCCGTCGTCTCGGACAACTATCTGCAGCTGATGAGAATGGTCTGATAGCTTTTCATCAGCTACCTGCAGGTGTAGGGTCACAGACACCCGGCCGTCTTTCTGGGTAAATTTGATGGCATTTGAGATAAGATTTCCGATTATCTGAAGCAGCTTTTGCTTGGGGAAAGGGAGCTTTTGGTGGTCTCCTGTGGATGTGATTTTGAGTTCAACATCTTTAGCTGTCGCCTGGGGAGCAAAGAGCTCCTGGAGTTTCTCCCTGAGTTGAATGGTAGAAAATTCATACTTCTTGGGTTTTGTCGTTTTATTCGAGCCATTTTGGGAGTTTGCACTCAGCAGCTCATCGGCCAGTTCCAGTACCGACCGTCCACCTTTGTTAATCAGGTCGATAAGGTCGAGGATGTCATCGAAGTTCTTTTCCTGGGCTTCACTCTTTATTATTTCTGCAAGTCCTACTATCCCTCCCACAGGTCCCCGTATGTCGTGGAGTACTTTTCTGGGGAGATCAGAAATGTTTTTGAGCGTTTGCCTCAGGTCGTTGATTTTGTGTATAGATTCGAGGCGCGTTACAATCTCCTTGGCTATTATTTTGAGCAACTCGATTTTTTCAGGAGTTAATTCCTTGGTTTCGGTATCCAACACGCAAAGCGCCCCGATGTTATGGCCTTCCTGAGTGGTCAGGGGAATACCAAAATAGTATTCCAGGTTGGGCGAATGGACGACATACTCTTTAGTTTTGAAACGGTCGTCAGCTTTGAGACTGGGAACTTCGAACTGCTCATTCTGTAAAATTGTATACTGGCAGACAGATTCTTCACGGGGTAACTGTCCGGTCTCTATGCCATAGTTGGAAACTGACCATTGCGTGTAGGAGTCAATAAGGTTGACCAGCGAAATCTGTGTTCCCGCTACATGAGCGGCTAGTTTGTTCAGGTCTTCTAAGCTGTCCTGGAGGTTACCGTAGTCGAGATCTAGCTCACTTAAATTTAACACCCGTTCCAGTTCGTCCCCGGGAATCGGTGCTTTTTCGGTCCCGTTGCTATGCTGTTGGTCATCCATTAGTCTGTAGATTTATGTTATTTCGCCGTCACTTATACTTATACATTGTTAAAACATAAACTGACTTTTACTGTTAACTAACGCGTTCAGCGGTTCTACCCTGGATTATGGTTTCCGTGTAATTAACTATTAAATTGGATTCCGATTTCAATTATTCCGCATTGTTTAAACCTCCTAAAGTTTCCATTCTTCTAAATGCTCATTTGTTATACCTTTTTCAGCGGTCCCGAATATCCCTTTTTGTAAAATGAAAGCTCAAACCTGGAGCCCTCATCTGTTCCCGAATATTTAAGGTCGGCTTTGAGTTGTTGTGTAAGAAGAGCAATTATCGTGCTCCCCATCGTTTTTTCTTTTTTCAGATCATATGTGTCTGGAATTCCTACCCCATTGTCGGATAAGACAATGTGTACCTTTTCTTCTTTGGAATTCTTCCTGAGTTCGATTGAAACGGTACCTTCCTTTTGCCTGGGAAAAGCGTGTTTGATGGAATTGGTGATCAGCTCATTGAGGACCATTCCGCAGGGTACCGCCTGGTCCAGGCTGATCATCACCGGCTCCAGGTCAAGCTTGAATTTAAGATCCAGTTTCCTGTTCCAATATATTGACTCTGTTGATTTTGTCAGTCGTTGGATATAGGAGCTGAAATCTATATAGTTGAGTTCATCCTGTTGGTAGATAAGCTCATGCACGTTTGCAATGGATTGAATGCGCATCTGGCTATTCATTAATACCTCTTTCATCTCCTCATTATCGACATCACCAGCTTGTATCTCCAGCAGACCGGAAACGACAGCCAGGTTGTTTTTTACCCGGTGATGTACTTCCTGCAGGAGGGTGTTTTTTTCTGCCAGCGATTGCTCAAGCTCTTTTTCGTACCTAATTCGCTCAGTTGCATCCTGCCCCACAGTCATTATGACCTTTTCATTTTGATATTCTATAGGAACGCCCTGTAGTTCAAGGTAGAGGTCGCGCCCGTCCCATGTCTTAACTTTAAAGACATGGGGTTCAAGGTGTTCTCCACGGTAGGCACGTTCTATTCTTTGCTTGTTAAGCTCTTGATCTTCAAGGGTGAGAAAATCTGACCAGGGCCGGCCGATAAGTTCTGCCGGATCTTCTTTGCCAAACAGCTCCGTGCCTGCAGGATTGATAAACTTGATTATTCGATCCCTGTCAGACAACAACACCATATTAGGATCCTTTTGAATCAACAGCTCCCATCGCTGTTCGCTTTCTCTGAGTTTGCGTTCCGCCCGAACGCGTTCTTCTGTATTAACCGCCGACCCAATGATAAATGTACCATTCTCCCGTTTGAGTTTAGTGCCCATTATAAAGTAGTGGATGGGTTCCCCCGATTTACTGATGATTTCTATCTCAACTTCAGCACTACCGGATCTTAAAGTTTCATCAATCTTGGATTGGATGAGAGAGTGGTCAGTATCTTTGAAAAATTCCAGCGGGTGCATCTGTTCAATTTCTTCACCACTGTACCCAAGTTCTTGTTCCATGGCATTATTCCAGAGCACAAAATCCATCTCTTCATTTACCAGAAAGAAGATGCCCGGCTGGCTTTCAATAGCAGTGCTGATGAACTCTTGTTCTTCTTTCAGCTTTCGTTCCTGCTTTGTTTGCTTTGTGATGTCGATCAGTGAGGCAATAACCCCTTCAATACTCCCGTCAGCACCAGTGAGCGGTGCCGCATTGATTGACAAAAGCTTTCGTTGCCCATCGGACCATTCAATGGCGTGCCGCACATCATATACAGCTTCTTCGGTATCCATAACCTGCCGGAAAGGGAGCTTTTCTACGGGAAAGGGTTCACCGTCAAGCCCGGTTATATTCCATTTTGGGTCGTTGTAGGTAAGCTCTTTAATTTCACTTTTGGTAAGGCCCAGAATCTGCTCTGCTTTGTTGTTGGCAAAAGAGATCTGCCCGTCAGTTGCAATAATGGCGATGCCGATCGGGCTGGATTGGGTTAGTTTTTTGAACAGGTTTCGCTCTTTTTCCAGTTTATGTTCATACTCCTTGCGTTCAGAGACATCCCGGGTGCTGGCCTGAATTTCTATCAAACGTTCTGATTGCGGGTCCAATACCGTACGGCTGGCTGTTTCCACCCATTTGTAACTGCCACTTTTGGTTTTAATACGATAAGTTATTGGGTTTGAATTTGAGCTGGCGGAAATGAAGCTGTGTTTTTGAGCGATTTCTGGAATATCATCCGGATGAAAGAATTCATAGGCATTTTTCCCCACTAGTTCATCGGGGGTAAACCCAATGAGCTGTTCCGATGACGGCGTAACGTAGAGATAGGTGCCATCCGGGGCATGGCGTGAGATCATATCCGTGGAATTTTCCGTAATCAGGCGATACCGCTCTTTCTCTTCCTGCAGCTTTTGCTGGGTCTCTATAAGCTGTGTGATATCTCTTTGTATTCCCACAAAGTGGGTGATTGTATCATTTTTGTCGGTGATGGGAGCTATGCTCAGTTCATTCCAAAACAGTGTTCCATCTTTCTGGTAGTTTCTTATGATTACATTTCCCTGGTCACCGGAATCTATAATTGAGCGTATCTCTTTAATCGATTCCTGACTGCGATCGTGGTCCTGTAGAAATCGGCAGTTTCGTCCCAGGATTTCCTCTTCAGAATACCCGGTGAGATTTTTAAACCCCTCGTTGCAAAAGACAATGGGGTTGTCCTCTTTGTTGGCATCGGTTATTAAGACACCGGCATTTGTAGAGTTGATAGCCTGTTCGTAAATACGGAGCTGCCGGTTCTTTTCCTCGAGCTGTTGGTTTTTTTGGTTCAGTTTTAACGAGTACTGGCGGGTACGAAGCAGTTGCTGTATCCGTGACTTTAACAGGCTCGTGGTGATCGGGATATGAATCACGTCATCCACAAACTCCAACACTGTTGCGTTGGATCTGACCCTCCGTTTGTTGTCTGATAACAGCAAAATTGGGAGAAATAGCGGGGCTGCCTCTTCTTTATGTGCAAGGAAAACATTACGATTTTGCTGTATGATTGCGTCATCCACGATGCAGATATCGAACGCTTGTTCTATAATTAGGCCATCCGGCACCGTTACGACGTAATCGTCGCCCAGATATTTTTTAATCAACCTGCGGTCTTCACTATTGGCCACAGCCAGCAGAATGACAGGGCTCTCCTCCCGGCAGGCTGTCATAGTAAAATGTTCAGTTGAAGGCCACATACTTTTTTGTGATATACTGCATATTGTAGCTATTTAATAAATTCGGGGACGCCGCTTAAGATGCCACGCAGGTTCGTCAGAGGTTGACCTACTTTTATACCTTCAGAGGTTATCACGAACTCCCGGATCGATTTTTCAAAATCGCTCAACCGTTTTTTTAGTACACCGATTGCTTTCTTCATTTCGCCATTGATCTCCAGGTAGCGCAGGAAAATAATATTATCGGCCAGGTAGCTGGCATTGATACTCGTCGTCGACAAGTTGCCCGTAATATCCTGGGATTCATTAATCAGTAACGTGGTCGCCCCCATATTTTGGAGATAAACGGAAAGAGAGTGCAGCCGTTCCAGCGTATCTTCCTGCCTGACTGCCAGGCCGTAACCTCCCATAGTATCAATCATGACCATGCGGGTGTCATTTTGTTCCACATCTTTGCGGACCATACTGGCAAATTCATCCGGAGAATATGAGAGCGGTTCTACCGGAACGATTTTTAAATTACCCTCCCTGATCATTTCGTCGACCGGGATATTGATCGCATTGGAACGGCGGCGGATCAGCTCTTTTGACTCCTCGAAGGTGTATATTGCTGAGCGTTCGTTACGGGAAGCCGCCTCCTTCATAAATTGGATTCCCAGGTTGGTTTTGCCAACCCCGCTGGCCCCGGTGATAAGGGTCGTTGTTCCTTTTTCAAGGCCTCCGTAAAGCAGGTTGTCAATTTCATCAATACCGGAGGAAAGAACTTCCTCTTCAAAATGCCGTTCATATTTATTCGGCTGCAGGCGGGGGTAAATTTCCAACCCTTCTCCCGAAATTTTAAAAGCGTGTGTACCTTGCATAAAGTCTGACCCCCGGTATTTGGACACCTCCAGCTTTCGCCAACCCGGAGAATACTGAACGTTGATAACCCCGTCCACCCAGAATACGGAATCCTGATCTGAAACATGTTCAGCTGATTCGGAAATGATCAGCATGGTGGCTTCTTGTTGGGCGATATATTTCACTAAAGAGAGGCCGAGATTGCGATACTGAAAAGCATCCCGGTTTAAAAAACGAAGCATGGTGATGGAGTCAAAGACGACCCGTTTGGGACTATGCTTTTCAACAGCATCCGTGATCGCCTCAATTATGGGCTGTTGTTCAACCTCTGTGGAAGTGAATACATTATAGCTTTTAGCAGCTTCACTCAGGTTGGCACTGGGCGTGAGATCCAGGAATTCTACTTCCGAAAGATCTATGCCAACTTGTTTCGCATTTTCTTTAACATTTTCGGCCGGTTCTCCGAGCGTTATGAACAGTGCCTTATCACCGTTTGATGCCGCTTGTTGTAAAAAGTGATAAGCGATCGTTGATTTTCCGCTGCCGGGTCCGCCCTGCAGCAGGTAGGAGCGGTTGGGTATAAAACCACCGAGTAAAATTTCATCCAGCCCCCGAATGCCTGTAGATATCTTATGATGCATCTGATTTTTTATTTTAATGACAAGGGGAGATGGCCATTTGGTAGATTAGTCTGTAGATCTTCCCCTTTTCTAATCACGAGAAAGTGTAAGGATTATTTCAGAAGTTAGAATCAGACAAACAACCTAATTGTTAAAGGGGGTGTTTTCACCTACGAGGAAGAGATTATTTCATAGGTACTTTAAGAGGCCTTTGCAAAACTGTTGTGTTGCCCAATGTTGGCATTTTCGCGAATTCGAAATCTTTTTTTATGGGTTATAAACTTCGGTTCCGAATTCGATCAGGCTTTGACCTGAAGAAAATACCGGTTTTTCAAGGCCCTCTTTAATTGTTACTGGAGCTGCTTTTCCAATGCCTTGAATAATTCCTCAATTTCAAAATTATGGGGCAGATAATAATTTGTTCGGTTCTTAATAATCGGTTCCAATTTTGATTCTTGGCCCGGACCGTTTATAACAATTAAACGCTTAATTTTAACAGAGTCTCTGATAAGGGAAATGACTTTTAAAGGGGGTAACGCAAAGGAATGCAAATCTATGATTATAGTTTGATAACGATTTTTATTACCACTGTTCTTATTGACAAATGCGGTTAGTTGTTGAGGATCAATGTGATTGACGTCATTACCATCCCTGGCCCGTATAAGCTCTTTTATAGAATCATTTCTTAAATTTGTTTTCCCAATAAATAGTATGGGCATAATCTTGGTAATGAATACAACTTTGGTTACCGTCGTTAATAGAGGTGACTTATTTGAATGACGGCGATAAAAGCCTTGAGTGGAACTAGCCAAACAAGTGCAACATATAATAAGCGGAGTAAATATTTATATAGTACCCATGTTAAGAGAAATAGATGCCAAACCAAAGAAATGCTTTTCACTGGCCGGTCGGTGAATCAGGAGGTATCGACAAGATTGTTTTTAAAGGCATATTTAACCAGGCCTACAGTATTTTTTGAATCGGTTTTTTTCAGGAGGTTGCTTCTGTGGGAATCAACGGTTCGAACGCTTATTTGTAGTTTTTCAGCAATCTCGCGATTGGTAAATTCCTGGCAGATCAATTCCAGGACTTCAAGTTCTCGATCAGTTAAAAGCTCACCCTTGCTGTCAATATTCGTCTCATTGCTGTCAATGTAGTTGTGGACAAGTTTATAGACCGCTTTGTCACAGAAAAAGTACCCGTCTTTTTTAATGCTTTGGAGTGCTTTACACAGGTTGTCAATCCCTGAACTTTTTAGCACCACTCCTTTGGCACCTGCAGCGACGGCTTTTTGCAGCTCACGTTTATTATCCCCTTTGGTAATAAGCAATACCGGAACATCCTTAGCTTCCCTGGAAGACAGTTGTTGAATAAAATGAGCACAACTTATCTCCCGACAGTCCATGTCAAGTATGATAATATCTATGTTTTTCTTTTTGCAAAATGCCAGCAACTGCTCCTCATTTTCTATTTCAGACAGAAAATTATTACAGTCAAGCTTACGTTCAAGTAAAGCCTTGATCCCTTCTGCAATGAGTTGCTCTTTGATTGCAATGAGTATGTTAGCTGTACCTTTCAACATATAATAATATATAAAATAGTAGATGAAATAATTTTAGCATCCTACAGTTTCTTGCAGGTGCAAACCTCTTAATCTTTTTAATATTGTATCTTAGAAAGGGTAAGCCATTTGAAAGAAAATGTACATAGGGTAAACAACCTAAATCACTAATCAGTATTTACCCTAGTATAGCGATGTATTTATAAATGATCCTTTCTTTTTTTCAGATGGGTATATTTATAAGGTTTATGCTAGTGGTCCAGAAGGCCATATGAGGTAACTTAGCAAAGAGTCGGTTTTACCAGCTTGCGACCTCCTTGTTTAAGGGTGTCTTTTAGTTTCTTAGTCTCATTAAAACTTAGAGTTCCCACCAGTGAGGTACCTGTTAAATTCAGTTCTTTTATTCTTTAAGCTATGCAGAAAACATTACACTGGGGGTTAAGCAGAATAGGCTTGATAAGCTTGTCTGAATGGGCAAGAAGAAGGGGATAAGTTAAAATAACGGGTATTTATCCCCATGGGACAGTTTCTCAATAGCTTCCATCATCTCTTTTTTTGTTGTGGCCGAGGGCAGGTATCCTTGGGCACCGGCCTTTAGCAAAGGTTCTATAAAATGAGCGGAGGTGTAAACATGAACGGCAAGAAGCGCGCAATCCAGCCCAAGTTTTTTAAGATTGATTATCGTTTCCACAGGTTTTGTATCAAAAGCTGTCAGATCGGCAATCAGAATATCGAGGTCTTTCGCTGCACCATTGCCCAACTTTTCGGGAAATGTTGAAGGGGGACAACTTTCGACACTGAAATCGGGCTGAGTGGAAAGAACATCCACGACTGTATCATTTAGTTCATTTTTTTCACCAATGAGTAGAATTTTCATCATTATTTCAATTAATAAATCGGTCCGTTCTAATAAGGTTGATACCGAGCTCTGCGCAGCTTGAACAGGATAAAAACTATGAACTGCGAGGTTGGAAGCTCACCCCCGACAGTTGTAAGCAAAATTAAATGTAGGTATTCCACGGGAAGGGTGGTATAGAGGGAATATGCTAAATTAAAGTAGGTAAATGCACCTAGGTGTATTTAGTCGAACAGATTGTTTTCCAAAGCAAAACGGACCAGCCCGGCCGCATTACGGGCACCTGTTTTTTGCAGTATATTTCGTCGATGTGCGTCAACCGTTCGGACACTGATGGTAAGCTCTTCGGCAATTTCCTGGTTGGTGTATTCGTGAGTGATAAGCTCAAGCACTTCCAGCTCACGGTCGGTAAGATCAGTGGGATCCCCCGACTTTTTTTTCTTGCCTCCCGTTTCCACCAGGTCCATCATAACAGAGTAGGTGGCATCGCTGCTGAAGTAGTGTTTGTCGTCCATTACCTTTTCAATTGCTTCAACAAGCTCGTCACTACCCGAATTTTTCAAAATATAACCCGAAGCCCCGGCCTGTATCATTTGGCGAATATGCTCATCCTCTTTCATCATAGTCAGGGCTAATATTTTGATCTCGGGATATTTTCTCTTGATATGCTGGGTTGCTTCGATTCCATTTTTCCCCGGCATATTGACATCCATGATGATGAGGTCAATCCCCGTGTCAGCGCACTGTGCAATCGCCTCTTCGCCATCGGTGGCTTCAGCAACAATATCAAAACCGTGCTTGTTTTCCAGCATGGATTTGATGCCGTCCCTAATGATTTTGTGGTCATCAGCAATCATGATTTGAATTGTAGCCATGGTGCTACTCCTGGGTTTTAATATTTGATGATACGGGTAGCTCAAGCAGTATTGACATCCCTTTACCGGGGACACTATTAAATTCGATATCTCCGGACAGAGTGTCAATCCGGGTTTTCATACTCCTGATTCCCATTCCCCGGTTTTCTGTAGAGCTGTTAATGTTATACCCTACACCGTCATCCTCAATCATACAGGTTATGATATTATCATGTTTATAAAGTTGCAGAGATATTTTTTGGCATTGGGAGTGTTTAACCGCATTGCTCAGCGCTTCCTGGATGACCCGGTAAAGGTTAATTTGGGTTTGCTGCTTGAGCGCTAATCCTTCCAGCTTGGAACTGTAGCTGTATGTAATATCACTGCTTTTCCGTAGATGATCTACCAGTGCACGCACAGCCAGTTCAAGACCATAATCTTCTATCGCACTTGGCATGAGGTTGTGGGCTATGTTGCGCGTCTCCCCAATAGCGGCCTGGAGTAAATTAATTCCATTTTGAAACTGTTTAACCCGTTTCTCCGGCAGGTCGGCGATATCCTCCCTGATCGCCTCAAAATTCATGTTTGAAGCACTTAGATATTGCCCCAGTCCATCATGCAGCTCTTTGGCAATGCGTTTACGTTCCCGCTCTTCTCCCTCAATAAGAGAATTAAGCAGCTGTTTTTCCGCTTTCTTTTGTTCTGTAATATCCTTGGCCACCACCAATCGAAATTGATTTCCCTCAAATTCGATTGGTCCTGAAGAGATACTCACGCTGATGACGGTTCCGTCTTTTTTTTGATGAGTCCATTCCTGTCCATATCTGTGTTCACCCATTACTTCAGTAAGTGTTTTTTGAAGGGCCGGGATATCACTTTCGGGGCGGATATCTTTAATCGTCATGTTCTTGAACTCCTCCTCGGTGTATCCGTAGTGGGAGATTGCTGCTTGATTAACCTCGACAAATGCCAGGGTTTCAGGGTTGTAAATCCACATCGGCTGCGGATTTTGCTCAAAAAGAAGCCTGTATTTCTTTTCTGACTCTTGTAGCCTTTGCTCCGCATATTTACGTTCCCTCTGTTGGATGTCTATGTTTTTTTTAATTTTCTCCTCTTTAATATTCAGCTGCTTGTCATGCTTCTTGATAAGCCAGTACAATCCCACCGAAGTGACAATAATGTATGCGATCCCTTTATAGGTTTGAAAAATGGTCAGGGGTCCCGGATCTGAAATGAAATAACCAAGGGCAAAATCGGTAAGAGCGATCCAGAGGGTAGCCACAACCAGGTAAATAAAGGTTATGGAAAATGCTGTCAGTTTTTTAGGCATCATAGCCTCCCTCACAGAGAAGTGGCGTAACTGCATAAACGTAATTGATGGAGATTACAGGTGATAAATGCAGGTTGTCGCCACAACAATATTATCTCCACCTATACAGCCAAGGCTGCATACATGTCACCATTCCCACACATGGAATTTTAAGAGAATTCAACGTGGTTAACAAGCCTTTCTTGAGGTAAGACAAACAGAGAATGGTGGGAATTAATCCAGCAGATTTTTATTTAAAGCATGGCGCACCAAGCCGGCTGTATTCCTGACTCCGGTTTTTTGTAATAAGTTACGCCTGTGAGCATCCACCGTCCGTACACTTATCGAAAGCTTTTCCGCAATCTCGGGATTGGTGTATTCATTTACGATGAGTGCAAGCACCTCCAGCTCACGATCGGTAAGGGAATGTGTTTCTTGTTGAGTCTCCGGGGGGGAAGAATTGCCATCCAGGTTTCGCATAACCGAAAGGGTAATTTCATCACAGACATAGGTGGAACCATCCAGGAGCGTATTAACCGCCTGCAGTAATTCCTCACGTCCCGATTTTTTCAACAGATATCCAGAAGCCCCTTCCTGGCGCAGCTGCCTGATATTAGCCCGGTCTATATTGGTCAGCAAAGTAAGAACCCTGGTACTGGGGAAGTCTGATGTTATTTTACTGATGAGGGGTATACTTTTTATTACAGAGCTTTTGTTGTCGAGGATGATTATATCAACTGTTTCCTTTTTACATAATTCGATCACTTTTTTTTGAGATGCTGCCTCCAGTACGTTAAACTCCTCGGTAGCTTCGAGCATGGATATAATACCATCTCTAAAAATTTTGTGAAAGTTTGCTACCAGTATATTCTTCTTTTGCATGTTAATTTTTGATCGTATCGTTGCCGGCCACAACTCTTCTGATCTGATGATAAATAGGTAGCCTGCCAGGCGGGTATAGAGTGCTTTGAGCCGCTTCTGAGCTACTTTTCAATGGCCTTTTTGTTGTGAGATCTATTTACTTGTGTGGCACTTTCTAGCCCCTCATAAATGCTGCCAAACACAAATTCTGTGTTGTATCTTATTCAGAAATCAAGTTGTTAAAGTACTGCTTGAAGAGTCTGGACTATATTCTTTAAATGACTACAAAACCGAAACACGTAAAACACCTAAATTTTAAAGTAGGTAGAAAAGCCTATTGTGGTATCTCACTTTGTGGATTAACTGACCAATCTATTTTTCTGTTAATATTAGAACAGGCCTTTTACTGCTGACTTATTATGGGGACCGTTACTCATCTCTGATTTCAAAACAAAATCCCTTTAAAGCATTGCAAAATTAACCAATATTACTTGTTACCGCAAAAAAGTGAATGAATCCCGGCTATACGAAGTTGTTTAATTGGATGAAAAATTTTGGGTATAACAGTAATCAAAGTATAATTGGTTGGTTATAGCAAAAAGCAGACGTTTAGTTGATGATATATTGTTCTGGTAAAATTACGTACAAGCAGGTTCTGACTATTATAATCTTATTTTCTGGATTTTATACTGTGGCAGGGCGTTCTCCGCTCTTTGCTCAGTCATCTGCCAATTCTGATTTCACAACTTTCTACGAGATAAGAGCCGATGCTGATGGTGATGGTCAGATTGACCTGCTGGGGGACACTGTAAAGGTCACGGGTAGAGCCAATATAGGTACCGGTCTTCTGCATGAGGTGTACCTGCAGTGTTTTATTCAGAATGATTCATCGGGCTTTTCTATTTTCTCAAACTCAGTTGAAACTCCATTTGCCCCCGGTGACAGTATTGTAGCAAGGGGTGTGGTTCAGCAATACTTTGGTTTGACAGAGATTAATGTACTTGAGTACGAGGTGTATGAAGGGTCAGAGCCGCTGCCCCGGGTTCCCATCAAAAAAGCTCTTGCCGATATGCCCAGGTATGAAGGGATGCTGGTGGGAGGAGAGGGAACCATCACCGGCAAGGGTACGAGATATAACGGCAAGTATATTACAATTACACCGTCCGACAGCCTGGCACAGTCCATTTTTGTTTACGTCTCTAATTTTCACCATAATTACCAGGAGTTTGATTTTGAAACTCTCAGTGTAGGGGACCGGGTAGATATCACCGGCGTTTTGAGTGTCTACAGCCCGGATAACCTAAAGGAAGGGGTCTACAAAATATTTTTGCGTACCCCGGCTGATCTTAAAACACTTGGCATTACCCAGTATGCCCTGATCCTGGCAGGAGTAATCGGTATCATTATCACCTTGTTGGGGATTGGCTGGATTATCTCACTGAAAATGAGGGTAAAAACCAAGACAAAGGAGATTAGTAAGGCGTTGGAAGAAAAAAATATTCTTCTCAAAGAGATCCATCATCGTATAAAAAATAACCTGGCAATTATCTCTGGCCTTATTGAATTGCAGATGGACAGCTCGTTAAACGAGGAGGCCCAAAAGGTGCTTCGTGATAGCCAGTCCAGAATACAGTCCATGGCTCTTGTGCACGATAAACTTTACCAGACGACCCAGGTGACTGATATCGGGATGAAAACCTATATTGAAGAACTGGTGGAGAGTTTGAAATCAACATTTGCCGGTAGCGATTCCGACATAACACTGCGCTTTGATATCGATGATGTGCACTTCGATATCGATCAGGCAATTCCGTGTGGACTGCTAATCAATGAGCTTGTTGTCAACTCCTTTAAACACGCTTTTAATAACCATGGGGGAATGCTGGAAATACGTCTCAAAAAACGTGAAAAAGATTACCATCTGGTAGTGGCAGACAACGGGAAGGGGCTGCCGGAAAACTATCGTGAAAAGATGCAGAACTCGCTGGGCCTGATGCTCGTCGACACCTTCCGAAGTCAGCTAGACGCAGAAATGGATGTCAAGAATAAAGAAGGCGCTCACTTTGCGTTCAATATTCCCGCCGATTTCAACTGATATTTCAAGGAAGAACTCCTATGGATACAGAATATCCGCTCCCTTGCCCTGGGCGATCAAGGATTTATAGCTTTCAAGCTCTTCATTAACTTCGGGATCCGTAAGATCAAGCGTTTCTCCGCGCTCTGCGGCTAGATAGGCCGCTTGCACCAGGCGTGTAATCTGCAGACCATACTCCCAACTTAAGGTCGCATCCCGGCCTTCATTGAAACGGTCCCGCATATCTACCAGTTCGCCGGTATAGCCGTACAGGTCAGCTTCATTGGGTTGTATGGTTAGCAGACCGCGCGATGCTGTCGACTTCTCCAGGGCAAGTTCAGAATCCGCGATCGCTTCGGCAGCCTCATCCCCGATAAATATTTCGGAAGGGGAGTCCAGGGAGTTCATCTCCAGCGCATAGCCCGGACCGAGCGCATCCAGGTTTAGGCGGAGCCCCTGCTTATCATACATCCAGGAGACCGTAAACTGGGCTTTAACCCGCTGTTCGGTTTCCGGGTTGCGAAAGGTAACGATACCTGTAGCGAAATCCTCCGCAGGAAACTGTTCATAGTCGACTCCGAAATTTGATTTGAGTTTTTCCCGGTATTTTGGCTGTCCCCACTTTAGCAGGGAGGTATCCGCAGAAACGGCCACAGGTTCCAGGAAGTCAAGCGGTTGTCCTTCCGGGGTAAGCACATACCATCCAACCGCAATGCTGTGGCAGCCCATATCGGAAAGAACTCCGCCGCCCTGCTTGCGCGGATCCCAAAACCAACTGCTGTGTGGACCTGCATGTTCCTCACCTGCTCGTGCCAGGGTCAACGGCCCCATCGCCTTCTGTTGCGGTTCAAGTTGTTGCAGGGCGTTTGTTATGGCCGGCATAAACACCTGGTTCTCAAAATAGGCTGTCAGCAGGTTGCATTCGTTCGCAAGGGTTACCTGGCGGCGCGCTTCTTCAACGGTGCGCCCAAGTGGCTTTTCAGCAATAACCCCCGTTAGTTCCACCCCACTTTTTACGGCATCGGCAATTTGCTCCACAATTTCCACACGCGCAAAGTTGGGAGCAAATATGGCAATGACATCGCAGTTTTGACACAGCTCCCTGATAGAGTCATAGACTTGGCAGTCACCAAGGTTCTGCCCCCTGGCAAATGAGGCCAGCTCCTCGGCACCGCCTCGGTTGAGCACTCCCGCCAGTTCAAGGTCCCGGACAGAGAGCATCGATTTAGCTAGAAATTGTGAAATGAATCCCGATCCCACGAATCCGATCTTTAACATATATTCTCCCGATTTTGAGCTTGTTCCCTAATTACAAATCAACAATTGATTTTCGATGGTAACAAACTCAGCGACAAGCGGCAAGTGGTAACGCTTTTATAATGAAACTACTTGCCGGGAAAAGCTGGAGGACAGCTTGGTTCGGGAACCCGACTTAAGCCTGTGATCTCTAAATGAGGCAGTTTAAAGATACCCCGTCTCTATTCGATATTTTGAATGTCGATGATGGTGCTTCCCAAGTTTTCCGGTGTCGACGGCGTGATAACCAGGGAATCAGAATATATGGTCGATCCTTTGTGTTGAACCGTCATTTTATATTCACCCGTTTCCAGGTTCTCCAGGTAATATTCTCCACTGTTATTAGTCGATACTCTTTCGACGACCTTGTCTCCGTTTTTGACAATCACCTCCACGCCAAAAGGAGTAATGTGAGAACCATCCTTCATCTCAAATTTGATAGTTCCATGATATGCATCCTGGATATATAAAGGGGAAACAACAGTATTGCTCTCTTTAGCTACTACTGAGTTATTCTCTGTTTCTGGTTTGAACCCGAAAATTGTGGGCACAAATAACAATACCAATATTGTTAAAGACAAACTATTTATAGCATCTTTTGTGAAAAACATTGTTTTTCCTCCTAATGATTTTATTGATTTTTTCTCTTTAGAATGATCGGTTTAGTAACCTTGATTGTCTTTTCTTCGCGATTGACTCTGATACTATCTCTCTTCCTGCTGAGCCTGTCTAAAAAGATGTCTTCATTTCTATAATTTTCATGTCCTACATAAATATCCGGGAATTTCCACTCACCGTTCACTTTTTGTCCAACCAGACGATATTTGAGGCGACCGTTATCCGTTTCAGGATTTTCTCTGTCCGTTTCGATTTTGAGTAGATTCCCAAATCCACTGTCATCTGAAAAACGGTAATCTGCGTGGAGTGTCCATAGTGCATATTGATTGTTCTCAGCCTTTTGGGCAGATTCAATTTCAGGTGGAAGTAACACAAAGATGGTTAGTACGAGGACAAAATAGCCCGCAAAAGCACCGCCCAGTTTAAACCTTATGCCTTTGAGGGTTCCTTTTGCTCTTGCATCGCCTGGTAATGTTCGATATAGCAGATAGGCGGGAATTAACGATACAAGTAGTACAACTCCGATATAAATCAGCTTTAAAAAGAATGGTTGAATCATGGCTCAAGTATTTACCTGCGGTTATGATTAAGAGGAATCGGATGTATCAGATCCCAACCCCGAATAACTCACAAGCCGTCTGTCGCCCGTATATAAAGCTGTTTTTTAAATTTTGATAACCAACCAAAGGGAATGATTAAATCATCATTGCCAACTATTTTATTTGGGTTCCAATTAATACCCCGGCTCCCACACTGGCGCCGATAACTCCCCACTTGGGGAGGCCGAGGTTAACCGAGGGTGGCTTTTCCAGCAGGTTGATGTACTTTTCATTCAGATCTTCATATTTGGAATAGGCATCATCATAACCCGTTTTATAGGCTTCCGCCTTTTGGCGTTCTAGCACAAAAAGGCTGTCCTGCAACACATCCACCTGCTGATGCAGTGAATCTACCGCAAAAAGTTTATCACGCTGTTTTTTGTAGGACTCCGAATTTTGATGGTCAATGATAAACGTTTCGCTGAACCAGAGCGGCACAAGCAGGTATTCTACGCTCACATCATGTTCTTCGTTGTAGACATCTGTTACGCCCCAGTCCGATTGTGCCATCTCCGGGAACGTCTTCACCAGGCGATTTTGCAGCTCCTCTTTCTTCCGGATAGTACGGACGGTCAGTTGATCTTCTTTGCGCTGCTCCTCCAGATTCTGTACTTCGCCCCGCAGCCTATTAGCCTCCGACTGCAGCTGCTTCACCTCTTGGCTTAACATCGACTGCAGCGAATCTTTGAGTGCCGCAATCGCTTTTATGGAATCGCGTGACGCCCGCAGTTGCTGCATTTCGAGCTGGGCCCGCTGTATCTCCTCCTGGTTGATCTGGCGGCCCAGGAAGTATGACATCCCCATCGCCAGCAACCCGGCAATGATGCTTACAATGATAAGTCCCGTTTTTAAACTATCCATGGCGAACCTCCAGCGTATCCTTTGTTACTTTTTTGAACCCCAGGGCACCCCCGATTCTTTTCACCAGGCTCTTGTCGCCTTCCAGGAAGTCATAGCAGATAGTATGTCCATCCTCTTCGGCATCCCTGAGTTTGATGTAGGTGTTGCGGTCGCCCCGTTCCAGCTCCATGATCAGACCTTTTACCATGCTGCCGGCAGCCACATCCATCTTGTTGAGTTCACGGACATTGTGATTAAATAGCTCGTCAATTTCTTGTTGTCCCATAGCTTCACTTGGTTCAGTATCTCCATTACCACTTCTATTATCAACCTCTTGATCTCCAACCGTCTCCAGGTTGCATTCATTAATCAGTCGTTCCCACAGTTCAGGTACCGGTGCGGGATCGGATTTATCTTTTCGCACCATTGTGTGACCGATGATGCCCTCGAAATCCTTCAGCTTTTCGCCGAAATACTTTGTTTGGTCGGCCTGCACCCGGCGCGGAATATCATACTCATCACAGAGATAATTGATTAGCTCCACAAGCGAATCGATCTGCGCCGGTTCATAGCGGTCAAAGTAGCGATACCCGCGGTAATTGGAGCCGGCATCAAAGACCTCCGCCTCCGGCTTTTCGGTTTTTGGGGAGATGCGGTCGAAACAGTAAAACTTGCCACTATCCTCCAGCAGTCCACCCTCGCTGGCCAGCTCTATACCGATGAACCGTTTTTCAAATGCGATCTTGTCTTCGTAGTCCCACGGCAGCCCAAACTGCCATGCCCAGCATTTGGGATCAAAAACGTTGTAAACCGAGCCATCCCGATCAATGATAAAGGCCGTGCCCACCATGCTCGAGTCTTGATTCCACCAGTTAAAAGTTGATCGAGCCGTGCCGCCAACCGTGTGATGGACACAGATTCCCGTCTTTTTGTTTGCTGTATGGAAATATTCCGCATCCGGCATTTCCCAATCTTTCTTTATCTCCAGTGCCATAATAACTGCCTAATTTTTTTTGAATTAATTATGCGAAAAAAAGGTAATAAGCCAGCAACGTGAGGCCCGCTAATGCAACTATTATTGCTATAGGTTTTGAATAACGGGGCCATGAAAACCCTTTTGGCCCACGAATTCTCATATTTTTGTAAGTCTCCCACAATTCTCCCAGAAAGAATGCTCCAAAATTAGCCACAAGATTAAAACGTTCGGCACTACTCTGAGCATTAATAGGGTGCAATGTCCTGAGCAATTTAACGAGTTCCTCTTTGGACAATTTGAGGACTCCGGCACCGACAACCGGTCCATTGATATCACTCCCTTCATGCAGCTGGACGTTTAATGTGGTGGTGTCCTCCCAGAGGTCGAAGCCCGGATCATCCCGCACCTCTTTTTTCCCAGCCAGGTAGTACGGCTTCCCCTCGTGCTCAAATTCCATTTCATAGATCATCCACTTTATATCGGTCTCCGGGTCTTTGTGTTCTACAAACAGGTTGAATACGCCGGTTTTGGCCGGCAGAAAATCATCGAACGGGGCAAAATTTATATGGCCTGCCATGGTGCCGCTGTGCCTTGCATCCTGCATAAATTCTCGCAGGTCATGAATGTAGATGGAACCGTTTAGCGAAAGGCGGCTGTTTTGCTCTTCCCCCTTGCAAGCTCCCTCCTCAGGGTCGTTAGCATCAAGGCTAAACCAGCCCTCCATCTTTTCGCGAAAAGCGATGCCTGGCTCGGGATCTTTCATGCGCGTGGCGGCCGGGGTAAAGGCAATGCCTTCTTGGTCATAATCCGCCAGGTAACGTGAGGTGTCAGCATAGCCCATGCTTACCAGGGTAGAGGCATCAATTCGATTGAAAAAGAAATCAGGATCCAGGGGAAGCGGATATTCCGGCTTAATAACATGGAGCTTGATCGGCTGCGTCTGTCCATAGGGAGAATCTCCCCGTTTAATGCGTTCATTTATTTCATAAATGCGATCAAATTCCTCAAACAACACCCCGTTGGCACTCATCTCGATCATATGCACATATTGGTCGAAAAAGCCGTCTTTATACACCCCGTGATTCCCGATGCACCACACCAGCCAAATTTCTTCGGCACCCCGTTTAACTGCTTCCATAAGGTTTGCGTCTTTGATCCAAACCGAATCGATGTACTCATTGCCCTGGTACTCCACGGCCGGCATAAAAATGGGCAGCGATATCCCCGCGACCAGCAGTTCCAGGGCAGCTTCCGTATGAGGAATTGCTTCGTTGGTCTTGTTGGTATAGTTGCATACGTTAAATGTACCCTCCATTCCTTTCGCAGCACGAATTTTATCCACGTTGATACCCAGATGGGGAAAGACATTGTTGATGATGCTGTCGGCATCTCCCATCCCTTTCGTTTTGTGGAGGCGCAAATATTCCTCGAACGGCAGCATGGATACGAATTTCTTGACATCAAGCGTCCGCCAGCGATCTCCCATCTCCTCCGGGGTGAGCCCGGAAAGCAGCATCGCCAGGTTCATGGTCCCCCCGGAAGTGCCATCCGCATGGTGGAAGTAAAGTCCTTCTTCCAGCAACGCCCGGATTACGCCCGCCTGGTAGGCTACTCGCATGCCGCCACCGGCCAGCACCAAAGAGCGTTTGGGACCGCTGTAACGTTCAGGAGGAGTTCCGGCAACCGTGTGTTCTGGTGAATTCATAATCCAGGTTGTTTGTCAGGTTAACATCATTTGTTAATTGCATACCAGTGCATCATAATTAGCACGCCCGATAATAGGTCGAAACCTGCTACCCCGAGTGCAAGCCATGATAACAGTCCGCGACCCACGGCCAGGCTTACGGCCACCGCAGCTCCAAATTTTTGTAAGCCACACCAGAGCACGGCCACCGGCAGCTTTCGGTCGCCACTGAGGGCATGAAGCAGGAGTCCACCAAACATCACCATAAACATGCCTATGATGCCAAAAAAGTGCAGCGTGGAGCCGGTAATCTCCCCACCGATCATGCCAAGAACAAAGTCGGGCACAAACATTTGAACCAGCCCGCTGATAATGGTGAGAACAGCGATTATTTTTAGAATAATTTTCAGATAATTGCGATAGACCATGGATTCCAGGATTAGTTAGTTTTTATTTACTAGCTACTGTTGCTTTGGACTTTTTGTTGAAGTACAGGTAGATGACGATCACCCCGATAAATTCAAATACCAGGAAGAAATAGAATAATAGTGACGGTGAGCCCTCATCCACCAGGGACACCACCCGGGCAAGTACTCCCGCAAGCATGATGGCTAGGAACAACCGGTTGTACTTTTGGATAGAGAATATTTCTTTTCTAAATGTGATTGCGAAGAGCCCATAGCCGAATTCCATAGCCCGCAAAAAGCGGTATTGGCTCAACATGTTGGTTCGAGTATATTCTGATAGCGTGCCGGTGTCCAGGTTGAATAGCATCTGGTGATCAAAATCGGCTCCCAGGAACGCGCCCCAGAATCCGGCAATAAGCACCAGGCCGATGTAGCAGTAGAAGAAAAAATAGGCTGCGAATTTCATGTCGGGATAAAATTCCATGTTCCTATTACCATTATCGGTCTTCTTTGAAATCGATTAGGAAATAGAGCAGCATGCATAGCCATTCAAACGTCCAGATGGAGACCCGTACAACGTTCAGACGCATCCATTTGCTTAACACCTCCTGCAGTTGAGCCATCTGGCTAATACCTTCCGACATTTGCTCGTTATAGGGAAAAATGTAGGTCATGGTCAGTAGCGTTGCTACAATTACTCCAGCAAGGACGCCAATCGGGAACCATTTTTTCACCGATTTCCAGTGTTCTATGATCATGATAATCGCTGATACCATCATTACCATCGTCATGATCGTAAAGAAGTCGGTGGCCCGGGTCACCTGGGGTACAAACTGGTCATAGTAGGTGTCGGGAGTGAGACCTTCGGCCGAGGGGAACTGGAAAAATACGAGTGACCATCCCGTACCGAAATACATCGATACACAAGCGAACAAAATGCCCTTGTTAATCTTTAATAATAGTTTCTTCATACCTGCTCCTGTTTGGATTAGCGAATAGTTAAATTCTGTATCGTTCGTAATCTGTTTCTGACGGTGGTTCAAGCCATTCTTCGTCAAGGCCCAGGTTAACTACGCTCTCCAGCCCCTCAGGCATTTTTTCGGGCGGTTCATCATGGATTAAAAACCAGGTTTCCATATGGTCATCCAGGATCCCGTTTGCTTCAGGGATAAACATGGTGAGGAGTGCGTCGCCGTCAATTTCGAGCTCGCGCAGGGGCGCCGTTTTGGGATGGTCCCCGATATACAGCCGCGCATTGGCGTTGCCGAAAAGGTTCATACCTGCTTTCCCTTTAAAATAGATGTAAGAGGCCATCAGCATATTGCGGAACTGGCAGTAGTTGGTGGCACCCACGTTGATCGGAATCCAGGTCCTCGAAGGACGGTCAATTTCAATGCGCATAGCGAATTGCTCATCCTTTTCATACTGGCTGCTGACGATTTCATCCGTCACTTCATAGTCCAGCTTAGCCTGGTGCTTCGGCATCCCCCAGATTCCTTTTCCGCCCTTCACCGAAATTTCAGAACTCACCGGCAGGTCAATCACATACTGCCCGGTTCCGTAGTGCCCCATAAACAGGCCGGGAAGCATTCGGGGCGCCGGTTTTCGTCCATGGGTGCACGCAATAGCAATACTGAACTCGATGTACTTGCCAATACTGGTTTCCAGGTAGTTGATCACGGTGATCAGCAGCAGCCCTTTGCCATTCCAGAGCCGAAAGGGATGGAGCTCATTCCCCGGGAGAAATTTTTTAGCTTTGTCTGCATTGATCTGGAAACCCGCGAAGAGGGCCGGTGAATCCACGCAGCTAATCGGCATCACATAGGGGATGCCGTCGACAAGCGCATGTTGTCCCTCGTATCGTTTGATTCGTTTCGGTACTCCCATAAATCGATCCTCGTTTTCTTGTGTTATTTTTCGAGTTCTTCCGCAATCAGTGGGAAAAGGTCGTGAGCCGCATTTTTCCCCATAAAGACATCCAGGTGACTGTATTCGGGCAGCAGGTGCAGGGTGTGTCGGCCGGGCTCCAGTTTGTCAAAATATTCATGAGTGCGAATCTGGCTTTCGGGCAGGAAACAAAGGTTCTTCTCCCCCGAAAAGAATGAGAAGCGGGCCTCGGTTTTTGGAGGCGTTGAGACATAGTCATCCAGCAGTTGTTTATCCTTTTGAAACGACACCAGGTGGCCTTGTTTTATACATTTTTTGATGTGGTTGAAGAAGCGGATCGGTACCTCCGCAAATTCCTGGCGCAGCCACTCGTGGGTGGCGTCGTTTAAATTTTCATGCCTCCAGAGGGCGGGGAAGCCACTGCCATACGTGAAGCTGACCTCTTTGCAGACGCCGTTATCACACTCGTGATGGGTCGCTTCCACCAGGGCGTGAATGATTTTGGGAAATACTCCTTCTGCTTCATTCCCCCATTGTGGATTCAGGTATCGCGTACCGAGCGCGACCAGGGGGAGGGCAACGTTTAGCTTAAAGCGGGAGAAATCGGGTACTACCGGGTGGAGCGACACGGCGTTACTGACCACGGTTTTGACTTGGGGTACGAGTCCCGCCACGGCCGACATCATGAAGCTGGTGGAGCCCTGGCAATGGATAACCGCTTTTATTTCGTCATACCCGGTCTCTTCCACCACTTTTTCCACCGCTTTGGGATGATCATGTTTTGCGGCTTGATCCAGGTCCCATTCGTTCGGCCCGATATCGATACTGGCACGCCAGTTTTCCAACCACACGTCGTAGCCCTGTTGCACCATGAAATCGACAAAGTTTGTCTCTACGGGCGCCCTGAAAATGTTGCCGCGCACTCCAGCACCATGGACCACCAGGACCGGACCCTTGGGAGGGCGTTCTTCTGCTTTCACATTCACAAGATTACACTGCAGATCATCACCCGCTTTAAACGGAATTGTTTGTTCTATGTAGTTTGATTTCATGGTATACCTCCTTTCAGATATACACATCGACTATATTTTCAGAGAAAAATTTCAGGAATTTGCCTTGATATTTGAGTTTGTCAAGATTCCGGGAAACGCCGCTGACTTCAACGGTGCCGATCTGTTTGCGAAAGTCATCCGGCTTGATTTTGAGCATCCCTTTACCCAGTACCGGGGCACTGTCGTCTTCACCTTTGTGAACCGTAATAAAAAGCGTTGTTGTATCTTCCCAGATATCAAAACCGGGATCGTCATGAATTTTTTTGTGCCCCTCGAAGTAATATGATTGGCCCTCTTCCGATCTCAGTTTCATCCGGTACCGCATATACCGTATGTTATCATCTTCGGGATCTTTAACAAAGAGATTGAACGTTCCTTCGGAAACGCTAAGATCATCATCGGAAAGGGCGGGAGCCTGAACCGTGCCAAACATTTCGGCCTCGTGTTGTGGGTCATGGAGCATCTTTTCCAGGTCGTTGGAGCGAATGGTGAGTACAAAAGCAAAA
The DNA here is from genome assembly GCF_031569985.1 of Aliifodinibius sp. S!AR15-10. Lineage (NCBI taxonomy): Bacteria > Pseudomonadati > Balneolota > Balneolia > Balneolales > Balneolaceae > Fodinibius > Aliifodinibius sp. S!AR15-10. Next base: position 138,430 of record NZ_JAMQKA010000001.1, on the reverse strand, counting down.
GTGGAATCCTTGGCTTCGCCCTTCTCATACCCTTGCTGGTAGGTTTTTACATTCCGAGCAAAATAGCCACTCATCCGTTCCGTGAATTGGATGCCGGGTGTATTAATATCTGGAGTTTTTTCTTTTACTTTGCCCTTCAGGCTATAGTCGATCTCCCACCCGTGGTCCCTCGCCATGTATACACAATTGCGTTCGGTCAGGGCCGATATCGTCAGCAGGGGATTAACGCCAAGCGTTCGCGGGACGATGGAGCCATCACTGATGTAAAGCCCCTTGTGTACATCGCTGCCACTGTCTCCCGCAAAAACCTGTCCTTTGTGGTTGACCACTCCACGCTCGGCATCATTGCCCATAATACAACCACCGAGAGGATGCACGGTAGTCAGCCGATGTTTAAAAAGTTTATTCCAGGTCGGATTCTTGATATAGGTCCCGCCGAGAAGGTCCGTCACTTTCCGCAGATTGTCACTTACTTTTTGGAAGATACTCTGGTGTCCCACATCATCCCAGTCTATGCGAATGCGCCCATCTTTCAGGAAGAGTTTTCCCTGCCCGTCATCATGGGTCATCACCAGGTAGGTCATCGTGTGCTCGGCAGCCCCGCGATAGGCGCCCCCAAAAAGTGATACAATCCGTCGCCACAACTCGCGCATGAAATCACGGAAACCACTGTCGGTGTCATCGCCGGTAAACTTGGAGGCAAAGGACAGGAGGGAGGGTACAAAAGCGGAGAGTGCCCCCGGAATCACGCCTTCTTCAATCACCATACCGTTGGTATTTTTCCCCTCAGTATACTGTTCATCCCGCAGATCAATAATACCCGTAATACACGGACCAACCAGGTCTTCAGGATCTGGCTCTTTGTGGCCCATCCCGATCGCATTGGCTCGCACATCGTTATTATACCCGAATCCCAAAAAATCACCATTCCCGGTAAACCGCTTGCCCAGCATATCGGAGAGCGGTAGCCCTTCCTTTTTTGAGCGAAGCATGATTTGGCCCGTTCCAAGCGTTCCGGCAGCCAGGATCACAATATCCGCCGTAACGAAGCTGGTCTGGTCACCAAACTTTTCCTGCCCGGTGTTCATCGTTTTATAGCGTACCACCCACTTTTCCCCCTGCCGTTCCACACGGTCGACGGCGGCCTCGGTAAAGATTTCAGCACCGTGTCGTTTGGCATCGGGCAGGTAATTCATCAACGTTGTATTTTTTGCGGAATAGTTACAGCCCGTAACGCAGTCCCCACAACCGGTACACGCTTTTTGCTCTACACCGGCGTTATTTTTCCCATCTTCGAATGTCACATTGATTGGAGGACGATAAAATGGTTCTCCTTCCCACTGGGTGGCCGACAGCTCCATCGATTTGAGCTTTGCCGGAGTCGGCCATTCTTCGGGGTAGGGAACCGGTTGAAGCATCTCCCTGGCGAGTCCCACACATTCTGCCAGCGTTTTTCGGTCGTTGCGCAGCGGCTCCGGCCACTCGTCTTCGTCCAACACCCATTCCTCGGGCGGGAGCGAAACGTTGGCATTCACCAGTGAGGTGCCACCAAGGCCACAACCCTGGAACACGTTGATATCCTCATTGAAACGAAAGTCGTAGAGCCCGGTCTCGGACCCGATGTGATTACCCTCGATATCCATCTGCATCTCTTTGTGAGCTTCGGTCTCCTTGTCGGGATACTCTCCCGGATGAATTTCGCGGCCTTTCTCCAGCAGGCACACCGAGCGCCCGGCCCGCACCATCCGGGAGGCACTGATGCTGCCTCCATACCCTGAGCCAACAACGACAACTTCATAATGCTCTTTAATTTGCTCTATTGGTGATGACAACCGTTCCATATCGATCTCCGTTATTTATTTTGAAGGTATGGTGATAGGGTTCTCGATCAGCCCGTATTCCAGGTCATCTCCCGATTGCGGGATAAACCATGGGTCTTCTCCTTCTTTAATTGCTTTGGCTTTCACCCAATGCTTGTACACGGTCGGGATTTTAACCGGATAGATTTTGAGTCCATTCTGGTCCAGGTACAGGCGGACAAAATTCTTATAGTTCTCGCCTCGAAAAGATGAAAAGGCTTCGGTTTCGTGAGTTCGCAACAGCAGTGTAACCACAGTCAGGTAGAGGCCCATAGCAAAACCACTGAAGAGCCAGCCACAAAGGGCCAGTAATGCTGCACTCAGCAGGATGCCGGCCAAGCTGTTTATGGACAAGCCGATCTCACCAAAAACGACGAATGACGTAAGCCAAACTGCCGAAAGCAATAGTATAACCTGCACAAATCCATGAATGGCTCCTGCGATCCATGAAGAGAGGGGCTTTTTTCGGTTCGTATCGGCAAAACCGAGGATGCCCAGAAACAGAAATGCCAGGAACAGTACCAGGCCGGGGCTACCCCCCAAAAGCTCTCCAAGAGTACTTATTGTTAGTCCCATGTCACTCAGACCAAATCCTGAGAGTAGCTGCAAAACGGACTCTGAGCCGGTGGCTCCATCCATTTTGCGAGCTCCCATGAACCACCCGAAGAGCAGGTATACAAAACCAAACAATGCTCCAAATCGAAAGTTGATAAAGGGGAATTTTAAATTGTTGAGTGCCATTCGCCGCGACTCTTTTCCATCCGGAAACGCCTGGCTTTTCTCATATTTCCCCTCCTCTAATTGAAGGGCGTCGGGAACCTGGTGGGTTGGGTGGGTGAATGCACCGCCCCCACCTGCCGTAATTTTCCAGTCAGGATCTTCCTTGTCCATATTTTTGAAACTGGTATAGTGATGCATGTCCCCGGTAAGCATCAGGCGGAAATCCAGCTTGTTGTCCGCTTTTTCAGTATAACGTTCGGTGAAAAATTGCAGATTTTTGTAGGGCTTGTCATCGGGTTGATACTGCTGGTAAACCCAAACTGGTTCGGAGGTGCACAAGATAACGCGGTCACCCGCCGAGGCTTGCTTGCACATCTGGTCAAAATAGTCGATTTGCGGCTTGTCCACATCGGAACTGAGTTGAATGTCAATGCCCCAGAGCCACCAGTTATGCGGCAATTTTGCGGCAAAGTAACTTCGTGTCTGCCGGGTCTTCCACCCGCCGATCCACCGCTGTTGACAAAAGAGCTTGAGGAAACTCGAAAGTCCGTCGTACCAGTCGTGATTTCCCGGGATGGCAAAAAGGGTCGGGGGATCGTCCTTCTCATCCACCCGCGACAGAGATGACGTGTAGGGTGCCACCAGTCGATTTTTGTATTCCTGGGCTGTTGCTGTGGGGTACACTTCATCACCCCCCATTACCAAAATGTTGCCCCGCTTCAGGTCATGATGTTCTCCAGCTGAATCAGCAACCGTTAAATTACGGCGTCCCAACAGGTAGGCGACGCTGTACGTGGAGTCCCACCCCGAACCAAGATCAGATACGTAATCGATCCAAAGCTCACTGCGATCAGAAAAATCAAACGGTTTCTGTGCCTCTTGGTTCCGCGACAGGGCAGCCTGAAGCTCCCGTTTATCAGCATAGTTTCCAAAGACGGCAGAGATAACTGCCCGCAATCCCGTTGTGGCCAGTTGGCTTGGGCTATACCAGTCGACCATCCGTTGTTGCTCAAATTGCAACAGTTTTTTTATACGCTCGTTTTCAATGTTTGGACTTGACTCATTCATAGAAGTGACAGCTGTTCGTTTTATTTTCAAGGATGTGTAAAGAATTGATACCCCTAGACCCGCTCAGTGACACGGGGAATATTTCAACCGTGTTTGAGAGAATAGAAATAGTAGATGGCTTGATAGAATCAATTTTTACGTCAATCACAGATAATCACCCCATGCGGTTTTATACGTTCCATCCCTGTTGGTTAGTCTTACTTATTTTGAACTAATTGCAACGCTTTGAATGTCACATCAGGATCTGGCAACAATCTATCCAGGTTCCAGACGATTTTTACTCTCAGCTAATAACTCTCTACAATAATAGACCGTTGCCAAAGCCATTCCTTACAAATTTTTTTAAATTTCTTTTCAGACATGAGATTTGTGGAATGAAGTTGTTACAATTTTAAAAATTGACGATTAAAATCCTATTATTTTTTAAGGTAAGTTATTGTTTTGTAATAATTTAATAGGATAATTTTGAGCGGAGTATAGTTTAGTCGTCAGAAAATTATCTGGAAAACCAGAGAGGCGAAAAATGTTACCCATTCATTAAGTCGAGCAGGTAATCGATCTGTTTTTGTTCGACATCAAGGATGTTTTTTTGGGATGTTTTTACTTTTATCTGGCGAAGGTACCCCTTTTCTGTACCGCTGTCTTTGTTTTTTTCCTCTTCAATAAGCTCAGCCCACAGGCGGTGAAAACGGGCAGCCTGTTGCGCTCCCTGGTAGGGATCCGGATTGATACATTCGCGGGAAGCCAGGAACGCCGGTGCGTTAGCAGACCCATGTTGCAGGCCAACGGTGTCAGTGGCTATCGCTGTTCCCTCGGTCTCTTGATATAGTTGCTCGAGCTGCTCTTGGTCTGCTTTCCCGTAGATCGACTTTTCAGCCAGGTCAAGCATCTTGGCCTGTATCGGTTTCAATTTCTGATTGGTTTTGTGGGCACACCAGATTGCAAATTTCTTCAACTTTTCTATCTCTCCGTTCTCTTTAAAGTAGGAAAGAATAGAGGTCACACGGTCTTCTTTTTGGTCAATTTTTTCACCGGTTTCACCGTCAATGACGATAATTTTATGACTCTCCTCGTCATAAACATATATGTAGTCACGTGTTTTGGAGGTCATAGCTAGTAGGTTTTAAGTGAAGATGCTTACCAAGTTATTCTATTGTAATACAAATTAATAAAGCATTTGTCTACAGTAAATAGAAAAGCTTGCATTTCAGTGCTTTTAAAATCATACTTCGAGAGCATTTGCTGATTCTAATCAAACTTCTACTCTATGAATGATGTTCGGGATGGAAAGGTTTCAAAATGGGCGCTATTTTCTTGGGCACTTTATGATTGGGCTAACAGTGCTTTTTTTGCAGTAATTCAGACATTTGTCTTTGCTACCTATTTTGTCTCCTCCATAGCAGAGAACGATGCATCGGGGAGCGCGTACTGGGGAAACACAATTGGAGCCGCTGGGCTGGTTATCGCTGTTTTGGGACCCGTTCTCGGTTCTATTGCCGATCAAACCGGACGTCGAAAACCCTGGATTTTTGGATTCAGTCTGCTCTGTATCCTGGCAACAGGACTTCTCTGGTTTGTGGAGCCCTCCAATAATTTCCTGCTGCTTGCCCTGGTGCTTATCTTTTTGGGTACAGTGGGCTCTGAGGCAGCAATCATTTTTTACAACGCAATGCTTCCTACGCTTGTAGAAAATGAGCGTATGGGGCGTTGGTCAGGCTGGGCCTGGGGATTAGGGTACGCTGGTGGATTGGTATGCCTCGTCGTCTCCCTTTTTCTCTTCATCCAGGTGGATGTACCTCCTTTTGGTTTGGACCCCAGCCAGGCGGAAGGAGTGCGGGCTACTTTTGTATTGGTGGCAGTATGGTACCTGTTGTTTTCAATCCCCCTTTTTACTTCAACGCCAGACCTGGAGCACAGATCGGTCGGAATGCGCAAAGCGGTTCGCAACGGGTGGAAGCAGCTCAAGACCTCGATTAAAAATGTGCAACAGTACAAGCCAATTGTGCGATTCCTGGTGGCTCGTATGATCTTTATCGATGCACTTGCCACGGTGTTCGCCTTTGGCGGCATCTATGCGGCGGGGACCTTTGACATGACTGAGCGTGATGTGCTGATATTCGGCATAGGGTTGAACCTGACGGCGGGTCTGGGGGCAGCCCTCTTCGCCTGGATCGATGACTGGCTAGGGAGTAAAAAGACGATTTTGTACGCACTGGCAGGGCTCATTTTGACAACTTCAATGGTGCTGCTGGTCAGGGCCGAGTTGTGGTTTTGGGTATTCGGTCTGCTGCTCGGCGTGTTCGTTGGACCTGTGCAAGCCGCCAGCAGGACATATATGGGACGGATAGCCCCGGAAAATTTGCGCAATCAAATGTTCGGTCTTTTCGCGCTTTCCGGCAAAGTAACAGCGTTTGTGGGACCCATTTTGGTGGGATGGCTCTCATATTTGGCCGGAAGCCAGCGAATCGGCATGAGTATTATCGTCCTGTTTTTTATAATCGGGATGGTATTAATGCTTGGCGTTCCAGAGGTGACACCCACCAAAACATTAGAAAGTGAAAATAATGCATGAATTATCAATTAAAGTCATAAATTAGCCGGTATATATTTCAACGGCTACCCGTTGAACAAACACAATAGAGCGTATCCTCTGAACTATAAAATTAATTGGAGAAAAACATGAGTAGATTTGATGATATAAAAAACCTTATTAACGGCATCGAAGGAGATATGACTAAGTTCTATTCCAAAGGGAATAAAGCAGCCGGAACCCGTGCACGTAAAGGTCTGCAAGAGGTAAAAAAAATAGCACAGGATATCCGACTGGAAATCCAGGATATAAAAAATCGTTCATAGTCGATTCTTTTTTCATTTATTATAAGCCACACCAGAGCCGTGTGGCTTTTTTTTGTTTATGCCTTTGAGACTCGTGCATCTAGCGAAAGGCTTAAATCAAGAAATTTTGTATCCGGGAAAAGTCAGTAAAAGAAAATATTTGGGATTACGTTTTCATCTGTGAAAGATTATGTGAATACTTACACCGACAGTTTTTTAAACGAATAACTCGTAATTTCAGTCACAATTAACTCCCAGGGCATTATTGAAGATAGCATTGTGAGATCCGAACCAGAGCATCGTTTACCCGAAACTGCAATAAAGGCCTGGCGCCTGAGCGGCATCATATGGGCGGTGGTCCTCTGGTTTATAACTGCAATTTTGGTGTTACTTACTCTGCAGGGAGGTGGACCGCCGTGGTGGACAGATGCGCTTGTCGGGGTCCTGGCGCTAACTATTTCCATACTTGCTACTACCGTTATGCCGAGCCTTCGCTGGAAGCGGTGGCGCTACCAGATCGATGAGCACGAAGTGGACCTGCGGCGCGGTATTTTTATTATACAGCGTACCCTGATCCCGGTAAAGCGCGTGCAGCACGTCGATACCCGGCAGGGGCCCATCTTGCGTAAGTACGGCCTGTCAAGCGTTGCGATTACGACCGCGGCCACCACACACGAAATTCCTGCTCTCGATGACGAGACCGCAGATGAAGTGCGCAATCAAATTTCTAACTTTGCCCGGCTAGCCGAAGAAGATGTTTGAATCCCGTCGACAACATCCTGTCGCAGCGATCACGAAGGTGCTCGAGATCATACGGGGCAACTTTATCACCATCCTGCTTATCCTGTTTGTCGGAGGTGGTGGCGACAGCGAAACACTGATCAATGTTACCTGGATCCTGGGTACCATCGTGGTATTGCTGGTTTGGGGAATACTCTCGTGGCTTCGGTTTTCTTACCGAATCGAGGAAGATCAGCTCGTGATTGAACAGGGCGTGCTGATGCGGCAAAAGCTGTACATCTCGAAGGATCGCATCCAGGTTATTGATATTACCTCCGGCATCGTGCAGCGTTTGTTTGGATTGGTGGAGGTACAGGTAAAGACTGCCGGAAGCAGTTCCAAGGAAGCTAAAATCAGTGCCGTTACCCAGGAAGTAGCAAAAGAGCTGAGAGAAAAACTGCGCAAGGAAAACGGCAAGCCCGTTGCCGAGGAAGAAGATGAAGAACAACCGACCAAGGTTTACAGGCTTGGAGCTAAAGACCTGGTGATTGCAGCCAGCACTTCTGGCCGACTGGGGGTGGCGCTCTCCATTGTCGGTACGGTATTTTCACAAGTGGACCAGGTGGTTTCTGAGGAGCAGATGGTACGCTACCTGGAGTCCGTCATTCCCACAACCGCCAGTACGACGCTGATCGTCAGTTCTATCATCTTTATCCTGGTGGTTTCCTGGATTCTGTCTTTTCTGGGCACCGTCATCACCTACGGCAATTTTGCCGTTCGGTTGAAGGAGGATGAGCTTATCATTTCTCACGGAATATTTGAGAGAAAGCAGTTGACAATCCCATACAATCGGGTGCAGGCGATACAGGTGAAGGAGGAGCTGATGCGTCAGCCGCTGGGCTATGTCACGCTGAAACTGGATAGTGCCGGTTATGGCGATGAGGGAGGCAAGTCCGTGACACTGTTCCCGCTTTTACCCAGGAAAAAGGTGACCGAATTTATTGAAAGCGTTCTCCCGGAATATGCCGAACAGAGCTATACATTACGTCCGCCACAAAAATCATTGCGGCGCTATATTTTCCGGTCAGTCCTGACGTCACTCTTGATTATTGTACCCCTTTGGCTGTTGCTGCCGTTTGGTTACTATCCAATGGGGCTTGTCCTTTTGGCCGTGCTATTGGGATATATGCAGTACAAAGATGCGGCGATAGGGGCCAACGAAAACACCATGATCCTGCGGTACAGGTTGCTCAGCCGTAATACGGTTATCCTAAAGCGCTACCGGGTACAAACGGTAAGCACCAGCGCTAATCCCTTCCAAAACAGGAGACAGCTTGCCGATTTTACCGTGACCGTAGCTTCTGGTAGTGAAGGACACCAGTTTACCGTTCGCGACCTCGATGCAGATCAAGTACATCAGCTGTGGCAATGGCCCTCTGTGCACACGGATTCCCGGGCGATACCGAAAGAGGAAACCCCGGCTACGCTTCCTGCCTTTTAGTTGTGGATTGACTATATATATAAAGTGAGTCTTAAACAAATTGGCTAACTGCCCTATGTTAACCCACTCACCTACAGTAGTCGGGACAGGCTCCTAATAATTAGTAAGGAGAGGAACGTTTTCACTAAATTGATTGCCAATCAACGCGTCTCTTCCCCTAATCCCTTAGAGGAAGAACAAAGCTTGTCCCGAACACTTTCGGGGAGGGGGGCACTAAAAAGAGGCAAAACATAGGGCAAAAACCCATATTCTAAAGTTACGAACGAAACATCAGGCTCCGTTATCCGAACCTACATGAGGTTGTGATAGATCCAGAGTGTGGAAGCGCCGTAGATGACGTGAACGACCAGCAATTCTACAGAAACACCGACCCCCCAGAGGTGTCCAAACATGCCGGGATCGCTCATCGCCTTTCCTTCCCCAATGTGTGGATGTTCTGAGGCAAGAATTCCAATCATGGCACCGATAAAGATAGCATGTGATACCCCGTACATGATACCCGCTGGCCAATTGGGGATAACAGCCATGGCGATCAGCGAGAATACATAGAAAATGCTCCAGAACGCCCCCAGTAACAGGTGAAGAATTATGCCAACAGTATAGGCTTTACTCCGCTTTTCAATCGGTACGAACCGGGTACCGAGCAGCCATGGAATATCGAGGTTAAAACCAGCTGCTTTGAATATATAGATGAAGATAGCCATGATTGCTGCTCCCGCTATACCAGCTAAAGCAGCCTGGAGTATATTTAGTGTCATCTTGATCCCCTCCCGTTTATTGATGTTGATGCAAATGTCACCAAACCATACACAAACTCATACCAATCAATTTGTTCTCTCCTGCAGGGGTATGGTCAACCTGTACCGGGTTTGTCGAAGCCTGATCCTAGGCAGATTCTTCGTAGGAAAGCTTCACATCAAACGTAATATCCCGGTCGTCGTGCAGTGCTATATGTGCTTCACTGTCAATATTGGGTACACTCAGGTTGGATACCTCACAATTGCATTCTTCCCCAATGTATTCGCTAACCTTCTCCGAAATAAAAGATTCCAATTGATCCTTCGAAATGGTCTTGAGTTTATTACTCATAATAACCCTGTTTTATTCCAGATCTGTATTCAATATAACTAAAACATTAATACGATGGGATATGTTCAGCGGGCACATCTTTATGTTTGCCGAAAAGTTTCAAAGTGCGATAATGAGATCGGACCGCTTTGAGGAACGATTCATTGTAGTTGTAGGGTACTCCATATTCTTCGGCAACTTCGCGTACAATTTTGCTCACTTCCGGGTAGTGCACACTGCATATTTTGGGAAAAAGATGGTGTTCAATCTGGTAGTTTAATCCGCCAATATACCAGGATAGCAATTTGTTTTCGTGGGCAAAATTGGCGGTCGTCTCCATCTGGTGTATCATCCAGGCATTTTCGATGTTACCCTCTTTATTTTGTTCCGGGTGATCGGTTCCCTCCACTACATGAGCCAGCTGGAAAATGATGCCAAGGATAACACCGGCCGTAAAGTGTACGACCAGGAACCCGATCGCCAGTTGCCACCAGGTGATCGGCAGTATCAGGTAGGGGATGACCAGCATGTAGCTGTAATAGAGCAGTTTTGTTACAATAAGGATGATCCATTCAGAAACAGGATGTGTCTTATTTTCATATGGACCGAGGTCGGGTTTCAGGAAATACCAGTAGTCTTTAACAAAAACCCAGAACAGGGTGGCAAAGCTGTAGGCGAAAAAGGCAAGGATATGCTGAAAGCGGTGAATCGGTTTGTGTTCGGCATTGGGAGAGAGCCTGATAAATTCAGCTACTTCCAGGTCCTCATCATGTTCATAGATATTGGTATAGGTATGGTGAATTACATTGTGGGTAATTTTCCAGATGTATCCGTTGGCGCCCATCAGGTCGAAGCTGAGGCCGAGTATTTTGTTGACCCACTTGTTGGAGGAATAGGCCCCGTGGAGGGCATCATGTGAGATAGAAAATCCGATGCCCGCCATTCCGACTCCCATCACCAGGCAGTAGGCCAACATCTGAAGCGGCGAGAACCACCCCGTCAGGATGAGCCCGTACGCCCCGAAATAGACCGTCAGCAAGATGATGGTTTTGGCCACCATGCCAGCATCTGCATTTTTAGAGAGGTCGTTTTTTTCGAAGTATTCGTTAACTCGCTTTTTAAGGTCTCTGGCGAAACCTCTGCCTTTACCTTTTTCAAAAGAAACTCTGGTTACACCCATTCAATACTCATCAGCCGTTATTAAAGATTACTGTAAGTGTTAATAAAGGCATAAAAGAGACAAAATAAAATTTCAGAAGATCATTTTTATTTTGGAAAGCTTTCAGTCTCTTTCTTTTTGATGGTCCCAGAACGGGGTTTAAAACCCTGCATTTTCAGTGCAAACGTTAGAGTTTCAAAAATACTATAGCGAGCGAGTTTACCTGTTTTTTGAGGCGAGTATAGCTGGTCGTATTGTACTAGTACGAAATTCCCCCTTCGAAGGGGGAAATGAATTCGGCTCTAGACGAAGAAAAGGGGGATGTGCTGCTCTCCCCACGGGCTGCAAGCGTCTGGCTGTGGCAGTAGCCTTTTGTATAGCTGTCGGGAAATAGGTTGCCCATACAGTTTTATGGTGAAACTGTTTCAATATTGGCTACATCCCCCTGGCCCGCTTCGAAGGGGGAATATTTCTTACATGGCTCACATCATTCCTGGAAGGGGCCAGGGGATGCCCTGCACCACAACGAATAGTTGACAACGTCCTTGAAGGTACTCCAATTGTAGATGACAAATCAGCTTTCTCGTAGAAAAGGAGGTAATGTTTGGAAAGGAGAAGGATTTTCAGTCCTAACCCAAACCCCCGTAATTCCAGTGCAGGGAGCATTCAGGCACAAGGGGATATGCGTTGATTCTATTTCAGTTCAACATCAACGTCGTCGTTACCAGATCCTTGAGTCAAGCTTAGGACTAAACGTCCAGGATGACTGAGTGGTATTTCCCAACGACGTAACGCGTTAATGGTAATAAATGATATTAGCCCAACGCTACATCCAGCAGCATCATGATACTGAACCCAAGCATAGTGCCCATCGTTGCGATATCCGTATTGCCAGAGAGTTGAGACTCTGGAATCAGCTCCTCAATGACTACATAAATCATGGCACCCGCCGCAAATGCCAGGGCATAGGGGAGGATAGGTTTGACCAACAAAACGGCGGCTGCCCCGATAACACAAGACACCGGTTCTACAAAACCCGACAGTTGGCCGTACCAAAAACTTTTCCTGACCGATACGCCCTCTCGTCTCAGTGGAACAGAAACAGCAGTGCCTTCCGGGAAGTTTTGGATGCCGATTCCGATAGCCAGAGCAATAGCCGCCCCAACGGTGGCCCCGCCGGCAGCTTCAATTCCTGAAGCAGCTGCACCAAACAGAACACCGATGGCCAATCCTTCCGGGATATTGTGAATTGTGATAGCCAATACCAGCAGAATCGCTCGTCGCCAGGATGTTTGTACCCCTTCCGCCTCCTCCATCGGGAAACCGATATGCAGGTGGGGGATGTAAGCATCACAAATCCGTAAAAAAACGCCGCCGGCAAGAAAACCAATGACCGCCGGCAGCCACGATATAACCCCTTGTGCAATCGACATTTCGATGGCAGGGGAAAGCAGCGACCAAAAACTTGCAGCGATCATGACGCCGGCAGCAAAACCGAGCATCGCATCAAGCACTTTTTGATTGATAGTGCGAAAGAAAAACACCAGTGCTGCGCCCAGTGCGGTTAAACCCCAGGTAAAAAGTCCGCCCATGAGACTCTGGTAAATTGGGCCTATTGAGAGAAACCACTCTTGTAATTCAATAAAGTCTAGCATCGGTATCTGTTGTTCTGATTAAATGAATGGAAAGAATAAGAAAAGGTTACTAGAAATAAAAAAAATATTAGCCTTAGCTAAAAAGTCTTCAGGTCCCTGATTCTTCTGGGGATATAAGGGGCTTTCGCCGGTTGAAGTTTTAATTGTTTAATGTCTGATGCAGAATACAAAATGAATCGCATATCATGAGTTACACATTACGTATCGCTCATTACTTATCATCCCTGTAATTTTACCTTCATCTTACTTACCTTTCGTGCTTTCAATACAGCAATCTTAGGCAAGTGGTCAGATATTTAAAAGAACCTACAGCAACAGGAATTTGTTACCACTCTTACCAAACTTTTTTTATCCAAAAAACAGCAGTTGAATGAGTATCAATTTTGATAAAGAGCGGTTTTGGCACCGCCATATCGGTCCCGACGATGAACAAGTCAAGGAGATGCTAACCGCAATAGGGGCAGAGTCCCTCGATCAGCTTATGGATGAGACGGTCCCCGCCGACATCCGGCTGACGAAGCAACTTGAGCTGGATGAGCCGATGAGTGAATACCGCTTTCTTGAGCAGTTCCGGGCGTTGGCCTCCAAAAATGAAATTTACAAGTCCTTCATCGGCATGGGGTATTACGAGACCCTGACCCCGAATGTGATCCAGCGCAATGTACTTGAAAATCCCGGCTGGTATACCTCATATACGCCCTACCAGGCGGAGATTGCGCAAGGCCGGCTTGAAGCGCTGATCAATTTCCAGACCATGGTTTCCGATCTTACCGGCCTTGAACTGGCGAACGCCTCGCTGCTGGATGAGGGAACTGCCGCCGCAGAGGCGATGTCGATGCTCTACTCCTCCCGGCGTGGGAACAAGCGAAAGCAGGCGGACAAGTTTTTTGTTTCGGAGCTGTGCCATCCGCAGACCATTGACGTGCTGAAAGGGCGGGCAGAGCCACAGGATATTAAATTGGTAATCGGCGATCACAATGATATTGACATCTCGGATCCGGAGCTGTTTGGCATGCTGCTGCAGTATCCCGCCACCAATGGTGAAATCTATGATTACAGCGACCTTATTGCCGCAGCCCATGAGCACGAAGTGAAGACCGTTGTGGCTTCTGACCTCCTAAGTCTTACAATGTTGACGCCGCCCGGTGAGATGGGGGCGGATGTAGCGGTAGGCACCACTCAGCGTTTCGGCATCCCGATGGGCTACGGAGGGCCCCACGCCGCCTACTTTGCCACGCTCGAGAAATACCAGCGCAAAGTACCGGGACGTATTATCGGGGTGACCCAGGATGCCGAAGGCAACCCCGCCTACCGGATGGCCCTGCAGACGAGGGAGCAGCATATCCGGCGCGAGAAGGCGACTTCCAACATCTGTACGGCACAGGTATTGCTGGCGGTGATGGCCGGTTTCTATGCCGTATATCACGGGCCCGAAGGACTCCGCCGCATAGCAGAGCGGATTCATGGCTTTACCAAGATCGCTCACAAGGCGCTGGAAAAGCTTGGTTTTACCATTGAGAACGATCACTATTTCGATACGCTGAAAGTCTGCATGTCACTGGAGCAGCAGCAGTCGATACAGATACAGGCCCTGAAACAGCAGGTGAATTTCCGTTACTATGATGACGGCTGCATCGGCCTTTCGTTTGACGAGGTTAAGGACCTGGATGACGTGGCCCAGGTGCTGGATATCTTTGCCAAGGCCACCGGCGGTGACGTCGAGGCAGATCTGGATGGGCTGGCCGAACAGGTAGAGGTCAACTATCCCGAAGCTTTACTCCGGACGAGCTCCTATCTGGAACACCCGGTGTTCAACCTGTACCACTCCGAGCACGAGATGCTCCGATACCTGAAGAAGCTGGAGAACAAGGATCTTTCGCTGGTACACTCCATGATCTCGCTCGGCTCATGCACCATGAAGCTCAATGCCACGGCAGAAATGATTCCCCTGAGCTGGCCGAAGTTTGCCAAGCTGCACCCGTTTGCCCCGGAAGACCAGGCGGAGGGCTACCACCTGCTGTTCAAGAAGTTGAAGAAGCAGCTGAAGCAGATTACCGGTCTGGATGCCGTTTCACTGCAACCCAATTCCGGGGCCCAGGGTGAATACGCAGGACTGATGACGATCCGGGCCTATCACCGCAACAGGGGGGAGGAGCACCGCAACGTGACGATTGTGCCCGATTCCGCACACGGAACGAACCCGGCCAGCGCCGTCATGGCGGGCATGGAGGTGGTGGTGACGAAGTGTGACGAACACGGTAACATCGATCTTGATGACCTGTGCGAGAAGGTGGAGGCAAACAAAGAGAAACTGGCTGCCCTGATGGTCACGTATCCCTCGACGCACGGGGTGTTTGAAGAGGATATCAAAGCGATCTGCAGCCTGATCCACGAAAACGGCGGACTGGTCTACCTGGACGGTGCCAACATGAACGCCCAGGTGGGACTGACGAGTCCTGCCGAGATCGGGGCCGACGTCTGCCACCTGAATCTCCACAAAACATTCTGCATTCCGCACGGCGGCGGCGGACCCGGCATGGGCCCCATCGCCGTTGCTGACCACCTGGCGCCCTTCCTGCCGACCAACGCCGTGGTGCCTTCCGGAGGGTTGGAAGCAATTCACGGGATATCGGCAGCACCGTGGGGCAGTGCCAGCATCCTCACGATCTCCTACGCATACATCAAGCTGATGGGCGCCGATGGACTGAAGCGGGCAACACAGGTGGCGATCCTCAACTCCAACTACCTGAAAGAGCGCCTGAAGGATCACTACCCGGTGCTGTATACCGGCAAAAGTGGCCGCACGGCCCACGAGTTTATCGTCGATCTGCGCCCGTTCAAACAGTCGGCGGGCATCGATTCGGTGGATGTGGCCAAGCGCCTGATGGACTACGGCTTCCATGCGCCCACGATGTCGTTCCCCGTGCCCGGCACGCTGATGATTGAGCCGACCGAGAGTGAAACGAAAGAGGAGCTGGACCGGTTCTGCGAGGCGATGATTTCGATCCGCGAAGAGATTCGTGAAGTAGAAGAAGGTCGTGCCGACAAGGAACAGAACTTGCTGCGCAATGCTCCCCATACAATGCGTGTGGCCCTAAACAACACCTGGGACCGTTCCTACGACCGGGAGCGTGCCGTATTCCCACTCGATTACCTGCGGTTTGACAAGTTCTGGCCGGCCGTAAGCCGCGTAGATGATGCCTATGGCGACCGCAACCTGATGTGTAGCTGCGTGCCCCTGGAGGCTTACTCCGAGGGACAAGAACCCGCGGCCGTCGAATGAATTTCCGGCCACAGATTTGCACCGATTGGATTGGATAGGCTGCTGGTGAAAGTAATCTGTTGCCACTATTTGCGCGGGAATGAATTACCGCGCTAGTGATGGTTTTCTAGCACGCCAACTCCCTCGCAACGGATCAATCATTTCTCAGTCATCCCGCACTGCGATGCGGGATCTCGTAAGGAACAAAAGCGTTGTTCATAAACCAGGATATCATCAACGACTTCATGAGAGAAAAAGTCCAGGCTCGGGGGTGTAATTCTCTCACAACGGGTGAAAAATTGTTGAGGTGCTGAACTGTTGATTAAAGGTCGTAAGGTCCAACGTCCAAGGTTGAAAGTTGAAGGTTGAAGGTTGTATGTTGAATATTGGTCCCCCTGAATTCAACATTCATAATTTATCATTCAACATTCCCTTCCCTCCGCCCTAACGTAAATTTCGCTGGAAAAGAGAACGGAGCCGCAGCGTTAAGAAACCATTTTTGTCTGAGATCCGCGTTTTTCAGCGGATTGAGTTTAAATGGTTTTAGCGGAGTGGAGTGAACGCAGCGACAATTTACTACAGGCGGTGATTTTTTTGATTCGTTTTTTTATCACTAAAAAAATGAATTATAGAGGAAACAGGCTCCTTAATTGTAGCCTGTTGGCTTCAATACGGCTACTTATGCGTGATAGACCCCTCAATATTGATATCCCCGAGCAGCGTGCGGTTCACCGGGCAGCGGTTGGAGATCTCCAACAACCGGTCGATCTGCTCCTGGCTAAGGTCGCCCTCCACGATAAGCTCTTTCTCAATAAAGTCGATTCGGCTTTTGGGATCGTCGCAGTTTTCGCAGTCCTCGTCGTGGCGCTTGTTATGGCGGAGCTCCACATATAGATCCTCCACCGGCCACTCCTTGTGCCGGGCATACATCTTCACCGTCATGAGGGTGCACGACCCCAGCGCCATCAGCAGGTAGTCGTAGGGATCGGGGCCTTTGTCCTTGCCGCCCTTCACTGATTCCGGTTCGTCGCCCATCAGCTCGTGCTTCCCCGCGTTCAAGGTAACAGTATAGGTTTCTTCGTCAGGTAGGTAGCCGTGTACAATCTTCTTTTTGTTGTTGTCTTCTGCCATAGATTTTTTTCTTATTGATCAAGGTAATTGAGTAAAAGGATAAGAATCCTAATTGATATTTCCGAGTTTGCTACTTTTGGCTGAGTCGAAAGTCAGAAGGTCTAAGGTCGAAGGTCCGAAAGTACGGGTTGTAAGGTTACAGGCATGATTCAAATTCTAGCCTATGGTAAAGTGTTGAGTGAATTTTTAGCCAGTACCTTGTCGAACAGAAATGCTTCGGTTTTCCAGGGTGCTATTTCTTATTCCTAATGTTGAACAATTCTTAATTCAACAGTAACAATTCAAAATTTAAGAATCCTTGTGATTTATGACTTAGGCAGTCATTTCCAGGTTTAGAAAAATTTGTAACACTCCGGGGATGCCATTTCTCTTAACTATTAACGTTGGCTTTTAAAAGAGAAGCTATCCCAATTAAAATTAGCTATTAAAAAAAGAGAAGAGATGCAGATTCATCTTATTCATCACAGTAAAATTGAGGGTGCAAGCTTATCATTATTTCTAAGAAATATGGGGTTTCAAGTAAACGTAATAAGCAAAACAGCTTTTTTACAAAGGGGGGAAGGTAGTAATGAACTGGTTCTGCTCTTAGATGCTAATTATTTGGCGGTTTTGGATAAAAGCGAAATAAAAAATATTTGTAAAACCTACGAGAGTATAGCAGTAATAGGATATTTGAAACAGATGTATCTGTTTTTTGAATTGTTAGAAAATCAGGCAGGCTATATTTGTAGAAATGAAGAAGTAAAAGGGTTTTTGAAGACTATAAAGGGCTTGAATGGCAATGAATATTCATTGAGTCCAAGCATTTTAAAGTTTATCTGTAAATCTAGAATTCTTCAACAAGAACAACTGCTTCAACACGGATTGGCAAAGTATCTGACAAAAACAGAGTTGAAGATTATGAAAGAAGTCATGGAGGGTAGAAAAGCAAAAGAGATCGCTGAAATTTGGAATCGGAGTATTCATACTATTTATAACCATCGGAAAAATGTAATGAGGAAACTAAAACTAGATGGGATTTTTCGACTTAATAAATTTTGCTACAACAAGAGGGATGCAATTTTAACTCTACTCTCTCTCTATCAAAACCATCAACTTTTCCAGAAGCTAAATTTAAAATAACTAAAGCTAGCTATTTACATTAACACACCTTCTATTTTGCTTGTAAATGCTGAAAAAAAAATGGTCACTTAATAAAATTTACCTGAGAGAAGGAAACGCTTCAAAAGTGGTGGCCTTATTAAAATCTTGAAAGAGAGTGTCTTTTATGAAAACTATTCATATGAGTGGGATACAAAGTTTTGATTTAGATAAGAACATTTCATAAAAAAATTAAGAGTTGATTATAGACGATGGATAGGCAACTTTTTCCAGATGAAATCGTAAAAAATTCAGCTGAAGCTAATTTCAAGAAACACTCTGTCAAGACTAAAATTATATACAGTTCTACCGTACTCTTTATCCTTGCCGCTTTATCCTCATTACCGCTGATATATGTAGATGTGAGTGTCAGAAGTCAAGGGGTTATCAAACCTATAACAGAACGAAACAAGTTAACGTCTTTGGTGTCGGGGAAGATAAGAAACCTTTATATCGGTGAAGATGACTCGGTAGGGAAGGGAGATAAGCTTGCCGAAATTGCTGCTCCCCTGATCGAAGAAAAATTGCTTTTTAATAGGCGAAGGCAGATTAAAGTAAAAAAGTATTTAAATGATTTATCTCAATTAAGTGATTTTGATTCCACCAAAGTATATAAATCGTATAATCTTCTAACACCGAAATACAACCATTCATTTTTACAATTTACACAACAGGTACGAGACGCTTTTCAGGAGATAAATAACATCAGGGAAAAGTTTAATCGGGATAAAAAGTTGTATCAACGCAAAGTTCTCAGTGAGGCAAAATTTGAACAGATCAGTTTTAATCTGCAGTCAGCCCGTAATGATTTGCAGTTACTGATTGAAAGACAGCGTAATGAATGGCAGGCAGATCAAATTAAATACCAAGATGAACTACAACAATTACAATCAGAAGCTGAGCAACTCAAAAAAGAGCAAAGCCAACATCTCATAAAAGCGCCCATTTCGGGGACTATACAGAATATGCAGGGCATTTATGAAGGTAGTTTTGTTTCACCAAATCAAGTATTGGCTGAAATATCACCAGATACAGGATTGATTGCAGAATGTTATGTGAAGCCAAAGGATATTGGGTTACTTAAAGAAGGGATGGAGGCACGCTTTCAAATATCAGCCTATGATTTTAATCAATGGGGCATCATTACTGGAGAGATAAGCGAAATTTCGAACGACGTAACAGTATTAAATAACCAATCAGTATTTATTGTTAAAAGCAGGCTTGATAAAACATATCTGGAGTTGGAGAGTGGATATCGGGGAAGCCTGAAAAAAGGAATGACAATGCAAGCCAGGTTTACCGTTACGCGTCGGAGTCTCTTTCAGTTGTTGTATGAAAATGTTAATGACTGGCTAAATCCAAATTGGAATCAAAAGGGACAGACAGAGGAGAAGCAACAAGCTTCCTTGTGAATCAAGGATAATATCTGATAAATATTTAGGACATAGTGAAGTCCTGCATATGCTCATCATGAGAAATCAAACTTTAAAAGTAGTACGATGTGGTTTAAAGAGCGCAAGATAGGCATCAAGCAGCATGACATAACAGATTGTGGAGCAGCATGTTTAGCTTCCATAGCGGCTCATTATGATTTGCAGTTACCTATTGCGCGTATTCGGCAATATGCCTCAACTGACAAGAAAGGAACGAATGTGTTAGGCATGATAGAAGCTGCGGAAGAGTTGGGGTTCACGGCAAAAGGGGTCAAGGGAGAATTTGGAAGTCTATTTGAAATACCAACTCCGGCCGTTGCACATGTTGTAGTCAAAGAAGCCTTACATCACTATGTAGTTATTTATGAAGCAACGGATTCACATATCCTTGTCATGGATCCAATGGATGGGGAACTTCACAAAATTGGTCACCAGGATTTTAAAGAGCAATGGACGGGTGTTTTGGTCCTTCTGATGCCTGAAGAAGATTTCAAACCAGGGAATGAGAAAGTCTCCATATTGAGTCGCCTTTGGTACTTGCTCAAACCACACAAAGAAGTACTACTACAGGCATTATTTGGGGCCGCGATGTTTACTATAATTGGGCTCTCAACGGCCATTTTCGTTCAGCTTATTTTGGACCATGTGATTCCAGACAGTAACGATAATCTCCTCAATCTACTTGGGATCGGGATGGGGGTACTGCTCCTGCTTCAGGTCTTTATCGGGGCAACAAAGACCGTTTTCACACTTAAAACCGGTCAGCTAATTGATGCACGTCTTATCCTTGGCTATTACAAACATCTGTTGAGGCTCCCTCAACGTTTTTTTGACACCATGCGGGTGGGAGAAATTATATCCCGTATCAATGATGCCGTAAAAATTCGAACATTTATCAATGATGTCTCTATCAACCTGGCGGTAAATATTTTTGTCGTACTATTCTCTTTTTGCCTGATGTTTACCTATTTCTGGAAGCTTGGGTTGGTGATGCTGGCTATTATTCCTGCATACGCTCTTGTCTATTTTATAACTAACAAGATCAACAAGAAGACGCAACGCAAGGTGATGGAAAATGCTGCGGACCTTGAATCACAACTCGTGGAATCACTTAATTCGGTAACCACAATTAAACAGTTTGGACTGGAGGATTATGCCAATATTAAAACCGAAAGTCGTTTTGTGAAGTTGCTTAATTCAATTTACCGGTCGGGGTTGAATTCTGTTTTTTCCAGTAACGCTTCAGAATTCACCTCCAGGCTCTTCACCATCCTTCTACTTTGGCTTGGGGCTGCCTACGTTATGGATAATGTAATTACCACCGGAGAATTAATGTCGTTCTATGCCGTCATTGGCTATTTTACTGGTCCTGCTAGCAAGCTGATCGGTATGAATAAAACAATCCAGGATGCGTTGATTGCAGCGGATCGCCTTTTTGAAATTATGGATCTTGAAAAGGAAAGGGAAGGTGATCAAGTAGAATTGACTCCCGAATTAATTGGAGATATACGTTTTGAGGATGTTAAATTTCGCTATGGATCTCGAGTTACGGTGTTTGAAGATTTTGATATTACTATTCCCAAGGGGAAAGTAACGGCTTTTGTGGGAGAAAGTGGATCCGGTAAAACAACAATCATTAATATCTTGCAAAAACTTTATCCGCTTGATGAGGGCCGTGTGTTGATTGGTGATATCAACCTGGAGTATGTAACGAATCGAAGTCTGCGAGATACGATATCTGTAGTCCCACAAGAGATCGATCTCTTTGCCGGTACTGTTATAGACAATATTGCCGTCGGCAAGTTTGAACCAGACATGGAGAAGATTATTGCTATCTGTAAGCAGCTGGGCATCATGGGGTTTATTGAAAACCTGCCGAATGGTTTTGAGACTTACCTGGGTGAAAACGGGGCCAGTCTATCGGGGGGACAGAAACAGCGGATTGCCATTGCACGGGCATTGTATAAGGAACCAGAGATCCTGATCCTTGACGAAGCCACATCTTCATTGGACTCATCATCTGAGCAATACGTACAACGTATGATAGATCTGCTCACTAACCAGGGAAAGACAATTATACTCATCGCACACCGATTAACTACAGTCTTCAAAGCCGACAAAATTTGTGTATTGGATGAAGGTAAGGTTGTTGAACAGGGTGACCACAAAGAATTAATGAAGAGAGAAGACGCATACTATAATCTTTGGCAAAAACAGTTTCCTATTCTGAATGGGAAATCACTTTCTGAATTAAATATCTCAACTTAAACTCATTATACCATGTCATTACGTAAGTATTTATCCAGGATCCGACGACTAGACGCCTTGATACGTCGAAAGAGCACCGGGCCACCAGAGGAGCTCGCGGACCGGCTAGACATCTCTGAGCGCTGGCTATATAAGTTTTTACGGGAGCTAAAGGAAGAATTTGACTGTCCTATTACCTACGATCATTATAAGCAAAGTTATGTTTATGAAGAGCAGGGTAAAATTATTGTAGGCTTTGAAGAACTGACTAATTCTGAAGAAAAACAGTTTGCCGGGGGACAAATAGAAAAAATTGAGTCACTGTATTTATTTCTTCAGTGAAGAGTGATTCGTTATAATTGAGACATATGGCCAATAGAACTAATACCAATTAATGCAAGAAACAAATAAAGATGCGTTTTTTCTTTTTTTTGATGGTCCTAAGAAAGCCGTTGTATTTTTCATCTCATTTATATTGTTCTATTTAGTGTTTTCAAATTGGGACACTATTGAAGAATTTCTTGGTAATTTATTCTAAAATCAGTGCAACTCCGTGGTAACGCCACTGGTCAATATCAGCCGTCCATCAGTGGGTGTTTGACGGGGAGGAGGATCGCTTCGATTCCGATCGGCACCAGGTGAACATCAACGTTTCGCCCGGACTGCGGCTGCACGAGGTGGCCGGCGACATCCCCACCCAGAAGATTACGCCCAGGGATCCGCGTGCCCGTGCTGCGCCACTTCCACGACAATAGGCATATTACAAGCCTACAATAGCCAGCATTTTCGCCTCAAACTCCGGATCTGGGCTCTTCTCGCACCAGTAGTCGGTCTTATGAGGTTTTAAATCCGCCTCCCTGAGAATATGATGAACCATACCTTGGGAGATGCCCACCTGGTCGGCGATACGCTGCTGGGACCAGTTGGTATAGCCGCCGTCGGGTTTCTCGCACGCCTTTTGGATCACCAAAGCCCACTGCTGGGGACTAATTTGGACAGGCACCCCACTGCGGAGCCGATCTTGCAAGCCTGCGAGTCCATCGCTGTGAAATCGTTGCCGCCACTTGTTGACCGAGGTCCGACTCAATCCGATACGGGAGATTATTTGGTCTAAGGTTAGTCCTTGATCGCTCAATAAAATCACTTGAGCACGCTGGGAGCATATTTTTGGATCGTTTGCGAGCGACTCATCACCAGCAATCCCCAACGCTGGGAATCACTCACGGATATCGGTTGGGGTGTTTGTACCATTACCGATAATACGAGGTAATTAGTTTAGTAATTAATTATTCCACTAGACGCCTTGATATGCCGAAAGAGCACCGGGCCTCCAGAGGAGCTCGCGGACCGGCTAGACATCTCTGAACGCTTGCTATATAAGTTTTTACGGGAGCTTAAGGAAGAGTTTGACTGCCCTATTACCTATGTCCATTACAGGCAAAGCTATGTTTATGAGTAGCAGGGTAAAATTATTGTGGGTTTTGAAGAACTGACAAATTCTCAAGAAAAGCAGTTTAACGGGAGAGAAATAGAAAAAAATGAGTCACTGTATTTATTTGTTCAGTGAGAAGTATTTGAT
Source organism: Aliifodinibius sp. S!AR15-10 (assembly GCF_031569985.1). Taxonomy (NCBI): domain Bacteria; kingdom Pseudomonadati; phylum Balneolota; class Balneolia; order Balneolales; family Balneolaceae; genus Fodinibius; species Aliifodinibius sp. S!AR15-10. The sequence continues at coordinate 115,053 of NZ_JAMQKA010000001.1, read as the reverse complement.
TTCTCATAAGTTTATAACATCAACACAAAACATATATTTCTATGAAAGAATTATTTTTGATTAAAAATGAAGTAAAAGAACTTGAACTGCATGAACAAAAAAAAATTAATGGTGGATATCTTATGCCTCCAATAGGTCTTGGTATTATGCTTAGAACTTTTGAATACTATTCGGGAATAGTAGAAGGGTATCAAGATGCTACACAATAACTAAAACTCAAATTAAATCAATATTACTAAATTATGGAATTAATAACCTCAAAAGTTACTGAGTTGCATACCTCTGATTTAAGAAAAATCAATGGTGGTAGTGTGACAAGAGATATTGGCTATATTTTGGGCTATGCTGCCGGAGTTATAGTAAAATCAGTCCGAGGTGCTTATCAACAAGGATATGACTCAGCATGCGGCTGTTAATAGTTATTATTTAATAATAATTTTAAATTAAGAACAATCATTATGAATCCTAAAGTCGATTTGGAATCTCTTGAAGAGTCAGAGCTTAAAAATATTAATGGTGGAATTGGAGTATTAGCTACAATCGGAGCCGTTGCTGGAATATATGCTGCGGTTTTGGCAGGCGCCGCTGCAGTAGGATATGCTGATGGTAAAGCGGATTGTGGTTAATCTATAGTTAAAAACAAGGGTGAGCAACTATGTAAGTTTGCTCACTCTTTCTATTTTATAAACAGAAAATGGATTATCTAGAAAATTTATTTCTTTTCTATCTTCCGATATTTGTATCAAACTTGGGTCTTTTCTTTTTCTTTAATAGAAAAAGAAATAGTAGAAAATCAGGCGAATTTAAGTTCACAAAGTATTCAATGATATGTTGGTCGCTTTTATTATTACTGATTTTTGAATTATTGTATTGGTTTGTTATCCCTGCCTATAATTATGCTAATTAATATTGTTGTTGAAACACCGTCGACCCCAGCCGGCACCAGGTGAACATCAACTTTTCATCCGGTGTATGGCTTCGGGATCTGCCCCGTGAGATCCCCACAGAGAAGATAGAACCCAACGAGCGGGAACCGAAGTTGCGTCACTACTATGACAGTCAAACCGGGAGCCAGGACGAGACCATTACACCCTTGGCCGGGGCCCGCATTACCGGCGCGCTGCTGAAGTTCGATGAGGAGGACCTAAGCCAAGGCGTCTTCTTTTATCAATACCAGCGACGGTAGCGAATGGAGAGTAGGCCAAAAAATGCTGCAGAACAAGCCGTCTGAGCTTATTTTCATGCTTCCCGACCTGTCGCCCGGCCGGAGGTGCAAAGCAACCTCGAGTTTACCACGGAGGTGCGGAAAGGCGCGCTGTCAGAGGAACTAACAGTTCCAGGTTCTTATGCCTCAGGCCTAATGCGATGGGGCAATTCATCGCTTATTATATGCCACAACGGCTCCTTGCCTCCTCTGCCGAAAGGTGGAGGGGGAGTATTTGCTAAAAATCATCAATCCGGTTTTCCTTACTATCTGGATCATCTCCAGATGGTAATCTCATTTCGAAAGGAGAACAGTTTACCGGGGGAGAAATTGGTGTAGCTGTTGGAGTTGGCTTTTACTATGGCGTAAAGGCCCTTACAAACTAAATAATTGTATGTTATTCTCAGGGTAGCAGGCTCACTTTTTGAAAACAGTTGAAATATATTCCAACCATGGACAACAATAGATATTCAGTACAAATTGGATCTCTTTCGTTTAGTGGAAAATCGATCGGGTATATAATCTCTGGCTTTTTTTTGCTTGGATTGCTTGCCGGGTTGCTTAGCATTATTCACGTCGACAATCCAGCAACTCCATTCTGGGTTACCCTTCCTCTTTTCTTCGCCAATATCATTCCGGTTGTATTTGTTGTTAAGGGGATTAGAAAAGCCAAAGAAGTTAGTTAGATGTTGAACGCTAAGCCCAACGTTTGAAGGCCTAAAGTCGTAAGTCTTTTTCTTGCCAGTCCACTTGTCAGGCAGAAATGCTTCCGATTTCCATCTATCTATTGCTGTAAAACCTGAAGTCAACGCAATGGAATGCAACTATGCTGATCATCCCCCAAGCCCCCACTCCTTCGTTAAAACTACTGAGTGCATGCTTCGGATAACACCCCATGCTTTTCACCAATGATTTGCCCAAAGGGGGACTCAATCTTACTAGTTATACTGCTCGTTTCTGAAACATTTTTTAATTCTTCATCCCGCCCTTCGAAATTTTTGTTGACCAAAGTGCCCGAAACCGAAGCGTTAAGAAACCATTTGTGTCTGAGGTCCGCGTATCTCAGCGGATCGAGTTAAATGGTTTTAGCGTAGGAGAAGGAAACGCAACAAAAATTTCATCATGCGGCGATTTTTTTCGTTCATTTTTTTATCGCTAAAAAAATGGACAACACTACAGGATGAAGACTCTCCCTGTCCTCTCCGAGCAACTCCCCATCCCACCGCCAGTACAACAGCCTTCGCCGGAAAACCCGGCCGCCCAGTAAGCATATTACCCCCGTTTCCACCCCCGAAATAAAAAAAATTAAATTTTTTTGTAAGGAATCGCCTTCTCGTCGGTCTATATAGTAGAGAGTCCACAAAACGTGGTTCTCATCAAGTAGATGGGGGTACCGATTCACACATTATTCTTTCACTCCGGTAGCGGCACGCGGTATGCCCACAGAGAGGCCGCAGTGACCGGCTAATTTTCAAAAAAAAAGACAACCATTATTATGTCTTTAGAATATTATCTCAGAGAGAACACGATAACCGATGACCCGGACGACTATATGGCGGTCAGCCAGAGTCCGGATACCTACACGCTGGAGGACGTCTTCGAGCATATGACGCGTGAGGGCTCCACCATCACCAAAGCCGAGGCGTTGGCCGGTTTTGAGGAGGTCACCCAGGGGATTATCAACCTGCTGGCGCAGGGCAACTCCGTGGTAACGCCACTGGTCAATATCAGCCCGTCCATCAGCGGGGTGTTTGACGGGGACGAGGATCGCTTTGACCCCGACCGGCACCAGGTGAACATCAACTTTTCATCCGGCGTGCGGATGCGCGATCTGCCCAGTGAGATCCCCACAGAGAAGATAGAACCCAAAGAGCGTGAACCGAAGTTGCGTCATTTCCACGCAGCAGCCATGAATTTTGTAAATCTCGGCGACGGCGTGCTGGTAGGAGAAGAGTACCTCGTCCTGACTGGCATAGACTGTGTAGTCAGGAAAAAGCTTCTCAAGAAAAGTGTCCCAGTTGGTTGTGATGATGCCGTCTACCGTTACGCGCCGTAGGGCGTCTACCTCCTCTTCATACTCGTCCGGAACTGATGCTAAATCGGCGAGTTCGCGCATATACTCGGCAATCTGGAATTTGAGCGGCGAACTTTTAGTCGTGCATTCTGCCTTCAGATCCTCGCGCTGTTCGGCGTAGTCATCATGCTGCCACCACACTTCATAAAACTCTTCAGCGATGAGTGAGGCAACCGTCGGCAGTTTGCTTCCAGCCTGCGCCGCGTAGTATTCGTAGTCGCGGTTGGTCAGTTTGGCGAAATGCCGCAGAGTGCCCTCCCAGTCGTCCAAACCAATGTAGCGCCGAGAGAGGCCGGAGCCTATGAAGAGAAAGGGAGCGGTCTCAACTTCGTTGAACTTGTCAAGTAGGGTGTTGCGTAGTGCAGCATCTTCCATTGTATTATATGTTTTCGTAGTTCAACATTTTGTCGGTTCAAGGCAGTGCGGTCAAATCTCTATCAGTTGCCTCTACAATCGTAATTTCTGCCCCGCCAATACCGGAAGTCGGTTATCGGCGTGGAAGCTTCACGGGCCTATGAACACACGAGTCGACTAAAGAACCATACACTGGAGACTCGTTGCCAAGCACTATAACTTGCAGTTATAGCAAATAACCCATTAGATAAGAATGTTATCCAGCAGGCGATAACATACGCCAAGGTGAAGGTAGGGTTTGGTTCTTTAACTGTATTATAGTCCGAGCTTATGTCAAACCAGTTGATATAACATGTTGACATAATATTCATCCTGCTTATCTCATTTGTTGCTCTCATCACCTGACGAAACTCTATTTAATAAAGAGGAGCGGGAAAGACAAACTGGGGGAATTAAGAATGAAGAATGAAAAATTAGGAATTAAGAATTGTTGGGGATTATAGCTTAACAGTTCTGGCTTCCAAGGGCTGAGAAATATTGGCGCTGAGAGATGGGATTTCGCCAATCTCCCCCAGCCGTGAAACTATAATAGAAAAACCCTTCAAACCTCAGGGAGAAAGTGCACAACATGGTGGAAGAAGCAAAGGGCAAGGGTCGGGGGTGCCCACCTGATTTTATTACTTAACTTTCCAAAGTATATATAAGTACCTTTACCTACCCAGGTTCAAAATCTACCGTGATCGCCTTTACTCAAGCCTTTTAAACTTTGCGGTCCAATTCCAATCTTCTCCTTCATCAGACAAGACCAGCATATCATTCTCAAATCTATATTGGAACGTATCAGATTCACCTTCCATAAAATTAGGCCATAAAGCCACCATCGGCTTAGTGGTAATACTTGAACCTTTAACTTCATAAGTTCCTGAATTCGCAATGAAGGGCATGAAAATAGATCGCATTTCTTCATCACTTATTGATGACCGGGTAGCGTCCTTTTTCATCAGAGGCCTGGCCTTTTCTCCCGTTACAAGCATTATACTATAGTATCCATCAAGGAAAATGTATAGACTTGGTTGAAGATCCTTTAATTCCCAGTCACCATCTTCAGAATTATTTCCCCAAGCTTCAGTTGCTTGCCAGGCACCATTTAAATCATCTTGTGCCCATACATTAGTTACGTTGAATTGCAGGCATAAGCAGATGGCCAAAGCAAAATACATAATACTAACCAAGTTCTTCATGACTACCCTCCTTGTTAATTAAACCATTACCGGTTCCCGTGAACCGGATAATGTTAACGGTTGTGTTTTGCATGTTTCAGCTGAATGAAACGTCTCTCTTGATGAATCAGAAAGCTTGAAACTATCTGCTATAATCTGGTTTTGGTGCAAGATAACCTTGCAGCGTTTCAGGGCCGTTTATTTAGCGTTTATTGATAAGTTTTTTACAATTGTTAGTTGAATTAAACCCTATCGATCCCGGCCGGTCATCGTTTTAAACCTATTATCCTTCATTATCCCCTTTAGTATGGGGGAAGTCTGAATTGAAGACATTGCACCGCCTCCCGTCACCGTCAAAGCATTTGATAACTGATCCAGTGCTTCTTCACGCTTCCCGAGGTTCTCATATGTTATTGCAGCAAATAAATTGACTGTCATATCATAAAGCTCAAGCTCTATTGCTCGATTGGTATACTCGAGTGCCTTTGTTGTATCTCCAATATGCGAATAAAAGGATCCCACTTTAGAAATTAGCCCTGCATGGTCCGGGTTGTCTATAAGCGTTTCTTCAGCTGCTTCAATAGCCTTTTTGTAATAGTTCTGGGCCTTGTCTTTTAGCTCTGGTGTCATTGCACAGGCCAATGCTAATCGTTCCCAAAGCCACTGGGGCGAATAGTGAGGGTTTAGTTCGACTAATTTTTTATAGTAATAAGCGGCATCGGCATACCGCTGTTGTACATAAGCGATATGTGCCCAATTCGCTATGGTGGCTAAAGATGAATCAATGGCAAATGCCTTTTCAAACATTATTTCTGCTTTCTCACGGTCTCCTTTCCTACTTAAAGCGGCCCCTGTATGGGTATATCCCGTAGAGATATGGGGAGCGAGATCAATTACATGCTGGTACTGTTTTAAAGCATCAGTATGGCGATTCTGTTTCAGGTAAAAGTAACCAAGGTGGTGATATGCTGGCCAGAAATCAGGTTTTAGGGTAATAGCTTCCTTATATGTTGCTTCAGCCAAGTTTAATTGCCCCATTTCATTGTAAGTAGCAGCCACATTAGTATATGTAATGAAGGTAGTTGTCTTGTTGGGGACCAAGTCCACGGCTTCTTTAAAATTATTTATTGCTTTAGCATATTCTCCCATTTCCTTATGAATAAATCCTCTGGTAATTTTAATTTTTCCCTGGTTACCAGTTCGTTTTTCGGCTTTATCTAAATATATATTGGCTCTTTCAAGCGCCTTTTCATCCTGCAGTTCTTTGTGTCTGTACAAATAGCTTTTGCCAAGAGCCCAATAAGCCAGGCCAAAGGAGCCATCCTCCTCGATAGCCCTTTTAAATAGCATTGTAGCATAATCAATATGCTCCTCAGACAAGGTCCTCTGAAGGTATGCCGTCCCCCTCAAGTAATAGTTATAGGCAGACGGATTCGCAGGGAAATCTTTGGCAATCGCCTGTTTTATGGCAGTGTCCTGTTTGACATCCACCATTTCAAGAACGGCGTCCACTGCATTTTTTTGAAGGGAAATAAAATTGTTGGAAGAAATTTCTAAATTTATTGAATCGAGTACAGTACCATCTCGCGTATCATTAAGTCGTAACGTTAGGCTGGGTGGAAAGCGTTGTAAGCTCCCCGTAATGGTAAAATGGACTCCAAAGATTCGGTTTGCTTCGCCTGAAGACGTTATCTTGTACAAATTTATATAATGGTAGGGAATAACAGAGAAGCTGGAATGGTAAAGTTCGGTTGAAGAAAGCTTTTCTGACAACACTTCCGTAAAACCGTCAGCTACTAACTGGTGCAGCGTATCATGGGGCGCGCTTTGAATGGGAAGAACGGCAAGTGAGATATCGGGAGGTGGGGCGTCTGGCAGGTAAAGGATTCCAACAATGGCTAGCAATAATATCAGAATTCCCGAAGACAAGTATGGCCTGTTGCTTACAATTTTGAGGATGCCAGGTTCGCTATTACCATCCGTTATCCCGTCCTTATTTGACGAGTTATGAATTTTTGCACCCTCTTCTAGATTAGAATCATTTTCTGAACTCAATGATTTGGTGTTATTCGAGTTGCCATCTTGGTTACGTTTGCTATACCCATTGCCTGCATCGGAGCCGTTGCAAAGATGCTGGCGGTAAAGTTGCTTGGTTTCCTCTGATGGGTCAACATCAAGTTCTCCTTGTAAAACCTTAACGCATTCCCGGTAGGTCTGCAGAGCACTGGAGTGGTTGTTATTTTTGATTTGGAGTTGAAGGAGCTCACGCCAGGCGTTTTCATTAAGATCGTCAAATGCAACTCGTATTTGAGCCACCTGGATGGCATCTTCAAGTGTTCCTGTTTCTTCCAACAGGTTAATCAAATCTTTTAAGGCTTCGTCGTATGATCGCTGCAACTGGTGGCGGGGTTGTTCAATCCATCGCTCATAGCACTCCGGTAACAGGGGACCGCTGTAAAGGTAAATCGCCTTTTTCAGGAATTTGATTTTCTGTGTGGGATCGGCATGGTTCTCAGATTTCGTAATGCAATATTCAAATTCAGTAACATCCAAAGAAAATGCACTTTCGGTGTTCCATTGCAATGTGGTGTTATCAATAGCTAAAAAGTGGTCTGCATCTGGGAGGGTTCCTCGCAACTGGTAGATAAGATTGCGAAGATTGGTACGGGCCTGCTCTTCTGTACTGTCAGGCCAGAATAAAAACGCTATATGTTCTCGGGAGTGTCTTAATTCTAAATGAAAAAGCAAGTATGCAAGCAGCTGCTTGAGGCGGGATGACGTTATGTTTATCGGCTCCCCCTTGTAGCTAAGGTGAAAACCTCCCAACAACTTGATATGCAACTCTCCCTGATTTTGCATGTAACTGATAGAATTATGTCAAAAAGCATTTATTACATATAACTAAATAAATATTAAGTATTTACGCCATTTTTTATCGAGTGCTTTTACCTTTCGTTATACCTTTTCGATAACATGAGAGTTCACTAGTTAATAAAGAGTACCGGGAAACCTGCACGGGGGGATTAAAAATGAAAAATTAGGAATGAGGAATTTGTCATGAAGTGGTCCCCCTTTAGGCAAGGATTTTTAAGAAGCAATGTTGGAGTCCGAAGGGGGGGGATGATTAGCAAGTTCATTTGGTTCTGCTTTGACCTTCTTCCGGCGGATTTTCCTCATCGAAAAATGAAAGGCACAAGGGGAAGCGATCTCCAGGTTTATAAAGTAGATGGAGGTGTTTGTGGGTTCCCGGCATTTGCCAATGGTGGTTCAATTCAGTAGCCTATATTATATTTTCTGTCTCATAGCATTGCCGTTGATACTAATCAAGAATCTGTCCCATGATCAAAAAAATATTGGTTTTGTCCTGCCTTGCCTTGGTAATCTCACAATGTGAACCCGCCGAAGACAGTACCGGTGCTCAATTTGAACAGCTCCTCGAGAACTATTATGAAGAGGGGGTACGCCTTGATCCCATAGAAGCAATGAGCTTTGGCGACGCCCGGTACACGGATCGTTTTCCCAACCTGCTGTCGCAGGATTATGCCGACAGTCTCCGGGAGTACTACAGAACCTACAGGGAAAAGGTGTCCGCATTCGAGGATGCGCAGTTAAACGAGACCCAGCGGATGTCGAAAGCGGTGTTGGAATGGGAATGCACCATCAACCTTGAGACCCTGGAATTCGACAAATACCGGTATCTGCCCATCGACCAGATGTGGTCTGTCAACCTGTATATGGGTCAGCTTGCAAGCGGTACCAATGCGCAGCCGTTTAACTCGGTGGAAGATTACCGGAACTGGCTTTCGCGTGTGGACGAGTACCTGGAGTGGCTGCAAACGGCCGAAGCAAATATGCGGGAAGGAATGAAAAAAGGATATGTGCTCCCCAAATCCCTGATACGAAAAGTGATTCCACAAATGGAGGCGATGACGGGTAATGGCGGCGATGTGGAAAACCACCTGTTTTACAGCCCGGTGGAACAGTTTCCCGATGATTTTTCAGACCAGGAAAAGGATGAGCTGAGGGCTGCCTATCGTGACACGATAACCAACAAAATTATTCCTGCCTACAGGGAACTGCATGACTTTATGCAAAATGAATACCTACCTGCAGGCCGGGAAACCAGCGGCATTGCCGGCATTCCCAACGGTGAAGCGTATTACCGGCACCAGATCAAAAAGTACACGACCACCGATATGACGGCGGATGAGATTCATCAACTGGGCCTGGATGAGGTGAAACGTATTAGCGCCGAAATGGAAAAAGTTAAAGAGCAGATCGGTTATGAGGATGACCTGCAGTCCTTTTTCGACTATGTGCGCACGAACCCGGAGTTGATGCCCTATGATAGCCCGGATGAAGTGATCGCCCATTTCCAGGAGATACACGACCGGGTAAAACCCAACGTTGACTCTCTTTTTAGTGTCAAGCCCGAGACGCCGTTCGAAATACGCCGCACAGAAGCCTTCCGCGAGAAATCGGCAAGTGCTGAATACAACCCGGGGTCGATGGACGGGACTCGTCCCGGTATCTTCTATGTCCCGGTTCCCAACGCCTCCGAGTATAATGTGTATGGGGACGAGTCGCTGTTTTTACACGAGGCCATTCCCGGCCACCACTACCAGATTTCGCTGACGCAGGAGAACGACCAGCTTCCGGAATTCAGAAAAGCCCTCTGGTACAGCGGCTACGGGGAAGGATGGGCGCTGTATGCTGAATCGCTTGGAAAGGAACTGGGATTGTATACCGATCCGTACCAGTACTTTGGGATGCTGAGTGCTGAGATGCACCGAGCTATCCGTTTGGTGGTAGATACGGGATTGCACAGCAGAGGATGGACCCGCGAGCAGGCCATACAGTATTCCCTGGATCATGAAGCGGCATCGGAAGCGGGCATCACTTCAGAAATTGAACGGTATATGGCGAACCCCGGCCAGGCTCTTTCTTATAAAATAGGCCAGATAAAAATTCGTGAACTTCGCGAAAAAGCCCGTACCCGGCTTGCCGATGAGTTTGACATCCGTGCCTATCACGCCGAGGTGCTCGAGACCGGCTGCATACCACTTTCATTGCTTGAAGAGAAAATCAATAACTGGATTGCAGAAAATGAATAGGGGAACGAAACTAAAGCTAGGAATGAAGAATTGCTGGAGATTATTCCCCTTTGGCTTGGTCACGACAGTGGGCGGACATGGCCCTGACCACGCTGGTGATTACAACAATCAGAAATGTTCCAAAGCAAGCCTCGCTTTTATAGCAGGTTAGAACAACATCTAGGATTTTCTGGTGAGTTTTTTAGGTTCGTTTTTTCCTCATCGAAAAAATGAATGGCACAATGAGAGAAAGGCTGTCATCGCGAGGAGGCGTCTTTGATAGTAGCCGGCTCCATATTGAAGTCGACGTGGCGATCTCCCGACCTGATTTTTGTTCATACTATTAGGAGATTGCCACGAGATTGCTCCCGATGGTCACTGAATCCCTCGCAATGACAGTTTTTATCTCGAACTCAGGTTTAAAGCTTTCTATTTTCCCTATGAACCCCTCTCAAGAAAACTGATCTCAAAAATCAGCTTTTAGTTTTACTGAAGTTTAACACTTACCACATTAGAGCTTGCCTGTGACGCATTGGGAGAATTAATCGTATGCGCCTGTATTCTGTATTCTCCCCAAACCGGGAACGTGCCGGGGTGATTCTTAGGCAGATGGTCTGGGTCCTGTTCAACGAGTCGTGCATTTTCATCCTGCATTTTCTCCGGGGAGAATCGGTGAGAAAACTGGCCATTTACCCCGGTGGATACCACTGCACTATTACGGAATCCAAATTGATCGGTATAGTCGATACGAACACGCTCATTATCCATCGGTGGCGTTAAGTTGCCTGTAACATAAGCGGTTCGCCCTTCACTCTCGGCCTGAATCTCAATGGAGGCTCGTCGTTTGGGGGTTACGCTCATCGTAATACCCCCGATCGGGAACGCCCATGATGCAGGATAGGTATTGGGGCTGACTTTATCCGCGTACATCCGCGGGACATCGCCTTGTAGGCTAATATCAGTCGTCATTCCAATTTTTCTTCTAAACTCTGTGTACCACCCATAGTCTTCGGTTGGAATAATCATTATCGGGAAGGAGCGTTCTTGTTTGGGATCCAACCAGACCCAGCGATGGGGGTAGTGGACGGAGTATCCCATAGGTACCCGGGAAGTGCGTAGGTGTACGCATACTCGCTTGTCCAATGGGTTTCGAACAGCTACCGGCATTCTCACAGGCGACGGAACGCTGGAGGCAGGGGCTTCAAAATCAAAGACATTTTCCTGGGCCGCATTGTTGCCTCCGGTAATCTCCCCCAACTGGTGTTGCACATATACCTTCAGGCAGGTATGGCGATCTACAACTGGTACCCAGTTTACATAAATGTCCTCAAAATCATCCGCCGTGATCGATGATATGGTTTCGGTCTTAAGTGGACTCCAATTCCCATTATCACCGACCCCGGGAGGTTCTACCGAGTAAAACGTGACCTTCACGTCACTGGCGTCGTCGGCCCCATCATTGTGGATTCGGGAATAAAATCGGTTGATTTCGGCCGGTCGCGGCTTGTCCCCGTTTCCTTTCGGGCGTCCCTCGCTATCGTTCGACTTATCGTAACTGCCGTACGGGTCACGATCCACCCATATGTCGGGCGTCTGCCAGTTGCTGTCCCACGGTTCGAGGTTCAGATCGAACCTTCCGTCCGGGTCATCAGATATTTCCTGTGCCCATTCCACCTTCACCGAGCAAACCAGCGGTCGGCTTGCAACCCCGTCATCTTCAACACTAATGGTCAACGCCCGGGCGGGATCTACCGCCGTTTCCCCGTTCTTAAGAACGACGGGATCGTGCAGGAGCGTGATGAATCGAGTTTGTTGATTGATATTAATAGTATCCGTTAATACCCGAGTTACTATAACCCCTCCGTCATTGGGCGCAGATCCTACCGGTATGGAGTCATCAAATATTTGGGAGGTACTCCCGGGACGCTGGCGCACTTCGATGTAATAAAACAACCCTTCGGCAACTTTAATTTTCACCAGGTGGCAACGGTCGGCGGCGGTATTAATACTCAGACCGTGGGCGACGATTTCAATTTCATTGGAGGTAGGGTTGCGGTCCCAGTTCAGCGTTCGAATATGTTCGGGATCGGACGTATCATAATATCCGAGCTGCTCCATATAATAACCAGAAAACAAGGGATGGTCGTCATGAAATCCCATCATCTCAAAATCTGCAGCGGTGGCCTCACTTGAGTCAATAAGATCCGAGCTGTACACATCCTCTCCCAGGGTCACCCCGCCGATGCGGTCGGTAACGGACGCTCCGGATTGATCCAGCAGGTTATGGGCAAATTCGTGGGCACAACGGCCCCAGTCGGCTTCCTCCCCGATCACAAAAAGGGGCAAGGGATCATCCAGGGTAATATCGATGTCCAACCCGGCCGAACTGTTTTCATAGGCAAAGTTTTGCCGGCTAAACCCGCCCCAGGCCCGTATGAAGGTACCATTCAGGTTAATCACACAGGCCATCATGTCGTAATCATTGAGGTCATAGCCATCGTCTTCGGCTGCTTGCGCAGCTTCGGCCATAAGGCGATCGATGACACCCCAGTCAATATTGGGATACCCGGCCTCGCTATTGGCTTTGTAGTAGGTGGCTTGGTTGCCTGAAAGCTCATGCCAGCTGGATAGGATATCAATATCTACAGTCAGGTCGTTAAAACTGGCCTGATCGTAGAAGGTGGTTACATCATCCCAAATGTCGATAATATCTTGTCGTAGGTTTGTGGGATTGGCCGGCGTCTGATCACTGGGGTAGACAATGGAGACCAGGACTTTTGCCGTTCCGGTCGGGGATACATTCCCCGCCGCTCCCGGGGCTCCGGTACCAGAAAAGTATATTGGGGGACCATCTTCTCCAGCCCCAGCGTTGGGATATGGTAATACCGTGAAATCCGGGCCTGTGGCCGTGTTCCCGTCGACTGTCACTTCAACAGCGCCTGTCTGGGTTCCCGTCTGAACTATAGCCTTGATCTCCGTAGTCGAGGCCTTAACAACCTCCGCTTCCACGCCATTGAATGTAACCTTGTTATCTTCTCGGGTTTCCGAAAACCCAGATCCCTGGATGGCTACCAAGGTCCCCCGGTACCCCTTGTCAGGAGATATCAAACTTATAGAAGGACCCACAGGTGGAGAGGGAGGGGCACCACCCCCAAAGAGGCGTCTGATTAACCGTAAAATTGCTTCCCAAATGCGACGAAAAAATCCATACTCCTCTTCTGGCACATTATTGGACATATTTACTCCCTGTTTCTCTCAATTTTGGTTTGCATTGGCAGGTCGCTCTATTGTAACCTAAGACTTACAATAATTTTGGTCTTTTTCACTACCTAATTTTTCAATGCTCACATTTTAGCCCCCTCTATAATGTTATGTGCAATTAGATTGGCAGGTTTACCTGTAGGTCCAACGACTTTTTAATTCGAGATCATGTTAGTTCTAATAGTCCCGGCTGCACGACTGTAATCGATATGAATGAACCACTACAAATACTACGGTTCAGTTTCAAGCCCAGGGGGGTATCTTATATATAAGCGCCCCCCAGGGCAAGGCAATTTTGCATAACTTTTCGGGCAGATCCTGGGTCAACGCTGGGGGTACTTCGGGAGGTTCATTTCCGGAAGAAGCGGGTCTCCAGACCTCACTGGCCCCCGTTAAGAAACTACTTTATCGTTGACTCTATTTATATCAATTAGATTTTGATATTAATCATTATACATCTGATGACTATGACATTGAGCGATAAAGCCAATTTTAATTTTGGCTTAATCGCCATTAGCACATGATCCGATTTCATCACCGTGTTCAATATGGTCACTAGCGGAGAGGTAGCCTATTGAGAGCGTGTTGCTTTTACCACTAGGAGATTGATGGCAGACGTTTATCTTAGATTTGAATTCGATCACCCGGGGCCCGGTTATTCCTCCAACACCGTTTGACACAAATTCATCTATAAATTCGCCCGTATTACCGTCGTAGCGAAGTATGTTACCATCCCCGGCAACTCCCGAACTATTTGCTACGTAGAGGTTGCTATCAGGTCCAAAAACTAAGCCTACAGGCACATGCAGTCCACCACTGCCCACTGGCACAAAAACATCAATAAATTCCCCTGTATTTCCGTCATAGCGAAGAACTTGGTGTTGCACATTGTCAGTAACATATAATTTTCCATCATTACCAAAGACAACTCCATTGGGACTGACGAGACCACCGCGCCCTTTGGGAATAAACACATCGATGAAGGCTCCGGTAGTTCCATTGTAACGGAAAATTCTACCAGTCTCCGTACTGGTCACATATAGATTGCCGTCGGGCCCAAACACAAAAAGTTGAGGATCGAAAAATGGAGGCGAAGGGTCACCTTCCAGATCGATGAACTCATCGATAAAGGCGCCAGTGGTTCCGTTATAGCGAAGAATTTTTTCAGTGACTAATTCGCCCACATATAGATTCCCATCCGGTCCGAAAACTGTAATCAGTGGTAAATTTAGTCCCCCGCTTCCCGCTGCAACAAATTCATCGATGAACTCACCTGTTATCCCATTATAGCGAAGAACATTACCCGTACCTGGGCTTGACACATAAAGGTTTTCATCGGGTCCGAATGTTATGCAGCATGAGCCGTTGAGCCCATTATTACCCTCCGGTATGAATTCATCAATGAAGTCACCGTTCGAAGCTTTGTAACGAAGTATTGCATTCGCAGGATCCCCGGGAGTAAAATTTCCAACAATTAGAGCAGCATCTTCGATGGAGTTTGAAGTGGCTGAATATAAGAAATTATGATGGCTGGACGATTCCGTCTTATTTGGTTTATCATCTTGATCACTGAACGATGTGAGTGAATCTTGATCAGTACAGCCTGCAGCAAGAATAAATATTAGGAGCAGTCCAAAACACTTATTCGAAAATAAGATCGATCTACATTTAATTGATTTTGATCTGGATCGTTTCATGATAGCCTCCGATTATTTGTTTTTTATTGATGAACCTGGAATGGTTCCAATACTCATAAGCTAATCGAGAGGCGTTTTTATATCGTTTATATACCGTTTTCAAAGTGACAATGCATCTGCTAAATCCAAGTTGTTTTTGGAAATTTTGGACTTAGCTAGCAAACCAGAACAGACAAAATTGAATGGTGACTGAGTGCTCTTTAAAAGTCTGGAAAATTCATGTCATCTAGTAGTGACTGAAAACGTGGTTCAGCACTTATATAATCAAACATCCACTTATTGGCTTTTATCCAAACTATCGACACATCGCGCTCCTCGTAGGCCTTTTCCAGCCAGTCGAGTGCTTCATCGTATTCCCCGAGTCCTATATACACGTATGCAAATGCTGCAGGAGGTACATAGGAGCGTTTATTAACTTCATTAAGGTATGAAAGTATTGACCGTGCTTCTTTTGTCAGACCTACTTTCCCATAGAGAAATCCCTTAAAGCCCATGGCTGATGATGATACTTGCTCATTTCCCTGATCGACTTCTTGCATATGCATAATCGCCTTTTCGAATTTTTTTTCGGTCAGATAGACTAAAGCAATTAGACCATGTGATTGGATAAAGTCGGGATTTAACTGAAGCCATCATTAATAAGCTCTATCGCCTTTTTACTGTTACCTGCATGCCAATGGGCAAATCCCAGCTCATTATACACGGCAGTTGAAAGAGGATCAATTTCAAGTATCCGACGACATATTTTAATTGATTCTTGAAATCGCCCCATTGAAGTAAGAAAATTTGCATACAGTATCCTTGCGAACGTGGTACTAGGACTTAGTTCAATACCCCTTTTGTAGGCTATTTCAGCAGCTTCCCAATCCCATTCATAAAGGTGTTGAATCCGTGCAAGAGCTATATGAGCATCAGCAACTGTAGAATCTAGCGTGAGTGCTTGATTAGCAGCTTGCTTTGCCTTGGGATAAACCTGGCCTGGTGGGACTAATCCATGCCAACTCCCTTTCAGTAAATATGTCAAGGCTAAACCGGCATAGGCTTGGGGATAGTTTGGTTCTATTTCGATTGCTTTTTGGTAAGAATCAAGGGCCCACTGGAATGCATTATCGTTGAGCTGTGTCAGCTGGTAATTTCCTTTAAGCCATAATCTATCTTGTTTTCAGTTTTCTTGGGGCTAAATTTCTTCTCTGTTTTTTCTACCACATCTTCACTAGCTGATCCAAGAGACTCCGTTTCTTCTTGGTATTGATCGATAAGTTTCTCCTGATTACCATGGTTTATTTTTTGTTCTATAGTCTTTGTATCGATTTCTTCAGAACTGGAAAGAAGCCTTTTGTAAACTTCTGTAGTGTCCCTAGATGGCCTAACATCAAATTCTTCCTTTAAAACGTTAGCACACTTACGATAGGTTTGTAAGGCACTGGCCCGGTTATTATCACTGGCATAAAGTTTCATTAACCAGCGCCATGCGGTCTCATTTAGAGGATCATGTTGAATGAATTTTTTTGCATAATAAATGGCTTCATCGAAATTTCTATCATTTTCCAGTAATTCGATTAGTTTCTGCAAGGCAGATTCATATGCATGTTTCAAGCGGACTCGGTGATGCTCGATCCAGTCTTCATAATATTCTGGCAAAAGTGGACCCTTGTAAAGGCTTATTGCTTTCTTTAAAGCTTTTATTTGGTGGGTGTCCTTTTCTTTTTTAACCTGTTTGGCTTGCCTTACAGACACCTCAAATTTGGCTACATCTGATATGGATGTGACTTGAGTGTTCCACTGAAGAGACTTGTGATCGACAATTAAATAACGTTCGGCTTCAGGAAAGACATTACGTAACAGATGTAATTGGTTACGAAGGTTGGCCAGAGCCTGTTTTTCAGAACTATCGGGCCAGAACTGAAAGGCTAGATACTGACGAGACTGTCGAGAACTCCGATTTAAAATAAGGTAAGCCAAGATTTGCTGAAGGCGAGGAGAATCTAAATCAGCAATCTGCTCACCATTAAATTTTAGACAAAACCCACCAAATAGATTGATATGTAGTTTCTCAGGCATCAGAATTCCATCTGATGAAATTGCTCGATTTAATACCAAGTACTTGAAATTAAATTACTTATAATAAGTAAATCAGCCTTTCACACAAATGCCATTATTTATCTTAATTTAAGAATACCCCCCGGATGTCCAACGGTATGACCAGCGGAAGGGAAAACGCCTGCAGGTACACTTTGTGATCTGCTGCGACGCGACCGGTATTTTCATTTGTCTATGACGTAGATAAGATTATCTAATTACTACTGTAGAGTTTGACGATCAGATGCTGTTCGATGAGATGGATATCGATGTGGAAATCAGGTGGGATGGCTTATCCGGATCAAGGGTTAAGTCCACCAAGTAATTGCTGCGTTATAATTAACTAGGTAAAAAGTATTTGGGATCTACTGATTTCGAATATTAACCTCCTGCTTAAGACCGTTTATTTAAGGTTGTATAATCCAAACTCCAGATGGGAAGGACAACACCTGAAAAAAGTATCCGATGTAGTCTCCCATGGTTGCTCCCTTCTGTTCCACCTTCCGTTTTTTTAATCTTTTGCTATTAAAGGTGTTAGAAAGAAGTATTTAGAAGTAATACATATCCGAAGGAATATTTACGATACAGTTTTATTACGTAAACAAGGAAAGCAGTAGTAATGCGATCCAAATAATGCTAATGGATATATATAGAAAATAGGTTGCATTTGTTGCCGAGAACACCCTGCCACTGGGTCTGTGGTCTGTCATCAAGCGAAGATATGTTATCTCTTCTTCAATTTTTTTACTCCGCTCAACAAACTTTTTCCAGTAGTCTACTGAGCTGCGTTCCATCAAATAAAATAAAACGCCAAATATAAAACCAAGCATTGGAAGGACCCAGTTACTCATTGTATCTGGTTGATTAAAAAAGGCATCAAACATAAATCCACTTCCTGCAATAAATACTGTAAGCTGGGCAAACCGCTTGTTTCCAAAGTAGCGAAGCGATTCACGAATTTCTTTCCATTCTTCGAGGAGTACTTTCGTCTTTTCATTCATTCCATTGACCTCCTATAGTTAACCGCTGGTTAAGGTTTCATTTGTCTCACAAGCTTGCGCAGTAGCATCGAATCAAACTGAATATTTTTAAAAATTACTCCGTAACTGCTTAATTCGAAACTAAAAAGGCCGAAAAAGATAAAATAGGAATGAGGATCGGGGGCTTATTTCACTTCATTGGTTCTGCAGCTGAAGGAACCGTACGCTCCGCGTCTGATCCTTATTGGTGTGTTGGGGCACAGAACGTCTAGCTGGAGTACCGACGCAGATCAACAGTACCAAGCTATGCTATGGAAGGATCGAGAGGATTCTTCAGGTAAAGAGCAAATCTTGAAAGGGGTTACTCAGTTGCAGTTTGTTTGCCGTATAAAATTCGTTTCGTCACAACAATAACAACGGTTATCAATACGGCAATCCAAAACGATTCCTTTACTGCATCAATAGCATCGATGGTTCCACCGAAAAAAAGATAATTGATCAGTGGCCACAAAAAGGCGCCGATAAAAGCGACGAGAAATGTGTTAAGGTTTTTGATGTTTAAAAATGCCATAATGAATAATTGGTTGCTTGAAATATCTGACGGGCTCATATGAAAGATCGAGCAGGAAATGATTACTCCACCCCGGGATTATGCTGGGCTACCCTTTGAAAGGACTGTATTAATAAGTAATAGAAAAAGATCAGTACAGCAGTATAAAGGCTTAGAAAGACAAAGTCTTGAACGGTCTTGTTGGATGATGCTCCACCGAGCATGAAATACCCGAGGATTATTGCGGGTGTTATGCAAAGAACTAGAAACAGGACTAATCGTATGCCGATTACGAAGTACAGGGCCATGAATCGTTTAAAATAATCCTGGTTATCTCCCTTCTTGTTCACTTTAAATGTGAGGTTCAGGCCAACAATCGTGATACAAAGCGCTATTGCCATGTCAGCATACATGAAAATGTTGTAATTGTAGCTGTCACCAGTCCCGTACGAACCTATTCCAAATAAAATTACATTGGCCAGCAGGTAATAAAACCCTTCTTGATCTGAGACATTACTTTCAATTAACCTGTTTTCGAGGTCATGTAAATCAAACCAGTTCATAGCTATTCTGTTGATGAGTTGTGTTTTGTTTGATGATGTTTTCTGCTCAATACCCCGGTATTTTAGCGGCGGGGCCAACGTGTTGTATGTATACTTCTCAATGGAATGATCTCTTTAAGAAATGGCGAGCAGTGGCATCATGTGCTGGGTAAACTGCTGCCATCACTTGACGAATCACTATTAGTTAATAAAGAGGAGCGGGAAAGACAAACGAGGGGAATTAAGAATGAAGAATGAAAAATTATGAATGATGAATTATTCGAGATTATTTCCAGGCAACTTGGCCTTCCGAGTCCAGAGAATTCCTGCGCAGACATTACCATTTGCCAAAGCATTAAGAGAGGGGACTTAGTAGGAGTGGTGGGCCATAGGGATGAGCATAATGTAGGAGTAAGTGAAGCACTCCGGCATTTCCCACCATCAGATCGGTTGTGAATGTATTGAAGATAAAACAGAGCCCTGGTCTGACGACGGGTGTAGTGTATGGAACCTAAATCCGCAAGATGCTGGTTAATTCCGTTTTGTTTATCTCCAACTGAGCAATAATTTTATTGATAGTCTACGAGATGCTGATCATGAGATTATTCATATTACGATCATATACCGTAAAGCCCAACTTAGTTCTAGTGAATGCGGAGCAGTACTTACGGTTCAAGCCGCGACTCGTGGTGATGAGCCTCCAACCACTCACCGTCCCGCCAAACCCAGACTGCGGTGACCCTCCAGGTGCCTTGTGTGTCACCGAACGAGCCGTTTAGGTAGAACGTGGCAACTCCTACATCGCCGTAGATCTTGGCTGAGAAGTGTCTCATCATTACTCGGACATCTACGAATTGAGGTTCGATGCCCATTCGGGCTGCCGTCTCTTGAAAACCAGGTTCCCATAGTTGGTTACCTGCATTGTTGAAGTACGAGAATTCGGGAAGATGGTGCGAGAATGCCGTCTCAGAATCTCCCTGGTTGATCGCTGCGTAATGCTCCTCGATACGTATTTTGAGGCTTTCGGCGTCTTGGGCGACTGCCGGATACGTAACTGCAAGTAGTGCGAAAATGACAAGGATTTGAGTTAAGATTTTCATGACCTTCTCCTTGTTAATTAATATTAATTTTTATTTGGTTTATTTAGGAGCATCGACATATGTAAATACATCAGTTAACAAGTGCGAACTGTCTTCTAAACTAAAATAGTTTTTCACCTGTGGCATCCGAATTCCCTCTAACTCAAGCTCACCAACGGCAACAAAATAACCTGGATATAATCCCCCCTCTCTTTTGAAGCCATGCATGGCGTAAGTATCTACATCAGTGTACATAGTAAAAATCCCTTCCCAGTAGGGATGGCGCACTTCCTCAGATTGTCCGATCAACTGTAAAGCATAGCACTCTCGTCCTTCAAAATTGACTTTCTCAACCAACTCCTCCTGTATTTTGAGACCCGCAACTTTTAATTCCATGGGTAAACCAACATGAGCGGTATGATGCTCTTTGAATAAAAAGGCGCTCTCACATCCTATATTGTACTGATTAATTTGCTCCTCGTTTACATTTTCATCACCATTGACAGCATTAAAGCATTCCCCTTTTTTGACACCTTTCACTGCCTTCGAACTTCCTTCGAGCAGGGTCGACTGATAGAATTCATCTGGATTATGGATCTCTAACTCTTCCTGGCTAAACGTTCCATTGGAAAAAGTGGTTACCATATGGATCTTACCTGAGAAATTTGACCAGTTATGATTAGGGTCATGATAGTTGATAGTCCTTTCCCAAAGTTTTGATCCACTGATAGTACTTTCTGCCATAGGTTCTATTGCTTGCGTAGAAAACGCCTCCACTTCATTTTCTCGGTCGACATAATTAATCGTTGTGACCAGAAATATCATACTAGCGATCGTTCCTATAAGTGTTTTCGTCATTGACTCTCCTATTTAAAAGTTTTAGGCAGGCCGTCAGTAGAATAGCAATGGGTTTATAAGATATGTTATATAAAAAAATTAAGAATTCAGATTAAGTAATTCTATTCCCAGAATCGGCAAAGAATAGGCAAAACCGTCAGATTTGACACACTTGATGTCTTGTGCCAACTGAAGGTGTATTAATGCCCAATTCTTGACGCTGTAATCCCCTGGACTTCGAATCCACTGGGAAATCCTTTTCATCCATTTTATCGCCTCCGTAATTGCCCGCAAGCTAATGTTTGATTTGCCAAACGACCTTACGCTTAACGGGCCGCAGGCAAGGGTCTATTCAATTCCATTTTACTGTTTGGCTCCAGAAAACCAACGGACACCCCAATGCGGATCCATCCAGAAATTGATGAATCTGGGGCTGTATCAAGTAGAAATTTATCATGGATGTACGACATGATTTCTCTGAGTCAGGAACCCCTCCTGGGGTGGTGGACCGTACCAATACCCCGCGGACTGGGTAGTCTCAAGAATCTAAAAGTAACCGTAGAATGTTTAGCCCGTTCGGCTTCTATGGGGTAAACTCGTTTAATACGCGAAGTGACTTAACATTGAGTCCATCTTCTTTCATGGCTTGTTTTGCTTCATCCGATGCCATAAAAGTTTGAAACTTTTTCATATCCGGGACATCAAGGATCAATGCCGTGGTGTTGGGATTGTCTGCATCTCGGAAGGTACGTGCTTTGACACCTATTTTAGCAAACATCTCGTGTCGGCTCCCTGCCGCTTTTTTCCATGCTTTTGCCCAGTGTTTCCCATCCTTAACCTCGTGAAAAGCGATTACTGTTGCCATGAGTACTCCTCCTTTTAATAGTATGAGATATGAAGCAAATCATCGTTTTCTTCATAAGGGAATATTCAAACAATCTACCTATTTACAGGTTCACTTCCTACTGGGTAGCCATACCTGTGAACCGGCGTAATAAATGTTTATGAACTTACAATTCAAACTAGTCATGTGAACGTAACCTTGTGTATGTAGGTCGCTGTTTAAGTTCAATGAAAACAGTTGATTGCACAAGATCTGACCAGTTGGATCAACCAACACCAAAACAATCTCATCCGATTTAATTTAATGAGACTAACCCGAATAAATAACACAAGGTTATAATGAAATCTGCAACTTTGATCATACCCACAATCCTGATAAGTATCTTTCTATTGGCATTTATGCCGGTCCAAACAGCCGATAGTGACCATCACAACAAAATTGTAAAACTGGCGTCCGATGCGGATAATTTATCCACGCTGGTAACGGCAATAAAAGCCGCCGGCCTGGTTGAAACATTGAATGGTGAAGGTCCATTTACGGTATTTGCACCAACTAATGAAGCGTTTGCCAGCCTACCTGAAGGTACGCTTGAATCCTTGTTAAAGCCCGAAAACAAGGATAAACTGACCAGCATACTTACCTATCACGTAGTGCCGGGCAAGGTTACCTCGGATGCACTCAAGGATGGCATGACGGCCGCAACGGCAGAAGGGTCCGATATTATGATCTCTTTGGGTGATAATGTGAAAATTAATGAGGCAACCGTTTTGAAGGCCGATATCCAGGCTTCCAACGGGGTGATTCATATTATTGACTCTGTAATCATGCCCCCGGAAGATTCCCCCGATTCCTCGTACTAAATTCCTTTGGATAGGTTCAATAGCCCGGTGTTTGTACTTGACACCGGGTTTTATTTTAGGCCTTCTGGCTTAACGGGTTATCCCCTTATTCCTTCCTTTTCGAGGAGTTGTCAGTGCCTCCATTCGTAAACTGCGGCTATTGCAAGACCAACGGTTAGCAGTACGGCCAGCCAAACGGCCATCTCTAACACCACCAGCAGGACCGGTTCGTGCATGACGTTCCAGGGGAGATAAAATTCGAACCAGGGCACCATCAGCGCCCACGCTACCAGGCCGAACTGCAATCCCTTGCTCCACCAGGGCTTCCCGTGAAAGGCCCCTCTTATAAAATGGTAGACGATGCCGTAGAGGATCCCGATGGCAAGCAGTCCCGCCGGGAGAATCCACCACGCACCGGCGATGTGTGGCAATGGCTCGATTTCACCAAATACGGCTAAAAACTTTTGGCTCTGGTATTCCGGGTTTGCCAGGATCGCCTGTGCAGGTCCAAAGAATAGGGTCATTGCGCAGAGCCAGGCCAGTCCGCCTGCAACTCCTGATAGGGCTGCCCTGAATAACGCCGGTGGTTTGGTGATAGGGGACATATTTAAATCTGTTTAATTGTTATGGTATCGGTGTAGCTGCTGCAACCCGGAATGCAACTGTGGCTACAAAATAAGAAAAGGATTATTAAATGGGTCTTGGTCGTTTCTGTTTGATAGCTTTCTCAAGATCTAACTTCTCTCTCTTGCCATGATGATGTACAAGTTAGGTACTTGTTTGTAATGGGTTTATTTGTAGATTATTAAAATCTATCTAGTTGAGAGATATAAAAAACAATTAAAAAGAGGGAGTCATGACATGGCATCACATCATATCTCAAAAGTATACAAGTACCTCGCATTTCTCGCCTTCACTCTGCCGTTAGTAGTACTTGTGGGTTGTTCTGACCAGATTCCAACAGTTGATAGTGGCCAATCATTATCAAAAGTGGATGATATAGTAGCCGGTAATAATATTGGTAATTCTCCCAATCAGAGACTTATAGAACTCACTTGGGTGGGAAATAATGAAGTATGGGAAATTATGTTTCCCCATGATATTTTAATACATGGTGAGCTAAATCCTTCCCCTAAGGTATCTCCATCAAATGAGCATGCACATCACCCACTCTATACTCTGGCTCCAATAGACCCGGCTAATCCGCATGGTACCTCGCCAGTTATTGGAGATCATGACCACGTTGCGCAGTTACCTCCAGGTAATAAAGGTAACTTTTCTGCCAACTGGCAAGTTTTGTTTGTGGTTGATCCATCCGAGCTTCCACTAGAGCCTCCGTTTACTGACGATTTTGCCAGTGGGCTTACCAGTCTTGAAGATATTCAAAATGCTTTAAGTAGTGGAGACGCAATACTAATTGATCCTGGGGTTGTCTTTTTTGGTACGTTGCGACCTCATCATGGCCACTAAAGAAGTGATTAATTAGAAGTAAGAAGTAACGGCAGCTGGATTTAAAGCTGGAATCTGCCCTCGGTAGTAACTGAGGGCAAATTTTTATTGTCCAATAAAAAAGCCCGACTCCGAAGAGCCGGGCTTCTCAATAATGATTTTATCTGAAATAGATTACTGATTTTCCTCCAGCGTTATGGTGCCAATGTCGGTCTCTTCTCCTGCTTCAACAGTGGCATTTACCTGGGTGTCCATATAGTCTTCATTAGCTGGATCAAACAGTACCTCGTAATCGCCGGGTTCCAGTCCCTGCAGCAGGAATGAGCCGTTGTCATCGGGCTGTGCCGTAGCCACCGTATCATCGTCCATCGTGGCGAAGATACTGGGATCTGCCTCAACAGGTTCAACGATTCCGGAGATGGATCCGGTTTCCATGTCATCGCCCTCACTGACAAACGCTTTCAGTACGGGCTTAAGGATAAACATGCCGCTCTTGCCCGCTTTGTGCACCGAACGGGAAGCGTCAAAATCGATGGTTACATCAAGTTCTTCTCCTTCTTCAAGCTCGGTCTTGAATTTGATTTTATAGCCTGAAGCCTGTCCGCTGGGGACTTTCAAGTCGTGAGTAGAACCGTCAATGACGACATTGTTATTCCCACCCAGCATCAGCCGCAGTTCCCGGTAGGATCCAGGTTCCAGTTCGGCAGAAGCCAGCAGGGTGTCCACGCCATTTTGGAGTTCAAGCAGGTTTACGTTCATCGGTTCCACCGGCAGATCTATCCATTTCCCGTCTCGTTCCGGGTTTGGGTCTACGGTGTCCGAGGTGGCAGGCGTATAGTGGATACGGAGTCCCTGGACATCAATATTAACCTCCTCGTAGTCGGCGGGGGCATCGGTCAGATGTACATTAAGCTTAGCCTTGTCGGTCTGGGTGCCGCTTGTATTTATATCACTACATGAAACGGCGATAAAAGCAATAAGTGCGACTGCAAATAGGCCTTGCAGGGCCTTGTAAATAGTAGATTCAGAATTCCAAATACTCATAAAAATTTACCTCTGTGTTTTAATTTATTAACAAGTTACTTTTCGGTTACTTCGTTGGTTTTTGTTTGATTAATCATCATCGCCGTCCTCCAATTCTTCTTCGTCAACTCTTATCTCCTCAATACTATCCTTGAATTTGGCACTGAATTCCAGCAGTTCTCCGTGCTCATCCCAGTCGTATTTACCAAGATTGATGACGGTTCCATCTTCCTGCTGCAGCCACCGGGCGGGATTGATATTGACAGAAACGACTTTCTGCATGTTATCATCGGTGACCTCAAGGGGCGGTTCGAACTCGTGCTCAATCTCAATTTCCGCTTTTGCAAATATCTTGAATGGATGAGGATCGCCATCGGTGGGAGTGAAGGTGCCGGTTATAATCATGCTGGCTTCGTCCGGCCACTCGGGGAACTCAGATCGGATGGAGTCGGCCAGTGCCTGGTGCTCCTGTTCTTCTCCTTCTTCCTCGTTCTCGAAGTCCAGGTCCTTGACCTCAAATTCGATTTTCTTATATAGTCCGGCTCCAATTTCGTCATTGGCCAGGCTCAGTGTATCCTCATTCAGCGGGAGGTCAACAAAAAAAGGCTCGGCTTCAAACTCTTCACAATCCGGCCCCTCTGAAGTATCGGCCTCAGCGCACCCGTCATCTTCATATTCGAACTTAAATTTTCCCACGATGAACCGTATATCATCAAGTTGGAGCGAACCGTTTGATCCATCAACAATTACAGAATCATGGTCAGACGCCGTATAGTCAGTCGAGAGGGCTTTACTATGGGAGCCGTTAACAGTTTTAAATTGCAGCTTTACATTTCCCGAACCCTGGTCGGGATTGGTACCAGAACTGGTTGTATCACAGCTGGAAAGGATACCAGCGAAAAATGCGAGTGCAATTAAAGGGCAGAATATTCTTTTAAGCTTCACTGCAAATAGGGTTTTTAATTAGAAACTTCTTGCTTGACAAAAAGTGTGACGACCGAATCAGCTAATGGTTACAGGATTTTTCTTTCCATTTGATTTGCAGTGTTCATACCCGTTTACGTATCTGAAGTTCCAGCTAGTAACGGGGCGATTCAATGGGCAGAGAGTTGGTCTCCAAGAATTGAACAGGAATAGCACAGATATGCGATTTATGGTTGATACCACGATCTGCTTATTGGGAGTAAGCTTGAAAATAAAGAGGAGCCCCATGAGCATTAAAAACAAACTATACCTGAAAATCCTTGTTGGAATTATAGTAGCGGTCATCTTTTCTGGCTGTTCCCAGGGAAGGATACTCATTGAAGGTGAATATGGATCGGTGAAGATCTACAAGCAGGAGCGTGTTAAAAGGCACAGCCATAAAAAATCCCACCCGGTCACATGCCGCCTCCTGGCAAATGTCGGATCTGGCATCCTGGCGTCCCGCCGGGCCATCAACCTCCTCCGGGCAACTGTCACCGGCTCGCTAAACGCGTGCCGCACGGTGCCTGGCTTATACAGGGTTAGAAAAAAAGTAGGTGTTCATTTTTTGAGCGATCAAAAAAATAAACGAAAAAATGAATCGCCGGCACTACTACGCGTAAGGCTTCGTACTACAAGCTGAGTAAAACCTGACCTGAAGGGCACTCCGTTCCACTAAAAAATCACAGATTTTTTCTTTACGCTTCACTTCGTTTCCTTCCGGGCGGTCAGCTTTTCAAGGCCGGAAATGGAACGTTTCCAATGAATGCTTGCCGACCTTTCGACCTTAGACCTTCTGACTTTTGACCTACCCAAAATGATTTCTTAACGCTCCGGCTGCGCTCACTTTTCCAGCGAAATTTACATTAGGCCGGTATGGTCAAGGAGTAAGAAAGTCCCACTGAAAAAATTAGTTGTTAAGCTCCTGCCTTGCAAAACCGACTGTTTCCCTGTATTGCTGGGGCGAGACATCGGCATTCTTTTTGAAAAAACGGCTGAAATAATACTCATCGTTGAACCCCAGGTCATATGCGATTCTCTTAATTGCTTTTGATGTAAGATAAAGCTCCCGTTTGGCCTCAATGATGATACGTTCCGATATTAGATCAGTTAACGTTTTGTTAAAATAGTTTTTGCTGACTTTAGCTAGCGTGCTATAGGAAGTATTGAGCAAATCCGCATAGTCACTGGCCGTGTGTTTGGTCTTGTAATGTGTTTCTATCGATTCCTTCAGTTGTTGAACTACAAATGGCTCCGTGCCTGATTCCGGTTCTTGATCTTTGTCGAGCTGTTCCTTTTTAATCCTGGAGGCCTTTATCAAGATAATCTTCAGATAGGATATCAGTATATCGTGTTGTGCCAAGCTGGTATCTTTCATTTCAACTTTCAGTTCATTTACAATGGCCAGCAGCTCTTTTAGCTCATTTTGTGTAACATGTAAGAATGGAGCCTCATAAATATTATTGAATAATACCCCATTGCAGGCCACTTCCTTGTGATGCTTATGGATGCAGAAAAAATCCGGGTGGAAATTAATAACCGTGCCAGTTAAACCTGATGCTTCTGCAAACATAAATGGTTGATAAGGCGAAAAACAGAGTAGCATCTCTTTATGAATCTCATATTCTGAAAAATCGACTTTTAATATTCCCTTTCCCCCGGTAAGCAGTACGAGGGAGTAATAATTCAAACGTTGTATATGGTCGAATTGGCTGCCGTCGTCAAACGAGTAAATCTTAAATGCGAGATTACCATTATGTGGGTTTGTCAGAGTAAAGAAAGTTTGCATGAATTTGAGAGATTTGAATATGCTTCAATTTGTATTTCTCAACTGATCAACTATGGCCTGAACTGTTTACTGAAAATAATGAGTTTCAATGAGCTGTATTCTATTCGGGTGCCACTTTTGCGTTAATGGTACCTTTCATTGAGGGGTGATAACGACAGAAATATGGTTGAATACCCTTGTTTTGTACAACCAGCTGGGTGCTCTTTTTGTTTTGACCAAAGTCGGGGACGTTCCAGGATTCGTCGATTGCCGTTGCCGTATGAGGGACGATATCCCTGTTAATCCAGATCACGGTATCACCGACTGCAACTTCCAGGTAACCAGGTTGAAATGTGAATGCTGTAATTTCAATAACATGCTTGTTGGATGAAGATACCGCATCCGACCTGTGGCCGGGTGCGGTATCTTCAATCCATGTTGTCTGCACAAGGAGCAAGGTAGTTATGGCAAGACTTGCCAGGTTTCCATATGCCATACCTGTTACCTCAGCTTTTCATTTATCTTCTTTGCATGCTGCTCATGTACTTTAAACGTAGCCAAGGCAGATCGCAGCAGGTCCTTGAACTCTTGGTTCTGCACGGCCGGAATGAACTGGGTTTCCACGGTTTTATTCACAAACCGGTGATAATCTAACTCATTTTTAGCGTACAGGCGGTCAAAAGCTTTACCATCTAGCTGAACCAACTTTTTCTTGAACTGATCAGCATCGTCCAACAGCTGTTGACTTGTCGGGTTCTCTTTTGGTGTGGCACTTAAGCGATTTAAAAGAGCGAGGGCTTGTTCATTTACAGCAGTATGATCGCGGATCATGGTTTCTGCAAATTCACGTATTGCCGGGTCCTTTGAAAATGCGAGTGCTAAATGAGCATAGCTTATATCAATAGTTCCAGCGGTGTAGGCGATATGAGCAATTTCCATATCATCAAGCATGGTGTTGTCTTCCTGTTCTTGCGGTACCCAAAGGGACATACCGGTCAGAAAGGCCACAGTAAGAACAAGTAAAGCCGGTTTTGTTAGTGTTTTCATCGTATTTACCTATTGTTGTTTTAAGTAGTGTTATATGTAACAGGATATCCTTTTCAGCTGCATTGCCTATTCGAGATGAGACGATGTAAAGATTGGACATGCTGAGCCGAGATATCCTTACCTTCATTTAGTTATACCAGGGCCGTTTCAACCAACTCCTCTTGTGGAAAGTCGACTTCTACGCCGGCAGCATTGTTGAAGTAGTTCGTAAATATATTCAATACGGTATGTGCAATTATCTCGGCTATTTCTCCATCGTTGAATCCGGCATCTTTTAAAGATTCAATATCATGGTCGTTTACCTTGCCCTTTTGGGCTAGCAGTATCCGTGAAAAAGAAAGAGCTGCTTGCGTTCTGGTATCTTCTGCTTTCCCCTCCCTGGCAGCCTGGATTGTTTGGGCATCGATTCCGACTAATTCTCCCGCAATATAACTGTGGGCCGCATTGCAATACTTGCATCCGTTGGCATTTGCTACCGTTAGAGCAATTTTTTCACCCAATCTGGCGCCTATTTGGCTTTCACTCAGTGCGTTATTAAATGATAAATAGGCATTCAGTACCGCAGGCGAATTTCCCATAGTACGCATCATATTGGGGACACTGTTCAGTTTATTATGTACCTCATTGAAGAGTTCTTTTGTTTTTCCGGTTGCGGTGTTAGGGTCTAGCGCATTAATTCGTTGCATTTTTTTATGATCTAAAGTTCTCTGTCATTATTGACGAATCAAATTTGTGGTAATTGGCAAGGCTAAACCATGGAGTATTCTTGATAATGGATGGACAATTTTTGAGGGCAAACCTGATCGGAAAGCTAATGTGAATGGTCAACCCAGTATTGCAGCAGCACTGACCATTTTTTTTCTTGCTCATCAAAGAAGTGAAAAATCCAAACCAGTTGAGAATCTTTTAGCTGTGATAATCAGCTGGTGGAAGGAGTAGGCTATCGGTGAGGGGGACTGCACCAGTGTTTTAAGATGGTCACTCCTTCTAGTCGAGAGGAACGGAATGGCTTTTCCCTCTATCGCAGGGTGTACAGGAAGTTATTGTTTCCCAGTAAATTTGAAATATATCGATCTGTTTTGCGGTTGAGGAGACCCTTTAGGTGGTGACTGAATATGATAGTCGTTCACTGCTGCTGCCTACGTAGAACCTCTGCCCGGGCTCTTCGGTCTTGCAGAATCCGCAGGTAGTCTAGCGCCTTCTTTTCGCCATAATCTTCATAGGATGTCCGGGCCCATTCAATCGCCTTGTCCAGGTTGCCACGGATCTCCTCAATGATCGCCATGTTGTAGTGGGCACGCCCGGCAATTTTGGTATCAGGGTTCTCCGTCTCTTTCAACCAGAGTTCGGCCGCACCCTCCCAGTTCCCGGTTTGTGCCCTCCGCTTTGCAATCTCAAAGTTGTTGTTGCCCTTTACAAAATACTCCCGGGTCACCCGCACCCAGTACGGCAGGATGCTCTGGGCATAATCCATCCCCAGTTTACTGCTTATGGTTTGAACGGCCTCGGTTCGACCGGTTAGGGCTTTTACCGCCTCAGTCGGATCTATCCCGCTGCCGCTTGTAACGGCTGTTTCCCCCATCGCATATTCGTCAATAAGGTTTCTGCCGTTGTTGTCATAGATTCGCCAGCCGGTTTTAATGGTGGTCTCTACGGTGGCGTAATGTTCAAGTGCGGGCACTTCCACACCCAGCGGTCCCTTAAGCGTCACCTGTTGGGTGCTGTAGCTGATGCCTGAATCGGTATCATAAAACTCGAGAGAAAACAACCCATCCAGGTTATGCTCGCTGCAAATTTTATTAATCCTGTCCCATCCCAGCGGTGCAGGGAAAACGCCAAAGGAGGGATTCCCGAGATGGTCTGCTTCTTCTACCAATTGAACCTGCACCCGTTCATTTTTGGCGAGCTCGTTTAACAGCCCGTTGATCCCGGCAGCCGCCCCCACGCTGTCCAGCTCGGCCCCTTTCACCGAGAAGATACGGTCAATGGTTTCCAGTACTCCGCTGTCATCTTCGGTCAGCGTGCGGTTGATGATGCCGACCTTTTCCATGTGGGGAGGGAGATCCACCGGCGCCGGTTCCTGTACTCTCATCGTTAGGTTATCGGTTGCGCTGCAGCCAACAAAAAGCAAGCAGGCTGCCAGTATGGAAAGGGTGAGATACCTCATAATATTTTTGTTGGTGTGAATTTCGCCGTTTTTAAGATGATACTAAAATATTACTGGCATACCTCTGGTTTTTGTTAACGCATTTACCAGTTTCAAAAAGTGCTATTATGTTATCCTGAACTTGTTTTAGGGTCTTGCAAGGTCGATGAACGCTGGTAGTTAAACCGAACTTAACAACGCTACGGTTCCCCGCGAGTTCCTGCATCGGGGTGCAGGATGACAGCATGCTTGATTGCTTGTAACTAACCCCTAAACTTGCGTTATGTCAATGTATTTCTATTACCGAACTTGAACAAATCGGGATTCTCCATTGCTATTATACCCTGAGGGGTTGATGAGTCGCATCACATATTCATGCTAATTTGCGATTTTGGACAAATATATCTTTTGGCTTGGCCGTTCTCCGGGTGAAACCATTCACAAAACCCGGATGCCTATGAAGATGCCTGCTTTGTTACTGCCCATTTCTTTCCTGTTTCTCACCTCCTGCATTGTCAAAGAAGGTCCGGTAGGACCACGTGGTCCTGAAGGTCCCCAGGGACCGGTCGGTCCGGTGGGGCAGGGGTTTGAGGTACAAACCAGCTTTAACCGGTCCAACGACTACAGTCAGATTTTTGCCTTTCCCAACAATGCAGAGGTACTGCCAACGGATATTGTGATGGTGTACCTGCTGTGGGAAGTGGATTCGGATACCGGCAATGACGTATGGCAGCCGATGCCCGTTTCTGTGTTTTTTGATGACGGCGAGCTTCAGTACGGGTTTGACCATACCCTGGCCGACGTACAACTTTTTTTGACCGGTGATACGAACCTTGAAGCGGTGGGACCTGAGTATACCCAGGACCAGATTTTCCGGATCGCCATTCTGCCGGTGGATTACCTGCAGAACAATAAGATTGACATCAACAGCATGGAAGAGGTAATGAGTGCCACGGGTTCTAGTCACCTGGAAAGGATCATCCTGAATTGAAAATACTGGTTCTTACTTGTGGAAGGTGCAGCCCACCGTGGAGGTGGACCGCACCAGTGCTTTTTAGAAAGACCTCTACCTTTCGGACGATATGACGGGAGGAAACCACAGAGTGCATTGAGGCTACAGTGGGTGTAAAAAATGGGCCTGATATTTCGGTCTACAGGAACTGAGCTTTTTACTCAGCAGGTCATCTCGAATGGAGCCTGCAGAGTGAGAGTGTTTTTGATAGGTGGGAGCGGTGTTTTTTTAAAAAAAGAATCACCACTCATCCTTTGAAAGGCGTCCCAAGGTCGGTGCTACCAGGCTGCCGGTAAACAGATAGTCCTTGGTCTCAGCAACAGTGGTAATTTTGGGGTAGCCACCGTCCGGGTCCTGCATGTTTTTAACAACATTCCCATCTCCGTCAACAGCAATGATGTGCCCGTAGGATTCAGCCTGTGGTCGGACAAAGGCGGGCATACGCTGGATCACTTTCCGAAGAAAAGGGTTGTCAGAAAGGTTGTCCAGCAGCGCATTGCGAGGCGATATCAGTGCGACCCAGAAACGGCCGTCTAGACCCGTTGACAAGTTGTCCGGGAAGGCCGGCAGATTCGAGAGAAAGGGCTCCGACTGACCCTTTTGCGGCTCCGTAAGCCAATAGCGCAGCACGCGGTAGCTACCCGTTTCATTTACCAGCAGGTACGACTGGTCGCGGCTGATGGCAATGCCATTGGCAAAGTTCAGCCCATCCATTAGTACTTTGGTGCTCCCGTCCGCAGGATTATACACCAGCAGCCGGCCATGGCTGCCGTGCTCAAAGATATCAAGAAGAGAGGCTACGTAGGTATCTCCCCACTTCAGGGCACTGAATTTTGTCGATGAATCGGTAAAGTATATCAAGCCGTTTTCCGCTATATCCACGTCGTTGGCATAGCGGATGGGAATGCCTTCCGCCGCGGTGGTGAGCTCGTTGATGCTGCCGTCTTTTGCAATTGACAAAAGGCCGAGAAATGCATCGGCGACAATCAGGTTGCCATTATTGTCAAACTCGATACCCAGCGGGCGCCCGCCGGTTTCGGCCCAGTTCTCCGGCTCGGTGCCATCGGGCTGCAGGTGCACAATGCGACCTTCATGAGTGGAGGCATAGATGTGCCCTGCGCTATCCACGGCAAGATCTTCTGGTCCGTGATTATCACCTATCGGGAGTTTCTCCATCTTTTTTAGCAGTTCGTTGGTTTCAAAGGGTCCACTGTAGCCGGGATTTGAAGGCGCCTCCCAGGACACCGGATCTATGGCGACCGGCCAAACAGAAAAGTAGACCAAAACTACTGTGATAATTAATAATAGTAACCAACGCTTTTTTCTTAGCATCTATGTGCCAATTCTGTTTTTAATTTCTGATCAATGATTGGGGAAAATACAGTTAACTCTACTTTTATCAACAGGAAAATGGAGAATGTAATTAGCGTTAGTTCGATATAAGATTTCTTAGTAATAACCCCACGCTTGGTCCCAATGCTCTGCGTTGGGACCTGTTGGGACGCTCCGCGTCCAGCAATAACCTGTGGTGCGACAGAGACGTGGTGCGTCAGAGGGGCTTCCGCCACAGAGTCACTATCCGGTTAACCATCTCGTAATAAAACGATGATTCAAACTTAACGTGCAGGATATGGGTAGGTAATACAGGTTCGTTTTTTTAAAGAAAAACAATTGACGGACCTATGAATAAACGATCTGTTGATGTTGTTGTACTTTCGGACCTCCACCTGGGCACGGTGGGCTGCCATGCGGTGGAGTTGGCCCAGTACCTTAACTCTATTGAGCCCCGCATCCTGGTGCTGAATGGAGACATTTTCGACATATGGAACTTCAAAAAATATTTTTGGCCCGACTCCCACATGCAGGTGGTCAAGTGTTTCCTCAGCATGCTGGCCAACGGCACTGATATCTACTACCTGACCGGCAACCACGACGAAGTTATTCGCAAAATATCACGTTTACAAATCGGCCCGCTCTTTGTGAAAGACAAGCTGGTGCTGGAGCTGAACGGGGAGAAGGTCTGGATTTTCCACGGCGATATTTTTGACATCACCATGAAGCACACCAAGTGGATTGCCAAGATCGGGGGGCACGGTTATGACCTGCTGATCCTGATGAACCGGTTTGTCAACTACCTCAGCGAAAAGATGGGCTATGGCAAGGTGTCGCTCTCCAAGAAGATCAAGGACAGTGTGAAAAAGGCGGTCAAGTTCATCAATGACTTTGAGATGGCGGCGATGGAGCTGGCGATCCAGAACGGCTACGATTATGTGATCTGCGGTCACATCCACCAGCCCAAGATTCGTGGCTTCGAAGGGGAGGGGGGATCGGTCATTTATATGAACTCCGGTGACTGGATCGAAAACCTGACCGCTCTTGAGTTTAACGGGCAGGAGTGGTCAATGTACAAGTACAACGAGGACAAGTTTATCAACAAGGATGAAGCAGTGGAAATACCGATTCGTAAATCTTTAAAAGAAGTAGCTTTTATAGGATGAAAGTATTATACGGAATACAGGGTACCGGACACGGGCATATCAGTCGCGCTAAAGAATTGCTGCCCGTTCTGAGCAAACAGGTAGAAGTGGACGTGCTGATCAGCGGATACAACTGTAAGCTGAACCTCGACAGCCCAGTCCGTTACCGCAAATATGGCATCAGCATGAGTTACGACAGTAATGGAGGCGTTTCCGTGCTGGAAACCCTGCGCTCCCTCCGTCCGATCCGCTTCCTCACCGATATTCAGTCGATCCCGATCCGGGAATATGACCTGGTGGTGAGTGACTATGAGCCGGTCACTGCATGGGCCGCACGGGCTGAGAAAATTCCCTCGGTGGGGCTCAGTCACCAGGCGGCCTTCCTGTCAATGAGTACGCCGCGTCCCGAAAAGCGATCGACGGTGGCGGAAGCGATTCTGCAACATTTTGCCCCGACCGACCACGCCATCGGCTTTCACTTTAAAGCGTATGACCGTTTTGTAGAGCCGCCGATTATCCGCTCTGAAATACTTCAGCTCGATCCCTCGCAGCGAGACCACATCACCGTATACCTGCCTGCGTATGATCCCGAGGTGCTGACCGAGGTGTTTCAACAGTTTGATCACTATGAGTGGCACATCTTTTCGCCCGATTGTGAGCAATACAAAAAGCACAAAAATGTACTGGTCCACCCGGTGAGCAACCGGCGATTCCTGGAGAGTTTCGAAAGTTGTAGTGGGGTAGTTACGAGCTCGGGCTTCGAGATGTGCGCGGAATCGATGTACATGGGAAAAAAGCTGCTTACAGTACCCATTCGCAACCAGTATGAACAGCTCTGTAATGCAGCAGCAATGAGTGATCTGGGCGTGACGGTATTGGATTCCATACCGGGGCAGTCCAAGGCGATAGGGCAGTGGCTGGAATCAGGGCAGGTTCTGTCGCTTGATAAGGTGGCCGATGTCGGTGAGCTCATCCCCAAAATACTTTCGCTGGCAGACGTCGAAGATTCTTCTTCATCTAATTCAGCTGGAAAAAGCGAGTGCCGGGTGGCAGTATAACGTTTCCCACATAAACCACTTAGCAGGTAAAATTTTAATCAAATTTAATGCAGCAGATGTACAAAAGAGTGCACCGCTTGCGTTAGTAAAATGCAGTTAAAGGACAGATTGTTACCTGTTCTAAATTGTGTATTCCCCACCTGTTGTGAATTAAGTTTGGTATAAATTATAAGGTGAGGAAATGTTATGTTACATGCTATACCCCAATCAAGAGACGTTCGTTATGTGTTTAAAAACATCACATATAGTTCATTTTGTTTTATTTCTTTTCATCCTGTTGGGTGATGCCACGGTCACTCATTCCCAAGCTATAACGACGATTGTCAAAGCTGCTGAACGAGAGGGCAGCAAATGGCAGCGTCATACCCCGGGAGGCGAGACATCCTGTGCCCTGGGTTCGAAGTTTCAATTTTACACCCGTGAAGCTTCACCCGAGAAGCTGTTGATCTATTTTGTCGGTGGAGGGGCCTGCTGGAACGGTACCCAGTGTAATCCATCCACTAATCCCACGCCCTATACCTACCGGCTCGGAAAGGTAAATACTAAAGCTGTGGAAGTAGATGGAATTCTCAATGTTAATCATCCGGAAAATCCTTTTGCAGATTACACGATTGTGGCTGTGCCCACCTGCACGGGTGATCTGTTCCTGGGAGATAACATAACTGAGTACAGCTACAAGTCAGACCGGGGCAAGTCAAAAACCATTACGGTTCACCACCGGGGCTATGACAACGCCATGACTACCCTGGAGTGGGCTTTTGAGCACGTTCCCGATCCTGATATCGTGGTAGTGAGCGGTAGTAGCGCGGGGGGAGTTGCGGCTCCACTGTATGCCAATGTTGTGGCGAACCACTATCTCAACGCCAGGGTGATTGGTATCGGTGATGCTGCAGGGGCCTACCGCAGGGAGGCTATGCAGGGAGTGGCGCTCCAAAACTGGAATATACGTGAGGTGATCCAGCAGCATACCGCTTTTGCCGATATGGATACGAATTCGCTGGGAGTTGAAGATCTGTATATCCAGGCCGCAAGCCAGAACCTGCCTAACCTTGAGCTCTACCAGGTAGACCAGGCATATGACCAGCGGCAGCGTTTTTTCCTCTCCCTGGCCGGCAACCAGAACCCTGATGTGATCGGGCTGATCACGGAAAACCACAATGAAATAAGGAATCACGACCCGGGCTTTCGCAGCTTCCTGATCGGGGGGTACGAGCATACCGTATTTACAAGTCCTCGATATTATTTCTTTGAAAGTGATAACATGTTATTCCGCGATTGGGTGCAGCGCATCCTGGATGGGGAGGAGGTGGAAAGTGTGTATTGCACTGACTGCAGTCGTCCGGAGCTCAAATACTCTGAGATTGACATCAAAATACTTGAAAAGATGAAGGAGTTGTTGAGTTCGGAGGATCGGTGGAATGCCAATGACCGTTATCCCAGGAATGAAAACTGCCGCCGTCCTTTTCGAGGACTCAGCCTGCGCTGTGCTATTACTCGTGCCTCAGAGGAAGTTGCGGAAACAAGGCGCCGGTTTCCACTTCATTATGCGTTTCTGTATGCTCTTCATGATTACAATGTGGAGTATAACGGGAACGACATCTCTGCACTGGTTCGGTTTAATAACCATCCGGGCCGAACCTACACCGATATTATGCAACTTATCAGGACGGTTGAGCTTGAAATCAGGAGTGAGGTTGGATGAAGAAATGGAACGAGAGAAATATGATTGGACTGGAACATTGCGGTAAGAATTGGAATGTAAATAAGTACCTTGAAAACATTAACAGAGATAAATCCCGATGCTATGAAAACAGACAATTCAAGCAAGATAATATTAGCCACGTTAACGGGTGTAGCGAGCGGTGTCATAGTGGGTATATTGCTGGCTCCAGACAAGGGTAGGGCTACCCGCAAAAAGATTAGTAAAACAGGCGACAAATATCTGAAAAATATCAGGAAAGATATTTCCGAGCTACAGAAATACCTTAACAAAAGAACCGAATTGGCCAAAGCGAAACTGGAGACGCTGGGTAAGAATGCCTCTAATAAGAAGGACGAGCTGGTAAGTGAAGCTAAAAGGCTGACCTCTTACGACCAGTGGACCAAGGATGAACTGTATGAAAAGGCCAAAGAGCTGAATGTGGATGGTTACTCACGCATGAACAAAGATGAGTTGATTGAAGCCTTGAAGAACAGTTAAGGTACGCTTTGCCCGGTTCAAATTTTAAAGTTTGGGTTGCCTGTTAAATTGGGAACTGCCGGTGATTTTTGTTTTGCTGTTCCCAAAGTTATAAATCAATAAACTTCGCCGCTTCTTTATCAACAAACCAAGTGACTTCTCCTGATACTGGTTTTATCAGTTGTACAGGTAGTACGTGGGGATTATATTTATTTTTGTGGACATCCCGTAAGGTTTCTGCTTTTTCCTCCCCAAAAACAGAAAAGAATATATGTCGTGCTTTGTTTAGCAACGGGGGCGTCATTGTTATACGCTGGGTATCCTGTTCGGCATTAAAGCCCGTGCTTATCCAGCGTTCATGTTCCTGGATTACCTCCGATCCAGGGAAAATTGAGGCGGTATGGCCGTCACTGCCCATCCCAAGCAGGATTAGATCGAACACCGGCTCTTCATTTTTGAAATGTTCTTTTATTATTGTCTCGTATTCGTCGGCTGCTTCTTGAGGAGGTATTTCACTATTTATTCTAAAAATGTTTTCTTCGGGCAGAGGGATATAGTTGAGTAGTGTGTCAAACGCCATTTTGGCATTGTTACGCTCATCATCGAACGGGACAGCACGTTCGTCTCCCCAAAAAACATAGGTCTGCTCCCAGGGTATCGTTTCCCGGTAGGGATATAAATGAAGGGTCTCATATAACAGTCTTGGGGAACGTCCGCCTGTGAGAGCAACCGTGAACTGACCGAGTGTATCCACCGCTTCAAGAGCAACTGTTCTGAAAGCTTTGGCCATCGCTTCACTTGCTGCCTGTTTGGTCTTGAATACTTTAATCATTGACATCCCCCTCTGGTTTGATTGAGTGTCGACACTTTAAACTATACTATCACTTCTTAATGAACCAACCATGAACGCCCATCGCGGGCCAGCAGGGCGTCTGATTGCTGTGGACCCCAGGACCCCGCATCATAATTGGGGAAATCAGAGGCTTCATTGCTTTCCCAGAATTCAAGTACCGGCATAATGATTTTCCAGGCCGCCTCAACCTGGTCGGCCCGCATAAATAGTGTTGAATCGCCCAGCATCACATCCAGCAGCAGAGTTTCGTAAGCCTCAGGTGACTGGGAAGTAAATGACTGTTCGTAGTCAAAGTTCATTTCCACATGATCCAATAGTATTTTCAAGCCCGGTCGTTTGGCCTGCATGCCGATCTTGATCCCCATCTTCGGCTGTATGCTGATCACCAACAGGTTGGGCACTGTATTGGTGACATCACAGGGGAAAAGCTGGTGTGAAACGGGTTTAAATTCAATGGTGATGGACGAGTTTTTCTCTTTCAAGCTTTTGCCGGTACGCATGTAGAATGGTACATCCTTCCACCGCCAATTGTCGAGATGGATTTTCAATGCCGCAAAGGTGTCGGTGTTGGAGTGTGGATCCACGCCTTTTGCCTCCCGGTATCCACTCATCTCTGTTCCCTTGATCCAGCCCGACCGGTATTGGCCGCGCACCGTGTTGGCCTGTACTTTTTCAGTAGAGGTGTACGGCCGTACTGCGTTAAGCACATCAATTTTCCGATTCCGAATTTCATCCGCCCTGTAGGTTACCGGCGGTTCCATCGCAATCATACACAACAGCTGCATCAGGTGATTTTGGATCATATCGCGCAATGCTCCGGATTTGTCGTAATAGTTTCCCCGGTGTTCAACGCCCACCGTTTCGGAGACAGTAATCTGCACATTGTCGATATAATTTCGATTCCAGAGGGGTTCAAAGATGGCGTTTGCAAACCGAAACGCCAGGATATTCTGTACAGTCTCTTTCCCCAGGTAGTGGTCAATTCGGTAGATCTGGTTTTCCCGGAAACGTTTGTTGAGCTTGGTATTCAGCGCTTTTGCAGATTCATAATCCCTGCCAAACGGTTTTTCCACGACCAATCGGCTTTTTTCGGGATTGTCTGCAATGCCGGCCTGGCTGATATTTTTTGTAATCGGTTCAATAAACTGCGGGGCAACCGAAAGGTAAAAAATGCGGTTGGCGGTCACACCCCACTCTTTGTCGATCTCATCCAGCCTCTGGGCCAACCCGCCGTAGGCGTCCGGCTTGGTAAAATCGGCTTTATAATAGGTAATGTTTTGGGCCAGGTTTTTCCATTGGCCATTCTCGGTTGCTGTTCGTCTGGAAAACCTGTCAACGCCCTCCTTGAGCTTCTGCCTCAGATCCTCGTCCGATTTGTCATGGTAGCTAACCCCGATCATGGCAAACTGATCAGGCAGCCAGTCATCGAGCATCAGGTTGTAGAGGGCCGGCACCAGTTTTCGCTGGCTGAGGTCGCCGGCGGCCCCAAATATTACGAGTATGGTAGGACCGGGTTTTTTAACAGATTCAAACATAAAGTTCCTTGTTGGAATAGTGATATTACATGTTAAGCTTGAAGCAGGCTATTTCCAGTTGGTGTGGAACGTACCCTCCTTGTCCGTTCGCTCATACGTATGAGCGCCAAAATAATCTCTCTGTGCCTGGATGAGATTAACCGGAAGCCAGCCACTTTTGTACAGGTCAAAATAACTAACCGAGGCCATCATTGCCGGCAGGGGAATCTGCGCATCCAACCCTATTTTGATGCAATAGCGGGCATCTTTTTGATATTCAACAAGTTTGCCGGCCAGCCGATCATCCACCATGATATTGTTAATAGATGGATCTTCAGCGAATATTCTCCTGAATTCTTCCAGCATATCAGCCCGGATTATGCATCCCCCTCTCCAAATTTTCGCCACATCTGCCAGGTTGACGCCGTAATTATACGCTTCCGAGGCCGCTTTAATCATGGAAAAGCCTTGTGCAAAGGCAGTGATAAATGAGAAGTGCAACGCATGCTCTACCTTTTTTATAAGTTCTTCGTCCACCTGGACCGGTTCCGTTTCGTTTTTGAAAACAGCATCTGCTGCTATTCGTTCTTTCTTGTGGGC
The DNA here is from genome assembly GCF_031569985.1 of Aliifodinibius sp. S!AR15-10. Taxonomy (NCBI): domain Bacteria; kingdom Pseudomonadati; phylum Balneolota; class Balneolia; order Balneolales; family Balneolaceae; genus Fodinibius; species Aliifodinibius sp. S!AR15-10. Next base: position 74,311 of record NZ_JAMQKA010000001.1, on the reverse strand, counting down.
AGACATATCCCGGACCATCACAGCCATATCGATGGTGGGCGCCGGGACCTGCAGATCCATCGCATTTTGGGAGGTCCATTTGCCCGTTCCCTTCTGCCGTGCGCTGTCAAGGATGCGGTTAAGGATGAGGTCGCTTCCGTCTTCCTCCTTCTTTCCAAAAATGTCGGCTGTTATCTCCATCAGGAAAGAACTCAATTCGCCGGTTTCCCAGCTGTCATACACTGCTTTTAGATCGGTATCCGTGAGGCCAAAGCCGGACTTCATCAGATGGTATGATTCGGAAATAAGCTGCATCAGGGCATATTCAATCCCGTTATGCACCATTTTGACGTAGTTCCCGGCACTTTTTTTCCCGATGAAAGTCACACACGGTTCACTATCCACTTTTGCTGCAGCAGCCTCAAGGATGGGCCCGACCATGTCATACGCTTTCGCGGAACCGCCGGGCATCATACTGGGGCCGTGACGCGCACCTTCTTCGCCCCCGGAAATGCCCACTCCCATATACTGGATGCCTTTCTCTGTCAGCATCTGGTATCTACGGTCGGTATCCGGGAAATAGGAGTTTCCACCGTCCATGAGCAGATCCCCCTCATCCAAATGAGGAAGCAGTTCCTCTATCACTGCATCGACGGCAGCCCCGGCCGGTACCAGCATCATGATTTTACGGGGCGACTCCAGTGACGACAAAAACTCGTTTGCCGATGTTGTAGCCTGCACACTGGATTGCCCGGTTTCCACAAGAGGGGCAATTTTCTCGGGATCTTTATCAAGCCCGATAACACTGAACCCGTTGTCTGCAATATTCAACAGTAGGTTTTTACCCATTACACCCATTCCCACTATTCCAAAATCAACACTCTCGGTACTCATTTTTTCAGGTATTTATTTTCGATTTCCAATACTTTTTTTAGCCTGCGGTCGAAGCGTCCCTCCCCGTTGTACCGGGCCTCCAGGAAGGCTTCCACTATTTCCATTGCCAATGCGGTACCTACCACCCGTCCCCCGATGCACAGGATGTTCATGTCATCGTGTTCCACGCCCTGGTGGGCGGAATACGTTTCGGTGATCAACGCTGCCCTAACCCCGGGGAGCTTATTGGCAACGATGGCTGCCCCAACGCCACTTCCACAAACCGCAATTCCCCTGTCAATACGTCCCTGGGACATTGCCAAAGCCAGAGGAAAAATTCTGTCGGGGTAGTCATCATTCCCTTCAAATGATTCGGCGCCAAAGTCAAGCAATTCAAACCGTGATGATTCGAGAGTTGCTTTGAGTTTCTCTTTTAGCCCAAATCCTCCGTGGTCCGCTGCCAGCCCGATTCTTAACATCATAATTGGATGATTTGTATGAATGTTACACTCCAAAGTAATAAAAGGTTTTAAATAAACTATTTTCTCAGTATCAATTTTTCCCTGGCCTTTGAAACGGGATATTTTAAATTTAGTGCTATGGCAACTCAAAGTGCATCAATATTTACGCAAAATAGTAGAGACAGGCTTTCGGGCTTTTTAGTCGTTATCTCGCCGTCTAAAGAGGTAGAAGGGTATACAAATGATATGAAGAAGGAGTTCTACGAACAATACGGACCTTACCACGGCAGGTATTCCAAGCCACATATTACGGTCTGTAATTTTCCCTTGTTAGAAGAGCGCCAGGATAAGGTTTTCTCAACCCTGCAGCAGGGATTCTCGGAGATAGACCCTTTTTTGTTGAAGCTAAATGGATTTGGCAGCTTTGAGAACAGCAATGTTATTTACCTCAATGTTGAAGATTCCAGCAAATTACGCTCCTTAAAACAGGCATTTTACCATATGAGTAGAAAACTCTGGTTGGTCAAGAATTTCAACTTGGTTGATACCTCACATCTCACTATTGCCAGAAAACTTCCTCCCGATATTTTTGAGTTGGCCAAGTCGGCGTATCTGTCGAGATGTTATAGAAATTACTTTACCGTCGACTCTTTGAAAGTGCTTCGTTATGACATGGAGAAAGAGAGATATTTTGATTTTGGAGAGTTGAAGCTGGGCGGCTGATTTTTTAAACCTATCCCCGACTCGGCATTACAACTCAGTTTGGTCAAAAGATCCGTAAACAGCATCGCGGAAATCTTTGTGCAGTCGGCCGTCAAAAGGGAATTTCTGAACAAAGAAAACGGCGGTGAGTTCGTTCTTGGGGTCTACCCAGAACAATGTGCTGGCTGCTCCGTCCCAGAAAAATTCGCCAACCACGCCATTGTTTTCCTCAGCTGATGCGGGTGGTCGCAGACGCACGGCAAAGTCAATCCCGAATCCTACCTGCCCTTTGCTGGGCAGCCATCGTCGTTCCGTCACATCCTCGGAGAGATGGTTCGTCGCCATTAGCTTCACAGTTTCAGGTTTCAGAATTTGTTCGCCGTTTAGCTCTCCTTCGTGTACGAGCATCTGCGCAAATGTCATGTAGTCATCGAGGGTGGAGGTGTATCCCCAGCCACCGGGGGTAAGCGGCCACCGGTTGGTATTAAAGGCTTTGGCCTGTTCATCCGGTACACGGGCAAGTGAGTCTCCTTCTGTAGAACGGTATGTGGCGGCCAGCCGTTCGCGGTCACCCTCCGGCACAAAGTACCGGGTCTCATTCATGCCCAGTGGATCCAAGATATGCTCTCGTACATACTCATCAAACGGCTGCCCGGAAAGTCGTTCCACCAGCACGGCCTGCACATCCACGGAAGGGCCGTAATACCACTCTTCGCCGGGATGAAATACCAGTGGAAGGCTGCCGAGTTTTTCAGCAAACTGGGTGAGGGTGTTTTCCCTGTTCATGGGCGCCGCTTGCTCCAGCAGCGGACCTACATATTCCTGGCCGGTGTCATTTGCAAAGCCGGAGGTGTGCCGCGTGAGGTCACGGATGGTCAGTGCTCGCCCAGGTTCAACAAGGATCGGATCCCCATTGTCCTCTAGTCCTTCAAAGACCTGTAGGTCAGAAAATTCCGGGAGATATTTGTCTACGGGTTCATCAAGCTGGAAAGCTCCTTCTTCATACAAGGTCATCAGTGCTACGCCGGTGATTGGCTTGGTCATTGAGAAAATCTGCACGATGGTATTCCGGTCCATGGGCACTTGATTTCCCCGGTCTGCATAACCGAAGGCGTTGAAATACACTTCTTCTCCATCTTCAAATATTAGGGCCGAGGTTCCCGCAACCGCCCCGGTTTCAACAAAGCTGTTCAGCGTCGAATCGATCCGTGCTGTGGCTTCGGCGCCAATGATGCTTTGAGATGTTGTTGATTCATTGGCGGTACAAGAAGTGAGAATAAGCATTATTGCCATTATCAATAGTGGGTAACGTCTCATATTTATACTCCCGGTTTGGCTGTGTTGAATTTGTTGGTATACAATCCGACTGTTTTTGACGATAAACAACTCAAACGGAAGGTGCTAATTTTTTTATAGAGCTACCTAACCTATTTAATAATTTGGATTTAAAAGAAAGGCCTGAAATTATCAGGCCTTTCCAAACAGGATATATTATTAATACTTTATTCTTCTAGTTTGGTGCTTAAATCATAACGATGGATTCGCAACACTTCGTTTATTGAAGAAATTGAAATTATACTGTCATCCAGCCACAGATCCCAGTTTTGCTTACCATGCTGTTCTTCATAACGATTACGAAAATCCCTTTGTTCATCAAATTCAGCTAATCCTTCTTCGAGATTTCCAACGATCGCAATTTGGTCAGGATTATCAAACCAGCGTGTGTAAACATTATAACTACCATCAAAATCCTTGCTTTTTTGATTCGTCTCATGCCACTCTTCCAGTGTTCTCATAAAGCGTGGAAACTCTCCCTGCTCTACCGAGAGAACCGTAACTATTGATTTCTCAGAGCTTTCCTCCAGGGGATTAGTCTCAAATCGGGGGAGTCTTCTCCAGAATTGTGTCTCAGCAATTTGGTCACACAGTGGAAGCACAACATCCAGCCAGTGTTTGTCATGGGCTTCGGTAGTCTCTCTGGCTTCCCATTCTGTCCAGGTAAGGGGCCCCATGTATGCACCATAATACCCCGCATATTGTCCTGTCACATTGAATGCGATAAAAACAGGAAAGTCTTTGTGGAACTTATTATTGTGCTCTATCAATGCATCTTCAAATGCAGAGACCTGATTAATTTTGGGCTTTACAAAATCCACCCTGAACATTTCGTTCTCTTGATCCTCTTCTTCCTGGGCCATTACGCTCGATCCCAAAAGTATCAAGATAAACCCCAGCAATATACTTGTAATTATCATGATAGTCTCCCTTTCTAAGTATAGTATTAACAGTGATATAAAGGAAATATAATTAAACTAACGTGATCTCGATATAAGGATCACAAAAATTATAGCTGTCATCGCGAGGAGGCGTCTGTGGCAGTAGCCGGCTCCATCTTGAAGTCGACGTGGCGATCTTCCCCTCCATTTTCTGTTCACCCGCCGAGATTGCCTCCCGAAAGGTTTCGGGATCCCAATGGTCACTTAATCCTCTTCGCAATGACAGGTTCTGTCTCGAACTGACGCTAAATATTTTTGCATTTCAGAGGAGGTGCTCAATTAATTGAGACGGTCGTCTCACAGGCACTAAGATAGTAGTCTCAAGGTCTACGAGACGATGGTCTCGGTAAGTATAAGACGATGGTCTCACTACATATGAGATAGTCGTCTTGGTAAGCACGAGAATCTATAAAAAGAAGATTTTCACCAAGACTTATTGAAAACCCCTCGTGAGGAGGTCCGGCTTAACCTGGGTTCGAGATATGGATATCGCGATGAGGCTTTGGTGTAGGTGTTTGGCTCAACGATGCGGTCGACGCGGCGATCTCCTCATCTGTTTTTTGTTTACGCATAGGAAATTGCCGCTGGATTTCGCTGAATTCCTCACAATGACAGATTTTATCTCGAACTGACGTTAAACTATTTAATTGTATAACCACAACTAAACATAATGCTGTAATAGGGAGGAAGTCATAGCCGTTTTGTTGAATTACCCCGTCAGTTTGAAAACTATAGGTAAACTATACTGAACGCGAACAGGCCTACCACGCTGCAGTCCTGGTTTAAACTTAGCCTGTTGGACGACCTGCAAGGCTTCTTCATCACAACCTCCCCCAATGCCACGGATTATATGGGGATTTTCAACTTCTCCACGTTCATTTACAATGAACTGGATAATTATGCGTCCTTCAATTCCCGCTTTTCGGGCCATTTCTGGATATTTGATCTTTTGCTGAAGTGATTGAATACCTCCAATCAATATTGGCATCTGTTCAACAACTACAAAAAAATCTTCTTCCTCTTCATTATTTTCTTCTCCTTCCTGATCGGGAGGAGGTGGAAGTGGAAGTTCGATAGCCTCATTGATATTTAATTCTGCATTGATACTGGGTATTTCATCTATTATCACTTCATCATTTGGTACTGCTACGGGTACTTGTGGACGTGGTGGAGCAGGAGGGCGTTCTTTCTGTTTGGTTTGTTCGATCTGTTCCATATTTACTGCCTCTTGTTGCTCTGTGAGTCTCAGGTTCTTCTCACCTCCACTTTTAATTGGCAGCTTCATTATTCCCAGAAAAACTAACAGACTAATCATTATCCCAATCTCCAGGAAAAGCGTATAATTTTTTTGAGGTCCATATTTTTTTTGAAAAGTCTCATAAGAACCTCCCTTCTAAAAGGAGTTAAAAGATATATTGATATCTCTTAATATTTAGAATGTTATGTTGGAAGGGATAATTTCCAATTTATGTAAGTAAAGGTCGTCAGTTGATGTAGGTATTTTCCCTAAAAAATATTCTCAAAATGGAGTTATCTTGCTCCAAGAGCAATTCCGGACGGTGAACAGAGTAATTTCACACTTTCTATTACAGCTATTTTAAAATGAGACTCTGCGTAACAAATTTTATAAGTATCTGTTGACAGCAATGAGGCGAGGTGGTACACTTATTATAATTCTTCCCTGTATTCAGTTGGTGAAAGCTCCATCAGTTTTTTGAAAAGTCTTGAAAAGTAAAATGGATCATTAAAACCCAGTTCATAGCTGATCTCTTTGATACTCATATTTGTAAAACTAAGATATTGGCATGCCTTCTGAATTTTCAAATGATTAAAGTAGTGGATAGGGGAGTATCCTGTTTCCTCTTTGAACAGGGAGTAAAGATAAGAACTGGAATAATTCAGGTGTTCTGCAAGCTCATCCACCGATATCGATCGGTCAAGGTTTTCTTTCATGTAGTTGATAGCGGTGTCAACAATATTCGTTTCATTACTTTGATGTCGTATCTCAGAGAAAAATTCATTATAAACAAATGAGGCGAGAAGTTGCCAGAGGCTTATGTTCACATACTCGACAATCTCCCGGCTGTATCCACTCTCCAGCAGGGAGATAATCCCGTTAAAATATTTAATACGCCGCTCTTCAAAAGGAATTTGTACAACCTGGGGCGCATTACCATTCGAGGAATCGGACTGCTTATATTTCTTATAAAATTGTGTTGCCGAACTGCCTGCAAAATGGATCCAGTAAATGCTCCAGGGATCATCCTCCCGGGCTCCATACTTGTGTGCAGTGTTGCGGGGAATAATGAAGTAGGAGTTTGGAACCAGTTCATAATGTTCCGTTCCCAGTTCAATCCATCCATGCCCTTCTAAGCAGTAAATAAGGATATACTCCTCCGATCCCTCTTCTCTTTTTCTGTAATGATGGTCGGCATATGGGTAGTAGCCGATATCAGTTACATACATTTTGTTGATAATGGGATTGTCCTGGATTGCATTTCTCACATTCTGAGGGAGTACCACCATCTTTTGTCCCAGGAATCCCTCACGTTTTCTTTCTTCGGGTATCATAGTATTGTCTATGCTTAACAAAATATTGTCCATTTACTAAAGCATGAATAGAATATACGTTGATAGTGCTGATTCACAAGTAATAGTTTTTTAAAGCTTTTTATTAGCCAAGCAAAAAACTATAAAAGTGTCTGGTAAGCAAATAAAGAATCAGTTGGATCTTTATTAACAACAGGGAGAATTAGATTTATCAGCCTGAAAACTTGGTTCAGCAGCAATATTTAAAGTGACGGGATTTTAACATAAAAAGGGATAGCCATGATAAGATATCTATACAAAATGTGGAAAGTTCTCGCCTTGGTACCTCTGTTTTTGTGGCAATTCAGTTCTGGTGCATTAGCCCAAGATACAATCACCGGTAGTGTTGTCGATGCTAACAGCGGTGAAAATTTACCAGGGGTGAATGTAGTCGTAAAAGGGACAACGATAGGAACTTCAACAAATAGTGAAGGAAATTATGAGCTCGATGTGCCTTCATTACAGGATACCCTGGCCTTTTCGTTTGTCGGTTATCAAACATTGGAAGTTCCCATTAATGGCCGCACGGAGATTAATATAGAGCTGGAATCCGAGGCTGTTGTTGGAGAAGAATTATTAGTTGTTGGGTATGGGACACAGCGCAAGAGTGACCTGACCGGTTCGGTGTCGTCGCTTGGAGGGGAATCTATTGAAAATGTCCCCGTAACCTCCGTTGACAATGCCATAAAAGGTCGTGTCGCCGGTGTTTATGTCAAGCAAACGAGTTCAGCTCCCGGCGGTGGTACATCGGTTCGAATTCGGGGGACCAACTCGTTGAATGCCGGGTCAGAACCCCTTTATGTAGTAGATGGATTTCCAATATATCCTGACAACAGCTCTGAGGGTACCGGCGGCGGGCGACCTCCGACAAACGTTTTGGCAACACTGAACCTCAGCAATATAGAATCGATTGAGGTCTTGAAGGACGCCTCGGCAACCGCAATTTATGGTTCGCGGGGAGCGAGCGGTGTTGTGATTATTACTACCAAAAAAGGGCAGGCCGGGGATACCCGCGTTACCTACAACGGGTCCCAGTCATTTCAAACCATTGCAAACAGTGTTGAGATGCTGCCGGCGGATGGATATGCTCGGTATCGCAATTTATTGGCGGAAAGCCAAGGTGGTGCTCCTCTTTATAGTCAACAGGAGATCGAAAATATGGGGGCTGGTACCGACTGGCTTGACCAAATATCACGAACAGGCCTGGTGGCCGATCACCAACTTTCGGTATCTGGTGGTAACGAAGATAATCGGTATGCCATTGTAACCAGTTTGCATAATAACAAGGGAATTGTAAGAGATACCCAGTTCAAGCGTTATGGTTTGCGCCTGAATCTGGATAACGACCTGTTCAAGGATATCGTGACGTTGAACAGCAGCTGGTCGTATACGCGCGGTGAATCGGAGAATGCGTTGACCAGCCAGGGACCGGGCGGCATTATTGTTTCAGCCCTGCAGCTCGATCCAACACCGGCAGTCAGAAATGAAAATGGAGCTTATAACTTCCCACTCTATGATGACCGGTTTCCGATTAACCCGGTAGCCGAACTCGAGGATGGAGTGGATCAGGACCGCTATAATCGGTTTTTTGGGAACTCTTCTCTCACCGTCGATATCCTCGAGGGGTTAAGCCTGACCTCAAGATTTGGTGCCAATATCGTATTCAATGAGCGTGATACCTTCTTTCCGCTAACAACGAATATCGGTATTGACCAGAATGTGGTCCTTTCAAAAGGCCAGCGGAGCATAAATAATATCCTGAATGAGAATACTCTTTCTTATACGAAGCAGCTGACGGAAGATCATTCGATAGATGCTGTTGTAGGATATACCTGGCAGGAAGAAGTTAACCGTTTTTCCGAAGTCGAGAACAGGAATTTCCCGGCTGATAACTTTAAAAGCGTGAACCTGCAAAACGGGATTAATCCCCAGATTCCGGTATCCAGCCGGCAGCAGTGGAACCTGCAATCGTTCCTGGCAAGGATTAATTACAATTTTAGTGATCGCTACCTGGCCACCTTTACGTTCCGTCGCGATGGTTCGTCCAAGTTCGGTGAAAACAATAAATGGGCCAATTTCCCATCGGTGGCGCTGGGTTGGCGTATCAACAATGAACCGTTTTTTGAGAACTCGGGCCTAGCTGATCTCTTCTCCAATTTTAAGGTCAGGGCCAGCTGGGGTGTTACAGGAAACTCTGAACTCCCGGTGTTCCAGTCCCTTTCAGGATTAACGACAGCAAACTATGTGTTTGGCGGTCAGTTGGCTAGTGGATTGGTTGAAAACCGGATCCCGAATCCCAATCTCCGGTGGGAGGAGACGACCATGCGTAATATTGCACTGGATCTGGGTTTCCTGAATGGACGTCTCGATCTGACGTTTGAGTACTTTGATAATATCACCGATGACCTGTTGCTCAACGTAAATATTCCCTCCAGTACGGGATTTGGAAGCATGCTCCAGAATACCGGTTCCATGGGGAATACAGGCTTTGAATTCTCAACAGATTACCTTGCCATCAGCAGAAGCGATTTAAGGTTGAACTTCTCTGGTAACATCTCAATTGTGGAAAATGAAATCACAGACCTGGGCGGAACCCAGCCATTCTTTACAGGTTGCGCGGGCTGTGGACACCTTGGAGTGTTTGGTAGCTGGGTTTCAGAAGGATTGCCAGTGGGAGTCTGGAGAGGTTTTGACTACGTCGGAATCTTCCAGAGTGAGGAAAAGATCCAGAATAACGCTTCCTTATCCAGTGACTTGCCCGGCTATCCGCAATACCGTGACGTAAACGGCGACGGCAGAATTACGCCGGAAGGGGATATGGTTATTATCGGCGATCCCAATCCCGACTTAACGTGGGGACTCAACTCCTCTCTGAACTTCAAACAGTTTGATTTAAGCATCTACGTTAGAGGAGTGCATGGGAACGAGGTACGTAACCTGCAACAGGCTGAGGCCGGTGATGGAATCCAAAAGATCAACCAGATCGGCAACATTTTGGAGGACTCCTGGCGTCCCGACAACACGGATGCAAGTCGGCCAATCATTGATGCCAAGCGGGAGTTTGCCAACTACTTCAGAGACTCGGACTTCTTTATTGAGGACGGCAGCTACCTGCGTGTCCAAAACGTGACGTTGGGTTATACCTTTCCTTCCAGTCTCACAGGTCAAAATGTACTTCAGAGAGCCCGAATTTATGTCAGTGCACAAAACCTGTTGACTCTTACCGATTACTCCGGTTTCGATCCCGAAGTGAGCAGCGGCGGGCAGAGTAACTTTATTCGCGGCGATGATTATGACTCATATCCGCGATCCCGTGTCTTTACGATTGGTTTGAATCTGAATTTCTAAAGACTCCCTTCGGTGTCAGAAAAATATTTAAATAGATAATGAAGAGGTAAAAATTATGAATTCTTTAGTGAATACACTTCGATTGAGTTTAGTGTTTACTGTCCTGCTGGCAGCTTCCCTTGTCGGCTGTGAAGAGGATTTGATTGAAAATCCCGACTTTATAAACCCCGACACGTTTTACCAGGATTCCGATGACCTGGTAAAAGGAGTGAATGGCGTGTATGATAACCTGGCAGAGGGCGGCCAGTGGTTCAACTTTTTCTACAACCGCTATGTTTTTGAGGAACTGGTCGGCTACCAGGTGGGCTGGGAAAAAGGTCCACTCGATTTTCAGACCGGGAATGTGAGTCCCACTGACGAATATATTTCTGCCTATTGGGATTTATCGTATGCAGCGATCAACAGGGCCAATGGTGTGATTGAGGCGGCCCAAAATATGGAAAATCCCAGTGATCCAGGTCTGCGAGATCGAATACTTGCGGAAGCCAAGTTTTTGCGTTCATTCTACTACTTCAATCTGATACGCTATTTCGATGACGTGCCTTTCACAACCGAGCGAACGACAGAATTAGAGTTTGCCTCGAATGAAGATGGCAAACGCAAGATTCTCGATATGATGTTCGAGGATCTTCAGTCAGCTGCAAACGTACTGCCCAGTGAATATACCGGGAGTGACCTTGGTCGGGCCACCAGATGGGCTGCTAAAGCGTTGTTGATGAAAGCCTACTTAATGGACGAGCAGTGGGACCAGGCCAGGTCAACAGCCGAAGACATCATGAGCAATAGTCCCCATTATCTTTTCGATGACTTTGCCTGGAATTTTGATACCGAGCATGAAAACATGGGCGAAAGAATCTTTGAAGCCCAGGTTTCAGCCTCGGTGGACAGCGATGAGTTTACCAATCATCACGCCCACTTTGTCCCGCCGGACCTACCCACCGACATGGGCGGTGTCGGCTGGCACTGGCTGGATGGCACAAAAGCTTTTCGCATGAAATATGACGAAAGTGATGAACGAATTCCGGGAACATTCATAGAGTCGTATCCCTCGACGCGGGTTGATGGAGCCACGGTGCGCTGGAGTGAGGATGCTGATTTTAACTTAAGTCGCTTTGGCGGAGTCGTCAGCAATGATGCCGATCCCAACAATCCGGATGACCTGATTTTCGGCAGCGGATTTGTTGCCAAATGGGTGGAAGTTGGAATTAGCAGCGAAAACAACACCGAAAAAAATGTGCCCTATCTCCGATATGCGGATGTGTTGTTGGGTCATTCTGAAGCGGCCAACGAAAGTGGGAATGGAGATCCCTATTTGGGCATAAATATGGTGCGTGAGCGAGCCGGACTTCCAGAACTCTCCGGGCTAAGTCAAGAAGAGCTCAGGGACGCCATCGTAGACGAGTTCGTATTGGAGTTCGCATTCGAGCAGAAAACCTATCCTTTCCTGAAGCGAATGAGTTCGCACGGCGGGAATAAAAAAGACTATTTGGCCGAATATGTTAATGAGTTTATAAATACTTATGACGTCAACAGAACGCATGGTGAGCAAGATCATGTGCTTCCCTTGCCACTTGATGAGGTGCAAAGCAATCCCAATGTAGAACAGCACCCGTTCTGGCAATAGAACTAACTTTCAGGCAGGGCAGAAGATGTAACCTAGTGAAATAGTGGAATATCCCCTTCTAATGGTTCCACCTATTTTCATGATCCCTGAGCATATTCTTCTGTCCCTGCCTGTTCATTTTGTTGCTGTTTAAAAAGGTAATGGTTAAATAATCCATTCAGGCTTAAAAAAGCCTCTGTGTCATCCTGAACTTGTCTCAGGATCTGGTGAAGTTGTTAGACGTTGATTATTGACCAACCCCTAGTCAACGCTTCGATTCCCCGCGAGATCCTGGAACGGGGTCCGGGATGACACCAAGGCTTTGTTTGCTTTAACCAAATTAATTCTGACACCCTAAAGGTGTTAGGTTGTTCTGGTGAGAAAAGTGTTATTAGATCTATTTCTTTAAATGCGGAAAAATTACCTTCCCATTCTATTTCTACTGAGCAACCTATTATTGATAGGATGCCAGAAGTCTGACCCATCCACCTTCCTTTTTCAGCGTATCTCACCCGACCAGACCAATATTCATTTTTCCAACGACATTGAGGAAAACAGTTCGCTTAACATGTTTGAACTGTTCTACCTGTATAATGGCGGGGGTGTGGCCATTGGGGATATTAACAATGACTCGCTGCCCGACATATTTTTTTCTGGAAACATGGTTGCAGACCGTCTTTACCTGAATAAGGGGGATTTTGAATTCGAGGAGATAACGAAATCCGCCGGTTTGCAGGATGAGGGGTGGTCCACTGGCGTTAATTTTGTCGATATCAACAGTGATGGCAACCTGGACCTGTATGTCTGCAGGTCGGGAAAGGCACCACCCGAGCAACGGAAAAACCGGCTGTACATCAACAACGGGGATCTGACCTTTACCGAGAGTGCCGAAGATTTTGGTATTGCAGACGCGAGCTATTCTACGCAATCTGCTTTTTTTGATTATGACAAGGACGGAGACCTGGATCTATACCTGCTTAATCACTCCAATGAAGAGCTGCAGCCCAACCGAATTAAAGAACTCGTCACCGATGGGTCAGGTACCGGGAACGACCGGCTGTATCAAAGTAACGGGGACGGGACGTTCCGTGATGTTACCAAAGAGGCGGGCATTGTCTATCCGGGTATGGGGCTTGGCCTGGGCATCAGCGACCTGAATAACGATGGCTGGGAAGACATCTATGTGGCTAATGATTTCCTGGCCAATGATTACCTGTACATCAACAACAAGGATGGAACATTTAGAGAGGTTGGCTCCCAAGCCCTCAAACACCACAGCCTGTCGAGCATGGGGAGTGATTTGGCAGATATGAACAACGATGGCTGGATCGATATACTGGTTGTGGATATGCTTTCTCCCAGTTATGAGAAACGCAGGCGGATGTCTGACCCGATGAGCTACGCCTATTTTGAGCGGTCGATGGAAGCAGGCTATCATCCGCAATACCTGCGTAATATGCTGCAGGTTAATAACGGATCCACACGCGAAGGAGTTCTTTCCTTTAGTGAGATCGGTCAATATGCCGGAATTCAAGCGACCGGCTGGAGCTGGGCCCCGCTGGCCGCCGATTTTGACAATGACGGTTATCGTGATCTGTGGATAACAAATGGATATTTGCGAGCCGTTGTCGATGAGGATCTGATTCGGCAGCGCATCAACCTGGAGCGGAGGTACGGAAGGGAACGGGCTCGTAATGAGATCAGCAAAACCCTTCAAAATATTTATGACTACAAGCGAACAGATGCGATATATCGCAATAACGGGGATTTAACTTTTGAAGATAAAAGTGAGACCTGGAAACCAGGGAATCCGACTTATTCCAACGGGGCGGCCTACGCCGACCTGAACAACGACGGTACCTTGGATATAGTTGTGAATCATATAAATGAGAAGGCAGGTATCTATAGGAATAATTCTGATGGGAATAACTATCTAAGGATAAATTTAAAAGGGCCGGGTAAAAACAGTTACGGATTGGGAACGGAGCTCAAGCTCTACTGTGACGGTGTCGTTCAGTCTGTTAATCACAACGTCAGCCGAGGGTACCAGTCATCTATGGAGTATCCCATCCATTTCGGACTGGATGATTGCAAGAGCGTAGACTCCCTGCGTGTAGTCTGGCCGGACGGGCATTCTGGGAGACTGGGAAAAATCGCTGTTAACCAGCAGATAACCGTGGATTATAACGATGCAAGCTCAGCACCTGCTTCAACAACAAAATCACCGGATCCGCTGCTTGCAGATATAACAACTAAGCTGGGCCTGGATTACAAGCACAACGAAAAGTTTTATAACGATTTTGCCCGGCAACCGCTGCTTCCTCACAAGCACTCCCAGATGGGACCGGGACTTGCAACGGCCGATCTGAATAGCGATGGACTGGACGATTTCTATGTCGCCGGGGCGTACGATCAGAGTGGAACTGTTTTTATTCAGAATATAGATGGCTCGTTCAGTCAGAAGTTATTATCTGACGGGGAAGGCACCACCAGTGAAGAGATGGCACCGCTCTTTTTTGATGCCGATGCCGACGGGGACCAAGATCTTTATGTAACAAGTGGTAGCAATGAATTTTTTAAAGGATCAAAGTATTACCAAGATCGTCTCTACATGAATGACGGGCACGGTAACTTCACTCTTGCCAGGGATGCTTTGCCCGAAATGCGGACCAGCGGTTCAACTGTCATGGCAGCGGATTATGACCGGGATGGTGACCTGGACCTGTTTGTTGGTGGACGGCTTCAGCCACTTGGGAAAACGCAGTCAACCGGGTATCCACTCCCTCCCAGGAGCTACATATTGAGAAATAACGAGGGTGATTTTATGGACGTCACGGGAAAAGTTGCCAAGGAGCTGGAAAGCTTGGGCATGGTCACATCGGGACTCTGGACCGATTTCAATAACGATGGGTGGAAAGACCTGGTTTTGGTGGGAGAGTACATGGAGATCACGTTTCTAAAAAACAGGGAAGGAAAATTTGAGAATGTTACCGATCAAACCGGCCTTGGGCACACCACGGGCTGGTGGAACAGTATTGCCGGGGGCGACTTTGACCGTGATGGAGATATCGATTATGTGGCAGGTAACCTGGGACTGAATTCCAGGCTACAGGCCTCTGCTTCTCAACCGGTAACCGTGTATGCCAAAGACTTTGACAGAAATCGACGTCTTGATCCGATTATCACGTATTATCTGAACGGAACAGAATACCCTATATACAAAAGGGATCAACTCCTCGAGCAAATTCCCTCTTTGCGTTCCAGGTTTCCAACCTATAAAGAATATGCCCAGACGTCATTTGGAAACTTTATCTCAAAAGAGCAGCTTGAGGATACTTATGTACGAAAAGCGACCCGGTTCGAAAGCAGTTACATTGAAAACCTGGGGAATGGAAAATTTAGCATCAAGCCGTTGCCAGCCAGGGTCCAGTGGGCACCGGTGTATGGCCTGGAAGTCCGGGATATCAATGGGGACCATTTGCTGGATATTCTTGCCATCGGCAATTCATATGCACCGGAAGTCATTACCGGTCGACTGGATGCCTCGGTTGGAACTCTACTGGCAGGCGATGGAAATGGAGGTTTTAAACCGATCTCCCACCGGGAAAGCGGCTTTTTTGTCGATGGAGATGGGAAGGGATTGATTACCCTGCAATCAGAAAACGGAAAGCCGATATACATCGCTTCACAGAATAACGATTCTCTTAAAGTCTTTGAAGCAGTTAGTTCCACCCCGGGTACTGTTCTGGATCCACCCACGTCGGCATCACATTTGACCATTACCTACGGAGATGGAAGTACAGAAAAGAGAGAACTTTACTACGGTTTGGGGTATTTGTCGCAATCCACAAGGAAGATTATCCTCCCTAAAGACATGGAGAGGATGACTTTGTACAATTTCCAGGGAGAGCAAGAAAAGGCAACTAAATGAGCTCGGTTAAAGATTTACCAGAATCTACGTTACTTGTCAATAAAAGCTTTTGTTACTGTTCATTTTTTAAACGACGAAAAAATGAACCAAAAACGTCGCCGGCTGGTGAAATTTTTGTTGCGTTCCCTGTGCCGACGCTAAAACCATTTAACTCGATCCGCTGGAGAACGCGGATCTCAGACACAAATGGTTTCTTTACGCTCCAGCTACGGTCACTCGGTCAACAAAAATTTCGAAGGCCGGAAAGAGTAACAGCACAGAAATAAATGTTTTTTGGGTTTCCTTATCCCGAGTTGTCGTTAGACAGCAAACATATAAAGATTATCAATTGAATTTACAGAAGCTTGAGAATGAGCATATTAAGATAATCCTGAACCTGGAAATAGGCGGGAAGATGGTCAGCCTGTTTAGTAAAAAGACCGATACCGAATATTTGTTAGGGTCACATTCAGAGGATCCGCCCACTCCTGATTACGGGGATCCCTTTGATCTTCGATTTGCTTACGGTTTTGATGAGTGTTTCCCCACTATCAAAGCCTGCCAGTTGCAAACTGGAAATGGAAGTGTTGACCTGCCAGATCACGGTGAGCTTTGGAGTCGCTCTTGGAAATATCATCAAAAAGAAGATTCCATTGCGTTATCGATTGAAGGGAAGAAGCTTGATTATTCTCTGACAAAAGAGATAGCATTAAATGGTTCCAGTTTGAATATTACCTATTATCTCGAGAATAAATCTGATGCAACTCTCAAGTATTTGTGGTCCGCCCATCCACTCCTTTCCATAGAAGAAAATGACGAGATTCTGCTGGACAGCAGCGATAAGGTGGCATTCTACTGGTCTAACGTGGAATTTCAGGATAAAGTTGTAGATTGGCCACCTAAAATTGACAAGGCAGGCACCATGGATCTGTCCAAGGTTCAAGCTGTTGACGCAAATATTGCGATGAAGCTGTTTTCTGCTGAGTCGAGTGTCAGCAAGGCGGGTCTATACAGGCGAACTGCAGATGAATCACTTGTTTTCAGCTTTGATAACACAAAATTGCCATATCTTGGGATTTGGCTATGCTATGGCGGTTGGCCTGATAATAAGGAGGAACGAAGCTGTACGGTTGCGTTGGAACCGACAAATGCCCAAACGGATTCTTTATTAGAAGCGATAGAGAACGGGGAGGGATCAAAGTTAAAAAGTAACATGATTCATCAGTGGGAAATACAGTGTTCACTGGTCAGTGGAAGAGCAAAAATTTGACATTATTCAAGGCTGATATGATACGAGAATATATATTGTAGAAGAAAAGTCCATCTCAATGGTAGGATAATCTATTTATGATATGTTTATTATTTATAAGATTAAGGGATAGATGGGATTTATAGATAATTAAAGTGATTATGACATGTTAGGGATCTTTTCAGACAAAAAATACGGGATATACCTGTTATCCGGGATTGTACTACTTTTTTGTGGGGTGTATGTCTTATATCCGCACGAAGAACCGGCAGATTATAACAGGGATATTAAGCCGATTCTAAATAAAAACTGCATCACCTGCCACGGGGGGGTTAAGAAATCAGGTGGGTTTAGCATGCTGTTTCAAGAGGAAGCCTACAGTCCGAATGAGTCCGGGAAACGTGCCATAGTGCCCGGAAGTCCCGAAGAAAGTGAGATGATCCACCGCATTACTCACCCGGACCCCGACGAGCGAATGCCACCCGAGGGCGACCCGTTGCCGGAAGAGAAAATTGAACTGTTAACCCGGTGGATTGAGCAGGGCGCCAACTGGGGGAAGCACTGGGCATATCAAAAACCGCAGCCGGTAACGCCGCCTGAAGTAGACTCCGATTGGGTCGAAAATGACATTGATCGCTTCATACTCCGAAAGCTAGAGGAGCGTGAGCTGGAACCATCTTCACGAGCAGCTAAAGAGACCCTGTTGCGGAGAGTGACGCTGGATTTGACCGGGCTTCCCCCTACCCAGCAGGAACTCGAAGACTTTTTGGCAGATAATAGCCCGGATGCATATGAGAAGGTGGTGGATCGCCTGCTGGACTCCCCAGGATATGGAGAGCGATGGGCAGCCATGTGGATGGATCTGGCCCGCTATGCCGACTCCAAAGGGTATGAAAAGGATGGCCCCCGCAGCATCTGGCAGTACCGTGACTGGCTGATCAAAGCTTTTAATGAGGACAAGCCGTTTGGTGAGTTTACAATAGAGCAGCTTGCCGGGGACCTGTTGCCCGATCCCACGAACCAGCAGTTAATCGCTACCGCTTTCCATCGCAATACCATGAACAATGACGAGGGCGGCACGAATGACGAGGAATTTCGGGTGGCAGCCGTTATCGATCGGGTGAATACCACCTGGAACATATGGCAGGGAACCACGATGGAATGCGTGCAGTGCCATGCCCATCCCTATGACCCGATCAGGCATGAAGATTTTTTCAAATCGTACGCTTACTTCAACAACACGGCCGATGAGGATGTCCCCAGTGAGGCTCCGAACCTTAAGACATTTGAACGAGAAGAGGACCAGCAGAGCCTGGAAGAAATTAAAAAATGGGTTCACCAGACTGCCGATTCACAAGAATCAACTGAGAAAGCCCGGGATTTTGCCAACTTGGTTCGTCTTGCTGAACCGAAGATCCACGCCCATTCATTTGACCAGATTGAGAACGGAACTATTACCTCTACCAACAGTTACCTGGCCGTGGAGCACGGCGGTCATGCTCGCATCAAGGATGTAGACCTGACTGGGAAAGACCGCATGTTTATCAGTTACCGGACCGACGAAACCAGTGGCGTGGTTGAGATACGAAAAGGGGATCCTACAGGTGAGATGATCGGCCGCTGGGATATTGAGGACGATGCCGGGCCGCGTAGTTTTGATATTACTTCCATCCCCATAACACCCCAAGAGGGGCTGACCGACCTCTATTTTGTGTTCAAAGATCCCGGTAATGAAGGGTATGTGAATACGATTGAGTGGGTTCTCTTTCACCAGTCGCTGCCGGGCAAAGGTAAACCCGGCTATGAGGAGACACGCGAGAAATTTTATACGCTGCTAAATACCGATGAGGTCATTGAGACACCGGTTATGGTAGAACTGCAAGGCAACCACGAGCGCACAACACGGGTATTTGAGCGTGGCAACTGGCTTGTCCACGGGGATACCGTAAAGCCCGGCGTTCCCGACGTCTTAAACCCAATGCCGGAGGAATATCCTGAGAATCGCCTGGGCCTGGCCCGCTGGCTGGTGAGCGAAGATAATCCCCTGACGGCGCGGGTGACGGTGAACCGTCTCTGGGCTGAATTGTTTGGAACCGGAATCGTGGAAACCGTGTCTGACTTTGGATCACAGGGATACCTGCCGTCACACCCGGAGCTGCTCGACTGGCTGGCCCTGCAGTTTATGAGCCAGCATGAATGGAGCATCAAAAAACAGCTTAAGCAGATTGTGATGTCTGCCACTTACCGACAGGCCTCAAATGTTACTCCTGATCTCAGGGAGCTTGATCCCAACAATCGCCTGTTGGCCCGCGGCCCGCGTGTACGCCTGACAGCCGAACAGGTTCGTGACCAGGCGTTGGCAGTGGCTGGCCTGTTAAGTGATAAAATGTATGGTCCAAGCGTCATGCCACCGCAGCCGGACGGACTTTGGCAGGTCGTGTACAGCGGGCTGGAATGGAAAACAAGCGAAGGAGAAGATAAGTACCGGCGCGCCTTGTATACCTACTGGCGGCGAACCAATCCGTATCCTTCCATGATCGCTTTTGATGCCCCGAGCCGGGAGGTCTGTGTAGCACAGCGGGTCAATACCAATACTCCGCTGCAGGCACTGGTCACGTTGAACGACCCGGTATATGTGGAAGCTGCCCGGGGATTGGCGGAGCGAATACTTGAGAAAGCTCCCAAGAGTACCGAACAGCAGCTGAAGACCGGTTACCACCTGGCGATGTTTCAGGATATCGGAACGGGCAAACTGGAAGAGCTAAAGAACCTGTACCGCGACACCAAAGCCCATTTCGAGCAGAATCCCCAGGCTGCGGAGGAGTTGACGGGCAAAAAAGACCTGGAACTGGCAACCTTGACCATTGTGTCAAGCGCCATCATGAACCTGGATGAATTTATTACTAAATCATAAATGGACAGTAGTATGGATATTTTCGAGGAACTACGCCACCGGAAGCTGGAGTCTCAAACCCGACGTCACTTTCTTAAAAAGTGCTCATTGGGACTGGGGGGGTTGGCATTTGCAGCCATGACCGGCTGTAATCCCTTTTCGTCTTCAGAAGGTGAAAATGCTCAAACTATGGGTAGCAGGCATCCACTGGATCCCAAACCTCCTCATTTCGCTCCCAAAGCCAAGCGGATTATTTACCTGCATATGGCCGGTGCGCCTTCGCAGCTGGAGCTTTTTGATTACAAGCCGGAGCTCCAGAAGCTGCACGGCAAAGATTGTCCCCAGTCACTGCTGGAAGGCAAGGAGTTTGCGTTTATAGAGGGGGTTCCCAAGATGATGGGGCCACAGGCAAATTTTGAAAAGCGCGGGGAGTCCGGGACTATGGTTTCGGATCTGCTACCTCACTTTTCCACCATTGTGGATGATGTTGCTATAATTAAATCGATGCATACCGATGAGTTTAACCACGCACCCGCCCAACTTCTCATGCAGACCGGGAGTCCGCGGCTGGGACGTCCGAGTATGGGATCGTGGGTGACCTACGGGCTGGGTAGCGAAAATGAAAACCTTCCAGGATTTATGGTGTTGGTTTCCGGAGGGAAAACCCCGAGTGCCGGGAAAAGTGCCTGGGGAAGCGGTTTCCTGCCTTCGGTCTACCAGGGGGTGCAGTGTCGCTCCAAGGGTGATCCCGTGCTCTACGTCTCCAACCCGGACGGAATCGATCGCAATCTTCGAAAAAAGGCGATCAAGGCGATTAATGAGATCAACCGAAAGGAACATGAGCAGGTTGGGGACCCGGAGATCCTGACCCGTATCTCGCAGTATGAGATGGCGTTTCGCATGCAGACGTCGGTGCCTGACGTGATGGATATTTCCGACGAGCCGGATTATATCCATGAGATGTACGGTACTGAGCCGGGCAAAACCTCTTTTGCCAACAACTGCCTGCTGGCGCGACGCCTGGTGGAAAAGGACGTACGCTTTGTACAGCTGTTCGATTGGGGATGGGATTCCCATGGAACGAATGAGGAGACGGGCATAGATGCTGGTTTCCGGGATAAATGCCGCCAGGTAGACCAGCCGATGACAGCACTGATCAAAGATCTGAAACAGCGTGGCCTTTTGGAGGAGACACTGGTTGTTTGGGGGGGCGAATTCGGGCGCACCCCGATGCAGGAGAACCGGGACGGACAGGAGATGCCGTTTATGGGCCGCGATCACCATACCGAAGCGTTTAGCGTTTGGATGGCCGGCGGGGGCGTCAAAGGGGGAGTGACCTATGGCGAGACCGACGAGATCGGGTATGCCGGAATTAAAGACCGCGTGCATATTCATGACCTTCAGGCGACGATCCTGAACCAGATGGGCCTAAATCATGAGGAGCTGACCTACTTCCACCAGGGCCGGGATTTCCGCCTTACGGACGTGCATGGTCATGTGGTGAAAGATATACTGGCGTAATAAAGTGGTCAAAGTATTTTCACTTTTTCCGGGTCATCTAAACAGAAATTATCTAGTTCATCCTAACAATAGGAACATATATAGCGGTTGAATTAAACGTCTCTCAGTCATTCTGAGCTTGACTCAGGATCTCGCAGGGGCCATAAACGTTGATACAGAGATCAGTTAAACCAGCGTTGCCTATCCCCGCAAGATCCGGATCGATGTCCGTGGACTGAGAGTCTTTTATTTAACCACTAAACAAGTATTCATAACCAATAAACAAGTATTCATAACCACTAAACAAGTATTCATAACCAATAAAGAAGCATGCCAATAGACCGAAGAACGTTTATTTCAAACTTAGCACTGGGCAGCGGGGGGATGCTGGTCGGTGGGACCAGTAAAAAGACAGAGAACAAGCCCGGCTTTACCATTCCCAATGATTTCACAATCACGTACCTGGCAACGCGGTGGGGCTACCCGGACACACTAGAGGAATTTTGCCAAGCTGTTAAACAGGCTGGTTACGATGGGATTGAGGTGTGGCTTCCCAGCAGCAGAAAAGAGCAAAATGAGCTGGTTCAGGTAACCAGTAATTACGATCTGAAGATCGGATTGCTCGTCGGTTCCGGAAGCAACGATTTTGAAGGACATTTTACCGAGTTCAAGCAAAATATTGATCGTGCTGCTGAGATGGAACCATTGCTCATCAACTGTCACTCAGGGCGCGACTTTTTTAGCTTTGAACAAAACCGGAAGATTGTCGATTACACTGTGCAACTACAGGAGTCGAGCGGAATTGGGATATCGCATGAAACGCATCGTTCGCGCATGCTTTTTGCGGCCCACATCACGCAGAAGTTGATTGAACAGATTCCCGGGCTTCGCCTGACGCTGGACATCTCACACTGGTGTAATGTTCACGAGTCGTTGTTGGCCAACCAGCCTGACGCTGTAGAGCTGGCGTTGGAGTGCACCGATCACGTGCATTCAAGAGTTGGACACCCAGAGGGCCCACAAGTTTCAGATCCGCGTGCCCCGGAATGGGAGCAGGCCCTGGAGGCACATTTTGGTTGGTGGGACGAGGTTGTAAAACGAAAGATAAATGAAGGAGAGGGACTCACGATGACGCCCGAGTTTGGTCCACCGACCTACATGCCGGCCGTTCCCTATACCGGTCAACCGCTGGGGAACCAGTGGGAGATCAACACGCATATGTTGAATCTGTGGAAGGAGCGGTATAGCTAGCTCGTATTTCTCACAAAATTTTGTGGTTTGTTATTGTAATATGTTGTTAATGGTGAGAATTTTGAGCTAGTACTTAGTATCAGAAAAAGCATAGTTAAAAATTGTTGATTTTGATCATGATTAAGCCTCTGTTGTCCCCCTTCGAAGGGGGTGCAGGGGGATGACCTGACAAAATGAGCGAAAAGCAACCATTAGATAATTTCGCTTACTTTCGAAATTGAGTACTAGTATTATCTTCGATATAAAAGATGAATATTTTCGAATAGCACATGGAGCAAGAAGTTTCTGACATTGTACTTTTTTTAGGCCGTTTTCATCCGCTGGTTCTTCACCTGCCAATTGGCTTCCTGGTAATGGCGTTTATCCTTGAGATCGCTTCCCGTTTCAAGCGATTTGAGAAAGTTGGATCGGCGGCTGGATTTGTGCTTCTGCTGGGAGTGGCATCGGCTGCGCTGGCTGCTGTTCTTGGGTATTTGCTGGCACAGGCTGGCGGATATAATGAAGAGATGCTGGCGACCCACCAGTGGTCGGGCATCGGGGTGGCTGTGGCTTCGGGATGTGCATACCTGTTGAAATGGCGGCACGACCGAACTCCTTCGGATATGCTGGACAAGGCGTATCTGTCACTACTCACGATTATGATGCTGACCTTGGCTGTGGCAGGTCATTATGGAGGCTCATTGACCCACGGCAGTGACTACCTGACGCAGTACATGCCAAACGGTTTGCGGGCAGTGGCCGGACTGCCACCAAAGGAGGAAAAAGGCTTTAAAGAGATTACCAATATCCAGGAAGCACAGATCTATAATGATATCGTTGATCCTATCCTTGAGACGCGCTGCACCTCCTGCCATAATGAAACCAAAAAGAAGGGGGAATTGCAGATACACACCCGGGAACTGCTGCTGAAGGGGGGAGAAAACGGACCGATATTTGTGGAAGGCAATGCCAGGGAAAGTGAGATGATCCGTAGAATTTTTCTGCCCGAAACGCACGACGACCATATGCCACCAGAGGGGAAGCGTCCCCTAACGGATGCTCACAAAGATCTACTTGAATGGTGGGTCAGCAGCGGAGCCCCGTTTGATAAGAAAGTGGCCGAGGTTGAGGTCTCGGAGGAGATACAGTCAGCACTTAATACATTGGTCGACCCACAGGCCAATATGAGTCCCGCTGAAAAGCTACTGGCTTCCCAAGTGGCGCCGGCAAAAGCGCAGGTGCTGGATGACCTGGAGAGGCAGGGTATACATATTCGACCAGTAGCAACCGGGAGTAATTGGCTGCAGGTTGATGTCCCGCAAAATAGGTCTGTTGACTCGTTGATTACAGGTTTACAAGAAGTATCAACGCAAATAACATGGCTTGACCTGGGAGGTTCTATCATCTCTGATACGGCCCTTGCTGACATGGGGGATTTTTCAAACCTGACACGGCTACATCTGCAAAATACGGAGGTTACTGATGAAGGACTTACCCATCTTACCGGTCTTTCCAACCTGGAACTTCTGAACTTGTATGGAACCAACGTGACGGATGAAGGCATTAAGCAACTGCAAGAACTGCCACATTTACGAAATCTTTTTGTGTGGCAGACCAGGGTAACACAAGCGGGTGCACGGGAATTAGAAAACGCCTTACCGGGACTGGAGATCAACCTGGGGTTAAGTGATACTACTGGCGTAGCAGAAGCAGGGATAGAAAATACAGTAGAATAACTGGGGTATCTTCAAAAAGTCACAGCCGTTCTCCGTTGCAGAGTGTTCCTTTTTGTATGAACAAATTCGCTGGGATAATGCAGAGGCTGACCTCGCCTTAACCTAAGTTGGTTTTTTTAGCTGTTGGAGCTTAAAGAAGGGAATTACCTCAAACTCTATGGACCGGAGTCAGTCGTTGTGATCTTTAAACCCGGTTCATATTATCATTTGTCACTCCTTCCTCCACATGGGCCACCTTTTTTACTTCATTCTTAAAACTTCACCCTAGTTTAACAACAGCTAAATTCGTAAACTGTAATTAACAAGTCTACAGATAGCCCCCGATAAGATGTTGGCCTACCTTTAACCAATGGGAGATCGCTATGAAATATTTTTTAGAGCACCTCACAGTATTATTATTGGATCTTTTCTTTTATAACGATACAGCTTTTACCGGACTTTTTCAGTATGCTTCCGGCAACCAAGTTGCATGGGAAGACTCCTTAACTATGGTCAAAGACGCCAATCCATCGTTAACCCTGGCTGCGTTTGTGCTGCGTCTCACTAACTACCACTAAAGACCTCAAGTTATGCCACTCAACCGACTCTATCCCAATTCCAACGACCCAGTTTCGATACAGCAGACCGATTTATCCATTGACGTTCTCGGCCGCTTCTCCTGCAATACCCTGGAAGAAGCCCTCTCGAGCGGGCACTTCGACGTCATTGTCATCGGTTCGGGCATGTATGGCGGCTATACCGCCGCTAAATTGTGGGCGGAAAAACCACATTTGCGCATTCTTTTGCTCGAGGCTGGCCCATTCTTGATCTCAGAACACGTTCAGAACCTTTCGCGAATTGGCTACGACATTTTTCCCCCGGTTAGTGGCCAGCCCTACGTAGCTCCCCACGAGCACGCTGCGGTGAGCCATTATTACTGTGTAGGAGGAAAATCGCTTGGATGGGGAAAATGGTCTCCCCAACTTACGGAGGCAGATCTTCAAAATTGGCCGACTGAAGCCGCGAATTACCTCCGGGAAAACTATGACCGGGTGGAACGGGAGATTGGAGTGACGCCGAGAGAAGATTTTATTTACGGGGATCTGGCAGATAAATTTAGTGCTCACATTAACGCAGTGCTTGCTTCAGACCCCAATTTCAGCGACCTTAGCAGCGATATAGCCCCAATTGCGGCGCAATCAAAGGCCCCGAGCTCGGGTCTTTATAGTTTCGACGCCTTCAGCAGCGTAATTACCCTGATTGATGCGGTACGAGGTGATATTGCGGAAGCCGGGCCGGTGAACAACCAAGCGCGGCGGCTGATGCTGGTCCCGCGAGCGCGGGCGTTCGGCATGCGGTTTACAGGTAACCAGGTTAGTGCAATCCAGCTGGCCCGTGGGCGCGATCAAAACTACTCGGAAATCCCGGTGACCCCGCAAACGCGCGTCTTGCTGGGTTTGGGATCGATGGAAACTACGCGCCTGGTATTGAACTCAATTCCTCAGGGACCATCCCGTGGTCTGGTCGGTCGAAACCTCATGGCGCACCTGAGGAGCAATTTCAACGTCCGCGTTCATCGTTCGGAGCTAGGCCTTGAGCTGGGGACCAGCCTGCAGCCCACGGCGTTCCACGTCCAGGGCGACAGCAATGGCCGGCGTTACCACTTCCAAGTGCTGGTGGCGGCGGATAACACTCACCGCGTCGAATCGATACTTTACCGTATGGTACCCGACTTCGACAGCCTCAAAGCAATGCTCGCAGCACAAAAATCGGATTGGATTACGGTTCGTATTCTTACCGTGGGCGAAATGAAAGGCTTCCCTGATCAGCCGATTTACAGCCCGGACACCTATTGGTGCGATCTATCGCCATACGAATTTGATATCGTTGCGGGTCAAACCCTGCCCAAGCTTTACGCTCACTGGGTGTTGCGGGCAGAGGATGCCGCTTTTTGGGACGAAATGGATGGACGGGCGATCCAATTTGCCCAAGCCCTTGTGGACGATCCGTCCAAGATTGAGTTTCAGCAGGCCGACGGCCAGTGGACGACGAATCCGCGCCCAGCAGGATCATTCCGCGATAGTCTTGGCTCAACCTTCCACGAGTCGGGAACGCTTTGGATGGGAGACGATCCGGCGCACTCTGTCACAAACGTCAATGGTCGTTTTCACGAATTCCAGAACCTTTACGCATTAGACCAATCGATCTTCCCTGCGGTGGGCTCGGCAAACCCAGTCCTTACTGGCTTGACTATTTGTCGTAAAATTGTCGAAGGCATCTAGTATAGATTGCCGCTCGGTAGGGGGAAGACAGAAGCTTTGAGTATAATTCTGTTAACAATACAATTCGCCATGTCAAAATCCTGAGTTATCATCTCATCAGCTTCAAAAAAAATCTCCATTGGTAAACTGAAGGTAAGTTTTGGAGTCCCATTCCCGTTGAGGTATTCATTTTTTTAGTGATAAAAATCCGCCGGGAGTCGGACTAAAGAACTCCCATCAAAAAAATCACCGCTACTACTTCGCACGAGGCTTTATAGCACAAGCTGAGTAAATAACACTGCGTTCCGCTAAAACAATCACAGATTTTTTCTTTACGCTTCTCACAACCGGCGCAAGTTTGCAACTTGTGCCCTTAAAGCATTTCAAGTGTTGAAAGGTCCAAGTTACAAACTTGAACCAGACGAGGTTTTTTCTTCATGCTTCACTCCGTTTCCTTCCGGGCGGTCCACTTTACAAGGCCGGCAAGGACAAGGCGACATAAAATGGTTATGTCACCCTGAGTCCAGAGAATCCCCGTAGCCTGTTTGCATAAAAGCGGGGAACGTTCCAGAGCAGGGCCATAGTGATTTTTGAGCAAGCGCTACTTAATTCCACCTGAGTTCAATAAAACTGCATAAAAACACGGCCTGCTCCCCGCCCAAATTGCTGAAGGAGCAAAGGTGACACTTCGTCTAAGAAAAAACACGACCAGAGCAGGCCGTTTGACTGCCTGACATAGCCTGTTTGACTGCCTGACATAGCCTGTTTGACTGCCTGACATAGCCTGTTTGACTGCCTGACGTTATCTATTTGACTATAGTCACCCTTAAGAGGCCCTGAGGAAAGGAGATGAAAGATTAATAATAATTACGCCCAGCTATAGAAAAAACTGAACGCCAAGCCGCTGGAAAGGTCGATCTTGGCGTTCAGCAGGAATGATTTACTCGTACAGCTCTTCAATCAGACTGAGGTTGACCGGTGTATCCGGATCGAAGTCACTGCTCTCCATATACTCAAGCAAACTGTGGTATAACTGGCGGGCAGCCGGCCTTTGGTCAAGGTCATCCTCAAAATCGATGGATGTGACTACCAGTTTCCCTTTTCCAATCGTTGCCTCAAAAAGAAGTCCCAGTTTCCTGGCCTCAAACCACGTATCGATCATCTGTATCTTTGGCGTGAGGTCAGCAGGGAAGTCGTTTAACACCATGGGATGCACGTCGTGCACGATATCCCACCACTGCCAATTGGTGTGGTACTCCGTCGGGAAATTTTTAAAAAGCGGATCGGTGGGTTCAACCAGCACGCCCATGGTATGCGGAGCCTGTCCCAGGGTCCAGGCCGTGTTCCAGAAGACGGTGGAAAATCCACCCACAACTTCTTTGCCCTTACCCTCTTTAAGTTTTCCATTTACCTGGAGGAGTACCTTCGCCCCATCTTGTAGCTTGCGCTCAATAGCCGGGGTCAAGGTTTTAGTTACAATAATGTCAGAAGATGATTCCGTATCCACGTTTTCCGGGAATACCCAGAAGTCCCAGTCATTCTCTCCCAGGTGTCCAGCGGAAACCGAGAGATTCAGCTTTTGGGCTTCATTAAAAGAAGACAAATCCAGGGAGGCGGTTCCGGCCTTAATGTTGTTTCCAATGGGAAGATCCCGGACCGTTTCACTCGAAGCCAAAATTCGGTTTTGGTTGTTGGTGATTTTCCATCGCACCGGGATATCATCTGCTTCATGTTCGGCAAAGTGGGCGATCTCGAGCTCAGCCCTGAAGGTTTCGGTATTGGATAAAATTCGTTTCTCCATAACTGCCAGGGGCACCGTCTGAGAGCTGAACCGGCTGAACTCCTCCGAATTGATGTAGGGCTTGTCGTCCCAAAACGGATCCAAAATGCCGACGAGCGCCGTTCCCTGTCCCGGAAAATCGTGCAGATCCAGCATCTGGTAGCCGGCATAACCCGGAGTGCGAAGTGCGGCCTCGATATCGGCTTTGTAGCAAAGCGCCTGCAGTTTGCCCGAGGCCATCAGGAAGTCGTGTGCCTGGTGCAACATGTGGTTTTCTTCAAGGAAGTCCCGGAATATCTCAAAGTTGTGAGGATACAGCACGCCGGTATACTTCGACATCTCGTTGAAGTTCGGGTACACCGTCCACTGCCCGATCTCATGACCAATTACTGGTATATCATATTCAGCGATATCTTCCTCAAAATTCCAGTCCGTGCTCGGGGGCGTACCGTTGATCACGCTATTAAGTTCTTCGCCCCACTGCTGAATCCGCGGATCGGGTAGATCGTGGAATTCGTTCTCATCTATCGCCGGCCACCCGGAACCACTGGTGTACACCCGGCGGTTGTCCTTTTGCTTCCACATCGAGACAAAATCAGCCAGGTACGCTTCATAATTGTCACCCCCGGGCTCATTACCGTGGGCAAACATCACAAAAGAGGGATGATTGCCATACTCTTTCATGACGCGCTTGCTTTCATCAATCACAAACTGGTCGACCGGTTTGCCGTCACCCAGGGTGGCTCCTTGATTAACCCAAACGGAAGCCTCCACCTGCAGGTAAATCCCGAGCTCGTCTGCAGCCTCAAAAGCGGCCTTCGGGGGACACCAGGAGTGAAAGCGGATATGGTTCAGCCCATGCTGTTTTGCTACCTCAAAATGGTGCGCCCATTCTTTCTTAGACATTGCAGGATAACCTGTTTCAGGGAAGATTGCGGATTCCAGGGTACCGCGCAGGAATATTGGGCGGCCATTAATGTGGAACCGCGCGCCCTCCACAGTGAAGTCGCGCATGCCGAAATCAGTGGAATAGGTATCTGTGTAAGAAGAGCCGCTTTCCAGGTTGACGTCCAACGCATAGAATTGCGGATTAAACTCATCCCACAACAGCGGGTCATCACCCATCGAATAGGTTAGTTCAACAACTCCGGATTCAGAAACAGTGAACGATTGTTGGGCAGGAGGGAGAACTTGCTCCTCTTCTGCATTTACTGATCTGGCACGCAGCTGCAGGTTTCCCGACTGGGGGCTCCCGGTAATATTGTTTATATGAACCTTGACACGGGCCTGCTTATTCTCAACATCAGGATAAACCTGCACTTCAGAAATAAACACCGGGTCTGATGCCTTCAGCAGCAGGTCGCCTACCAAGCCGTTCCAGTTCGACTGTGTATGTTCGGTAATGCTGTGAGAGTTTAGGCCGATATCATACAATATTCTATTATCAACCCTGATCGACAAGGTGTGCGTGCCGGGCGAGAGCACCTCCGAAAGGTCATAACGATGTGGTATCGCAAGACTGCTGTCCGCACCCATATTCTGACCATTCACAAATACCATGCTCCCCCAGTGAGGGCGTTCAAGCTCCAGTGTTATTTGCTTGTTGTTCCAGTTTTCAGGAATGGTAACTTCTTTCTGAAACCATGTAACCCCTTGGTAGTGAGTGTCTGAGGTCAGCCAGTAAGGAAACTTAAAATTATCGTCCGTCCGGTAGGGAGCATATTTGTCCAGCTCAAAAAACTGTTCATATCTCGTGGCAACCCATTTCGTTTCAGTCGATATTTTCTCCCCTAAATCATACTCTTGTATCGATCCGGGCAGAACAATGGACTGGGAATCGGAGAAACGCTCGTTATACCACTGCTCCTGTAATCCGATATCATTCTTATCAAGCTTTAACTTCCATTGACCAGCAAGTGATATGCTATCCTGGGCGAACAGCCCACTGCCGATGGGGAGGAATATTAAAATTGCTGCTATACCTAAACTTACAAGCCGGTTAATGGTTGGAACAGATTGTTTCATAATCATGGCGTTTAAGTTTTTATTGAAATGTTTTTTAACCAAGTGAACCGTTCACGAAATATTTGGGGTCAGTTGCTCCTTGAACCGGGCGATTAGTTTTAAATGCGTTTGGGCTCCAAAGTGCATCGCCTCTATCTGCAGGATCTCTTTCAGCAGAGATTCTGCTTTTGAAAATGCTCCCAGCCCCAGCCGACCCAATGCGATCATAAAATTACTGTGAACGCTGTTTCTGAGTGCCAGGTCGTCGTCAAAGATCAATAGGTTGGGCAGCGATACGGCGAAGTAATCGATACTCACATCTTCGTGAATCTGCTCTTTCCCGTAATCCACGAGCTGTTGGAAAATTTCGTTGGCTTTTTGGGGCTGATCCAGCTGTTGCCAGGCCAGTCCCTGGTAAAAAATCATTTCGGGGGGCTGGTCATTATAGAATATTGCCGGACTTGGTTGGTAATCTCCTTCTGTGGCCTTGGTAAACTGTGCCCGGGCCTTGTCATGATCCTCAAGTCCATTGTATGCCATTCCCATCCAGTAGAAAATGTCATTTTCCCGGGTACCGTACAGTTTGCCTTCCCCCAGGTTCGGAGGATAGGTCTGGGCTTGCTGCAGTTTTTCAATCGCATCTTCATATGCCCCATTTTTGATGTCGATCTTTGCCAATTCGGTCAAACTGTAGACATATTGGCCGGATACCTTTCCTTCGCCGCCCTCCCAGGGGTGGAATTTTCGATCCATGATGAGATCATAAGCTTTCTGATGGTCCCCGAGGAAATTATAGAGTGCGGTCCGTTCCAGGTACACATCATCCCGGAATTCAACCAGCTCCATATGCTCTTCCAAGAACTTAAGCCGTTCTTGTGGATCTTTGTTAGTGCGCTTATACAGCTGATCCAGCTCCATGAACACCCGGGCGTCCGACTCATCAAGAGAAAAGGCTTTTTCAAAACTCTGGATCGCTTTATTCGGCTCCTCCTGTTTGTTGAAGTAGGCGATACCGAGGTTGCGGTGCACGGTGGGGAATGAGTTATCCCGATCTCGGGAGGTCTCCCAGTAATCAATGGCCAGTTTGTGCTGGCGCTTGTCATAAAACAGGCAGCCAAGGTAATATGGAGCTTTCGCGTCTTTATTGTTTCGTTTCATGGCATCACGCAGCACGGGAATGGCTTCCAGGCGATTGGGAAAGCAGTATGCTGGATTTGCTTGTGCGGCCTTTTGGTAGAACTGAAGGCCTTTATCTTTTTTCCCCATTTTTAGGTGACCCCCCCCGAGGTAGTAAAAGACCATCGGGTGAGTCTCGTTGTCATCAATCGCATGCTTTAGCAGTGATATAGCCTCATCAAATAATCCAGCTGAGGAGTAGTCCAGGGCGTACGCAATAAGATTTTGAACAAACTCTCGGGATAACTCTAAAAACTTCTCCAGTGCTGCATCAGCCTTTTCATCTTTGTCCAATTTTTCCCAGATCAAATGCTGTTCATAATAGGCCGAAAGGTTAAACCGGTCACGTTCAATAGCGGTCTCAGTAGTTTCAAGTGCCTCTTCATATTCCCCCATTTTGCGAAGGATGGCGGCTTTCAACGTCCATCCCTTGCTGTTACGGGCATTGCGGTCCAGCGACCAGTTGATATGTTCAAGGGCTTGTTCAAAGTCCCCGCGAGCCAGGTCTATTTCTGCCAGGGAAAAATACCCGCTGTCCTGCCAGGCGCTGTTCCAGGTGGACTTGTAAAAAGCCGCATAAGCTTCTTCAATACGTCCCTGGTATTTTAGGCTTATTCCAAGATTATAATACGGTTCGCCCACGTAGGGATTGGGATTTCGTTCGGTGAGCGTTTCAATCGCTTTTCTCAGGTATTTTTCACTTTCTTCAAATCGTCCCTGCCGCAGGTACCACTTGCCCAGCGCATTGTTGTTTCTGATATCGGTGGGATCTCTGCGGAGGGCTTCCTTGTAATAGGGCTCAGGCCGGTAAGTGGCATGGCGATATTGCTCCAGGTGTTGGCCCGTAAGGTAGAGTTGTTCGATACTCTCAATTTCTTCGGGCTGCTTCGCGGGTTTTGCCGGTTCCGGGATCTCCTCTTCCCGATTGGTGGCCGGTTCATACCGAATCAGTTCGCTGCCGTCGGAATCACAAACGGTCAACACATAATTATCAACTGTGATCTTATGGTCCAGCTCCGTTGTTACCTCATATACAGATTCCGGGCTGAGATTAAAGCTGTCCATGAACGCGATCTCATCATCAATCCACAGTTTAACCTGCGCACCAGGTATTTCGGAGGTGGCATGTACTTTTATTTCTGCTTGTGTATCACTGGTCGGCTCGATATTGAGTAGTATATCTTTAGTCGCATTTTTAACCACTCCAAGCTCCCTGTAGGGCATGAAATATTGGGAGAATGCCTTTTCCTCCAGTGGCATAAGCCAGGAGAAATCCGGCTGATTGTCGGTATACGCCCCTGTCATAAGTTCGATATAGGGACCGTCTTCATCTGTTAGATTGCGATCCCAAGCCTTGCCAAAGTCGCCATTTCCCCAGGTCCACTGCTTTTTCCCAGGAGACACGTGATGGTTGGCGACATGCAGGAGCCCGGCTTCAGTGTCATGCTCATACCCGCCGACAAAATCATAATTAGACTGAATAGCCATGTAGGAAGTAGGCACCGGGAGGTTTTTATACTTCGAAATATCGGTGCCCGGGGAATAGTCGACTTTGTAATAGGTGCCTTTGGCAATAGGGAAAGTGGCCACATCCCGTTTTCCGTGATCGAAAACGGCGTTGACATCCGGTGGAAATACCGACTGGTAGTGATCATTCACACTCACCGCAGGATTGGCCCACCACAAAAATGTCTGTGGGAGTTTGGTCCGGTTATAAAGTTGAACATTGATTTCCAGGTACGCTTTGTTGGGATACAGGGTAAATCCCGCCATCCCTTTGGTATGGAACATCAACTCGATCTCGTTTGTCCAAACCGTTTTGGAGCCGTCTTCATGCTCTTCAATCGTATAATCAATGGGTTGGAACGTACTGGGGCGGTGGTGCTGGGGCCAGTTGAATTCAATACCGCCCGATATCCAGGGACCCAGCAAACCTACGAGCGCAGGCTTAATAACTTGGTTGTGATATACGAAATGGCGCTCTTTAATCTTGTCATAGGCCATCTGCACACGTCCACCGATTTCCGGTAGAACCATTATTTTCAAGTACCTGTTTTCCAGGAACAGGCCGGTATAGGACTGGTCAATTTTATCGTCATATATTTTTTCAATAATGGGATTGGGATATACGACACCACTGCTGCCTTGATAGACCCGTTTCTCAAAAAACATCGGATTAGTATCCGGCTGCCCCACGGGATAAGTGGGAATTGTAATTGTTTCTTCCCAGACGTTTACCGAGTTCTGATTTTCCATGACAAATATTTTCGTGTGATTCTATTCTTGTATTAATTCTTGCTCAAGCTCCTCCAGGGATTTCCCTTTTGTTTCCGGAAGTTTTGCGTAGATCAAAATAAATCCCAAGACACAGATTCCTGCATAAACGCAGAAAGTAAAAGCGGTCCCTTTGGGGCCTTCCCCAAGCCCCTGGTTTAGAATGGGGAATGTATAAGTAAGTACCAGGGAGGCGGCCCATAGTGCAAAGACAGATACTGACATCGCCGCTCCCCGTATGCGGTTGGGGAATATTTCAGAAATGATAACCCAGGTTACCGGGGCCAGCGACATGGCGTAGAGGGCAATGGCTGTGACGACCAGGATCAGCATGTGGATCCCGAGTATTTGGGTGTAATAGAAGAACGCCAACAGAAGATAGGTCACGGAGAGTCCGCCTGCCCCGATCAACATCAATTTTTTTCGGCCCCATTTATCTACGGTTTGCATAGCCACCAGAGTGAAAATCAGGTTAATCGTACCCGTTACTATTATGTTGAATAGCATGTCGGTTATGGTATAACCGGCACTGGTAAATACCTCTTCGGCATAATTGAAGATGACATTGATACCACTCCATTGCTGGAATACGGCTAATCCTACCCCGATGGCCAAGATGGGAAGCAGGGAAGGTTTCCAGAGTTCACTGACGGATACTTTCTGGTCTTCTTTTTCAAGTGTTTCTTTAACAGCAATGAGTTTATTATTCGCATAAGTTGGTCCGCCAATTTTTTGAAGAACCTGGCGGGCTTTGTCAGTCAAATTTTGTTTTACCAGCCAGCGGGGACTCTCTGGAACAAACCAGGCCATGCCAAAAAAGATGAATGCCGGGATCGCTTCGACTCCAAACATCCAGCGCCAGCCATATTGCCCATTCCATGAATTTAGAAGGTAGCTGTGAGTTGCATCGCCTGGTACAGTTTCGGCAATTAGCCAATTTGCGATTTGGGCAGCCAAGATTCCAAGGACAATGGTCAGCTGGTTTAAAGAGACCAGCCGACCCCGATATTTTGCTGGAGCAATTTCTGCGATATACATTGGGGAAACGTTCGAAGCCAGCCCAATGCCAACTCCCCCCAGAATGCGAGCCCAAATAAACAGTGAAAAGGTTTCCGAAAGCGCTGTGCTAACTGCGGAAAGAGTGAAAAGAAGTCCTGAAAATATTAGTACCTTTTTCCTGCCATATTTATCGGTGATATATCCTGACAGAGCGGCCCCGATGAGGCATCCGACAAGAGCACTGCTCATAGCCCATCCAATTTCAAAGGAGGAGGTAAGGTCAAAATAGGCTTCGTAGAATGGCTTGGCGCCACCGATAACCACCCAGTCATACCCAAAAAGGAAACCACCCAAAGCTGATATGAGAGAGATCCCAACGATATAAATAAACTTGAACTCAACCTTTTTTAGGGGGGATTCTGTTTGCACTGATTTTGAATTCATAATTTCAACAGTTTGATTTCCCTTCATGTAAAATCACTATTATTGTCCATTCCCCAAATGGCGTTAATCAATGTAATAGCTGAATTAAAAGTATTGTATAGATTAAACTATGATTATCATAGATTATATTATGAATAAAGCCCAAGTATTAATATTAGTATAACATTGGCCTTTACTGAAGGTGAAGGTTTCAATGCGTATTCGATTTTATTTGAGATATTTAAAGAATCATAACACCATGGCATTTACAGAAGAGGAACAAAAACAGTGGGAGCCGATGGTAGCATCTTTTATAGTGGAAGAACGACCGCCGGAAGAGATTCGCCCGAAGCTTGACATCGGTTACACCATCAACAATCAGAGTATCATTATTTATACACTACGACCGAGATGGAACCAGCC
The DNA here is from genome assembly GCF_031569985.1 of Aliifodinibius sp. S!AR15-10. Lineage (NCBI taxonomy): Bacteria > Pseudomonadati > Balneolota > Balneolia > Balneolales > Balneolaceae > Fodinibius > Aliifodinibius sp. S!AR15-10. Next base: position 38,643 of record NZ_JAMQKA010000001.1, on the reverse strand, counting down.
TGAAGAAAAAGTGGAGATTCCAGCAGCCAAAATCACCTGGGTGCGAAGGCGGAGAATATGGAAGGTTTATTGGCAACGGGCCGATATGAACTGGCACATCTATGATCCCCTGCCAGAAACGGACAGGCTGGAAGAATTTATCGATGAGCTGAAAGAAGATCCCCGGGCCTGCTTTTGGGGATGAGTTATACAAACTCCGTTTGGAGGTGGAAACGTACTGAACAAGACCACTGATTTATTTACTCCACTCCGGAAAGGCCTTTTCAAATTCCTCTTTCATGGCTGGACGATTGTTGTATTGTCTCAAGAGGCGTTTGAAGAGTTCGAGGGCTTTCTCGTCCCCACCCGTGATTTTTTTCATTTTCCTGAGCCAGCCGGCTATCTGCCGGTACTGTTTCCGGCCAGTCTGTTGGGCCTGTTCGGCGATGCCCTGCTCGTAAAGGTCCAGCAATTTATACGGATAATCCTTTTTCAGTATCCCGGCATAATGATCTACAAATGATATATCCTTGGTATTGAGTTGCAGGAGCTTCAATAACCGGTCCGTATAATCCTCTTCTGCAAAAATTTGTGCCAGTGTGGTTGCCTGTCCGTATCCACCTCGCTGATCCGGACCTTTGATCTGGTCGATCAGCTCCTCGCATTTTTCAGGCCATTCCTGTTTGGAGTAGGTGGCTTTTAAGGCACGGTACCACTGCATGGTGGCATAGCTGTCGAAAAATAGCGTTTCTGCCCACTTACGCATTGCCGGCACATCGTTTTCCTGTCTGGCGATCTGAAAGAGTTTTTCCTGCCAGCGGCTGACGATCCCGCGATGGTTGTTTTCTTTGGCAATGTCAATACCTTCCCGACACAAATTTTTAGCTCTTTCAAACTTTTCGTTTTCCAGGGCCTGGTCTACCAGCTGCTCCCGGAAGTCGGGAAATCGGCTGTGGGTCTTCAGCAGTTCCAGGACTTCCTGTTTTCTCCCCCGTCTCCGGGAGTACTCGATCTTTGCCTTGATCAATTGGGTCACGCCATAGTCGGGCCACCGGCTTTCTTTCTCACGCTCTATCTGCCGGTCCAGCAGGTCGAAAAATTGCTCTTCCTGTTCGGGAGAGGAAACCAGCTGCGGCAGCAACTCCAGGAAGTGGCTTTCAAAACCGAAGTCATGATATTTCTGGAGAGGGAGCTCCTGCATGCACCATTCGAACAACTGTTTTTTTATTTCTGAAGAACCGTCCCCTGCAATCCCGTCAAGTGTATCAAAAGCCTGCATGACCACATTACCAGCTCCCCCGTCGGAATCGTCCATATGCTGGATTACTTCGGCAATTTCTTCAACCAGGATTTGGCAGAGCGCCATACTTTCGACGGATTTTCCGGCGTCCAGCAACTCGTTGGCCTTTTGATTTAGTTCCCACAAGGGGCGTGTCAGCGTAGGGGCAGAACGGTAATCGATAAATCCATGCCGGTCCTGCGCCGCCTTTGCGTAATTGCGAATGATACTGCGATACTGCCGATCCGGATCTTCATCCAGACGATCAGTAAAATGGGCCAGAAACCGGTTTTTAAAACCGTCTACTGATATTATACAGTCCTTTATAAATGCCTGCAGATCTTCCTGTGTGGTATTTTTGAATATTTCCTGAATCTTGTCTTTCGGTGTTGATTTCTTTTGTTCTTTGAGATAAGCTGGGTCCGAATGTTCTCGTTCGGTCATCACATACAGGACAGCCACCACATGCTTGCAGACCGGCCCGTAGTCGTAGGGGCAGTCGCACTGCCAGTTTGTAATCGCCCGGCTGTTTTGCGGATCGGTTTGGATCTCCACCCGGTAGTTTTCGCTGCCGTAGACCGTGGCCAGCCATACCCCCTCATCAATTAGTTCTGGTCCATCCACCAGGTCGTCGAAAAAATAGTTGTATCCTCTGTCTACGATTTTAGGATCGATCTGTTGTTCGAAGTCGTTCAGGTTCATACTATTTAAATTGTTTTATTAGCTTCTTTTTTTGAGCCTTTTTAAGTAATTATGATGTCTGATATTTAAAACAGTCCTTGCGCCAATCCCTGAGTATTTCTGGAGAAACATCAACCTTTGTTACGACGAATATAGAAATATTCTGGAGATTCCCCGAGCTTATCTGTGCCGGTCCACGTCCGATACCCCGCTGGATGTGTGAGGAGTTTAGCAGATGTTGAATGACTCATGGAGGCCACATCATTTAACTTTCCCAATTACGGCACGAAGCCTTATCCCTCGGATGTCCAACAATACGATGTCGACAGCTACTACCACTACTCAAAGGGACCGGTTTTCTGGATGCTGTTAAAATGCTGGAAGCCTATGCCGACAGTGTGGGCAGCCGGGAGGAAGGAGCCTATCTGTCATTGATCAGCTGGAATAACCTGGGCTCTCGCTCGTGGAAGGATGTGGAGAGTAGTTTTTTGGGATTTCATCTTATTAGATTTGTTTCAGGATTTGGATTGTACCAACTATAATAAATATCCCTCCCGTTCTTTTTGTAGGAGTCGGAAAATTCACCTATATCTTTTCAGGAATCCCAAAAATGATTCAATGCGTTCGACCCATTGAGAGAACAATTTTCATTTTTAATATCAGGTATTTAAAAAATTTGTTGGCATTCAATAGATGATTACAAATGGTATCGATATGAGGGAACAATCTTTATTTCATCAACACGACAAGATCAAACTTTTCGGTTTTTGATTGTCATTATTCCACCTTCCGATATCGTAGCCTATGCCAGTGATCTCAAGGTGGAGTTTTACCAAATGTGTGGTTCTTATGAAAGCAGATACTCCAAACCAATCTCACAATCAGTCACTTCCCAATGCTGGAAGGCAGGATAAGGTGTTCTTGTCATTACAAAACAGCTTGTGTGAAATAGATCCGTTTGTAATGAAATTAAACGGATTCGGTTGTTTTCTTATTAGCAACGTAATCTATCTAAATGTCGAGCAATCTGAAGAGCTGAAAACCCTGAATTTTTTCTTCGCAGTAAAGTACAACTCAGGCTGGGCGCGAAATGTACTGTGTTCAATAATCACCATCTTACCATCGCAAAAAATCTTAAGCCTGAGGTTTTAAAATCAGCTTACGCCAGTTATCTGTTGAAATCCTATCAAAATACCTTCCTGGTAAAGGAATTGAATGTTCTCAGATACGAGCCAGATAAGGGAGGGTATTCCAAGGTAATGGATTTAAAGCTCGGTAGTAGGGTAGACAATCCCTAGGAGTCTATCGGACTTTCCGGGCATAATTTCCTAGATTGAGGCAACTTCTTAAAAACAAACGGATTTGTTTTGTGATGGCGAATTTTAAGTTAGTGGATCGTGATACCATCTATGTGTTACCGCCCTCAGTTGATCAGTGGCTTCCGGAAGATCATTTGGCCCGGTTTGTCGTCGAAATTGTCGATGAGTTGGACCTGTCGGCCCTGGAATCTTCCTACACCGGTAGCGGCTCGGATGCCTACCACCCGCGAATGATGACCGCCTTGCTGTTTTATAGCTATGCAAGTGGGACGTTTTCTTCCCGTAAGATCGAGACGGCCACCTATGAGTCGGTGGCGGTTCGGTATGTGGCGGCCAATCAGCATCCCGACCACGACACAATCTGCACGTTCCGCAAGCGATTTTTTGGGCCGCTGAGCGATCTGTTTACCCAGATTCTGCGGATCGCGGCCCAGATGGGACTGACCGATCTGGGGGATGTAAGTATTGACGGGAGTAAGTTCAAAGCTAACGCTTCCAAACATAAAGCGATGAGCTGGGATCGGGTCTGCGGCTTGGAAGACCAGCTCAGCAAGGAAGTGGCCGAGCTGCTGGAAGCCGCTGAGGCTGCTGACCGGGCCGAGGAGGAAGCCGGTAGGCTCCCCGAAGAGTTGGCCCGCTGCCAGAACCGGCTGGCCAAAATCAAGCAGGCCAAAAAGATGATTGCCGAGCGGGCCGAGGCTCGCTACGAGGCCGAACAGGCCGAATATGAGCAAAAAATGGCCGTCCGCCGCGCCAAGGAAAAACGTACCGGTAAGAAGACACCCGGGCGCAAGCCCAAGCCCCCGAAGCCGGGCCCGCGGGCCAAAGACCAGGTCAACTTCACCGACCCGGCCTCCCGGATTATGCTGACCAGCAACCAGGGTTGGCAGCAAGCCTGGAATGGGCAGATAGCGGTTGAATATGGATAGTCACCTTATCGTGGCCGGTCACATCAGCCAGGCTCCGAATGACAAACAGGAGCTGGAACCGATGATGAACCAGCTGGAAGCGGTGCCCGAGCAGGTGGGGAAGCCCAAACGCATTACTGCCGACAACGGGTATTACAGCGAAGCGAATATCACTGAAGCCACCGACCGAGAACTAATCCCTTACCTGGCGACCGGTCGCCAAAAACACAATCAGCGTTGGGACGAGCGCCTGGCCGATCCGGAGCCGCCTCCGGAACAGGCCACCGACTCCGAGCAGATGGCCTGGCGGCTGTCCACCCCGGAAGGCGACCGTGGAGACGGTCTTTGGGATTATAAAACATGCTATCGGGTTCCGGCAGTTTAGCCTGCGGGGGCTGAGGAAAGTGGCCGGAGAGTGGAATTTGGTTAAATGTGCCTATAACCTGAAGCGCATGCACGCATTAGCGGGTTAAGGACTGGTGGAAGAAAAATATCTAAAAATGGAACACAGAATAATTACCAACAACAAGCAAATGACACCCCAAAAGTTAAGGGGACAGGGTGAACCAAAGACCACATATCCACTTAGTCCGACAAACTCCTAGTTCCTGATTATTTAAAATCTTGTTGGGTGTTTTTGTCACGTGACAGGATTATATCAAGTGACTTTTTCAAAAGTGAGAAAAGAAAAGTGGGCCCGGCAGGATTTGAGCCTGCGACCAATCGATTATGAGTGTAGTTCATAATTGGGTGTATGGTCTGCATAGGTCTATTTTTTACAGGTGTGTACCCACTAATGTACCAACTATGAGTGTCACTGGTGAAAGGATTTAATTATGGTTTAAAACACATAGAAAGGGATTCGAAAAAAATCTTTTCAACTTTTGTACCCACTTAACGCGAAAGAAGCTGACATTATGATTTTAAAAGCTAATTAGGATAGTCCTTTAACAGAATGTATATGACTCGAATCATTCCGAAATGATCCTCAAGAAGTACCCCGCCTATTTGATCCAGGTGTTGCCTGCGGACCTTTAAATATTGAATGATGTGGGCTGAAAAGTTTTATTCGATTATGAGTGTAGTCCAGAATTGGGTATGTGAGACATAGCTAGAACGCAGTTCAAAGCGACATCGAGTACAGAATAAACTGCTAGTAAAATTAAATTCGAAAAATCCGATAGTAAATTTAGGTAGTGTGTTTCTAATAATTACTTTTAAATATATAGTAAATTTAATTTAGAGTGTGCAAAAAAGGTGTAAATAATTTGAGGATCTCTGCCATAGGCCAGATCTTTGAATTAGTTCTACTGAGGGTGGGCAAGCCCGATTTAGATTGATTAGATTTTAACTGAGCACGACCTCGCGGTATTGCAGCAGCCTGGGGTTGCATCGTTATTGCGAAGACTCATCGAAGAGTCCTGATAATGCGATGAATACTTTATGGAGGCTTGTTCGTCTTCAACGGAAGATCATGGGGCAGTGTGACCAGTTCGGAATGAACATCATGAGACTATCAATAATGCATTAATCTGTCTTTTTTGGGACGTCATTGATGAATAAGCTCATTTTTCGATTCATTTCTCAACAAAACGGAGGAATAGCAATGATCAAGTTCGTAATTCGTGGTGTGGTCAATGAGGCCGAAACTGGTGTTGGTATCTCTGGGCTTTTCGTGAAAGCCTACGACAAAGATTTGCTGTTCGATGACTTGATGGGAACCGCATACACTGGGGACGATGGTCATTTTTCTATCTCGAGCCAGTCAGGGGACTTTCGAGAGTTCCTGGATAGAAATCCTGACATTTACCTCAAGGTCTATACGCCAGACGAGGAGAGACTGTTGTATACCTCCGAGGACGCCGTACGCTGGCGTGCTGGGGAAGACGAGGTATTTGAAGTCCGTATCCCCCGTGAGGACCTGGACGATCTCCTACCCCGACGCCGCGTGCAACTGCTCGACGATCGAGGTCGCGAGAGGACCGATTTTGACGTCGGCGAGGCGCTCACAGTCCAAATTGAGGGGCTTCAGCCGGCAACCGCCCACGACGTAATCCTTCAGAGTGAAGATGGAGATGAGCTATTTACAAGCCGTTTGATGAGCAATCGTGACGGTGTCATCGAGGGAGCAGTACTCTGGCCACAGTTCGGTCTCTCTGATCCCCGCACCGACGAAGCGTTGACGGTCGAGCAGGCACAAGAACGATGGCAAGGACACCGCCTGAATCTAGCCGTGGGCACTGGAAATCAAACAGCCTTTGAACACGAGGTGCGCATAGCCGACACGTTCAGCCGCCCCCTCGTGCTCGGCACGGACGAAGAGGGCCGTGTAGTCAACGGTTTCGTAGTCAACGAGGGGAGCGCTCGCGTTTCGGGTTACAACGTACCTTTCGAAGGGCGTGTCCGCGTTTACATGGTCCCCCGGCAGCGGAATTGGCGCATGGGTGATCCTTTTGCCCCGGTGCACCTAGTTGGCGGCCGACCCGCATTTGTAGACGTAGAGGTCGAAGCAAGGCGCTTTCAAGCGGTGGTGGCACAATCAGACGAACTGGCGCCGGGTGCCTACGACTTTATTGTCCGGCCGCTGCGGTACGGCTACGAAGACGATGAGGTCTTCATACTCCGCGAAAACGACTTGGTGACCCGCACCGTCACCGGACTGGTGGTCCGAGAGGAATTTATGGCGAGCAAGACCGTCCTCGGTGGCTGCGTCAACACCCAACCTATGAGTGGACGGCATATTAGCGGCAGACCCTATTTCCAGTACGTCGATACGTTTCAAGTGGGGGATGACGTCTGGGGTGCACTGGACCCGGCCGCTCTGGATCCAAACCTAATCGGCAAGGCAGTGGCACTTTATGTGATTCAACACAAACCACCAACGGCGTGGAGCAGCGACTCCAGTTTAACTCATCTACCGGTGCTCGGTGGCAACCCAGCTGTGTTAAAGTTCGTCACTCAGCCCGGTTGTATCAACTATAACGATCGCCTGCTCTGGCCCAACGCCACAATCGAAGGAGAATACGACCTTGTGGCGGATTTTGGTAATGATGCCACCAGCCTGTCTGCATTCACTCCGGATGACAGTTTCGACCCGCCGCTGGACCTCATCGATGGTTACTTTGTATCCGGCTTTCGTGTAGTACCCGATCCGACGACGGATACATCCTTTGCAAACTGTGGAAGTTTTCAATACAACGACGGCCCGGTAACAGTTACCGATGATTATGACAGTGTCACCGTGGATCGCCGGGCCATTGTCTACTTCCCGTCCGACGTGGCAGGTGCGACGATGGTCTCGCAAATTAGCACGGCACAGTCGAGCTACCCAGTGGTGGTAATCGTACACGGCAATAGCAGCGTCACGACTAGCTATCTCGGCTACAACTACCTGCTGGAGCATTTAGCCAAGAGCGGCTTCATCGCCGCCAGCATTCACTTGAACCCCGGCATGCATGGAACGGGCCGCGCCCGGATGCTTTTCCAACATTTGACTCTGCTCAATGCCAAGTTTGGATCGAACGCAGCAAATAACATTGGCATTATGGGGCACAGCCGGGGCGGGGAGGCCGTAGCCATCGCCGCGCGGCTCAACCATCAGGACAGCCTCGGTCACAACATCAATGCCGTCATCTCGCTGGCCCCGACCGACCAGTATACCAGTGAGAACCTCGGCGGCACCTGGGCCACCCCCTACCTCGTCGTGTACGGCGCAATGGACGGTGACGTAGCCGGTGGGAGCGGCAATCCATGGAACACCGGCTTTGCCCTATATGACCGCGCCAGTGGAGCGAAGAAAAGCATGGTCTTCGTATACGGCGCCACGCACGGCCGATTCAACACTGTATGGGGTGATACGGACCTCTACTTTGGCAAAATCGGTCCGACCGATATGCCAAAACTGATTTCGGCCGATGCGCACCAGAAGGTCGCCAAAGGCTATATGACTGCCTTTTTCCGGCAGAATCTCAAGAATGAGACCCAGTGGAAAGGCATTTTCAGGGACGAGTGGGTACCTTCAGCCGTCGAACTGGCCGATGGCGGCGCTGTGAAGTTGTACGTCCAGTACGAAGACACCACGCGAAGTGAAGTGGACAACTTTGAGGAGGCACACACGGCGACGAGCTGGCAGACTAGCACTATAGGGGGCGCCGTCACCGACAGTAGTACGCTCCCGGCTAACCCGCAAGAGAATGAGCTTTTCAACCTCGACAATCAATCCCCCCACGACACATCTGGCTTGCTGTTGCGCTGGGATAATACTTCCGACGAACTCCGCTTCAACGTCCCGTCGGCACATCAGAATGTTACGGCCTACAACGCCGTCAGTTTCCGTATTACCCAGAAAGTTGGAAGCGCTTCGAACCCGGCAGGGCCCCAGGATCTCTACCTGACGCTTAATGATACCACGGGCAACAGTCGCTCAATCAAGGTGAGCAAGTTCCAGGAAATACCGCAACCGCAGTCTCGACATTACGCGCAGTATACCAAGTCCGCTATGAATACCGTACGTATCCCGCTGCACGTCTTCATCATCGAAGTGGTGGGCACAGATCAGGTAGATCTCACGAAAATCGAAAGTCTTACGTTCGATTTTGGCGCTAATGGGACCGGTGAAGTGGAGATTGACAGCGTTGAGTTCACTGAGTAGTCCTGTGATAAAGCGAAAAGACACCCTAAAAAGGAGGAAACAGTAATGTTCTTAGACTTAATCGACTTCCCGATTGAAAGTAAACGACTAGACTGGCAAGCACGTCACGTGCTCCGTAATGTCAATCAAGAGCCGAGCCTGCTTGTACGCATCAAGATCACTGGTACCTCTTTTCCGCATCGCGCCGAGGACCCGTTTGTGCAAGTCGGTGAACTACGTTCCCGGTTCGTAGAAATCGCCGAGGACGGCCTAAGCGTCAATTCCTACTTTGACGAGCCGCTGCCACAGCGGGGTCGTATCGAATTTGGCTATGGAGAACAAGTGCTGCTGCGCCTTCCTCGCCGGTTCGACCTCGAGATGCTCGATCAGCTCGACCCGCAGCGCCTGCCCAAGAACACCCGGTTTATAGACCGATTCTTTGGCGACGGCCCGATTGAATGAGGCAAGCCAACGACGTAGTTCGAAGACCGGAAAGCTTTCTTTCGACTCTGACATAGCGAGTGCCAGTCGCACTAAATACTTGATAGATATTCAAGTAAGGCTACCGACATGGTTCTGCACGGTGTTTTTTTGGACGGAGCGATAAAACAATTATAATATATGTGCATGGACTAAGATACCACCCCTAATTTACAATAATATCCCTTTCTACTCTTTACTTACCATAAAAAATTATATACCTAGCAAATTATTTCAATCTTGAATCTGTTAGAGGTTTTTGGGTTAAAGCTATTAGAAAAAGAAAAAATACTCTATGAATGGAGTGGTGGTCTCATCTAAAATCCGTAACTGGAACTACTCATTTTTTTGAGTGGGGGGGGGTAGATGGAGATATCTTCCAATATGAGGTTGAAATAGAAACACGATGGTATGGTTTAGCTTCATGGGAACAGAACGTAGATAGGATCAAAGTTAATTTACAATTTATTTAGACTGCTAAAGCTGCAAAAATGTCTGTGAAGAAGTTTTTTAGTTATTCTAAAAATCGGGTTGAGGCCAGTACTCGATTGAATTCTGCACTGGATTTTTGAAAATCTTTAATATCATCCCAAAATTCAAAAATATATATTTTTTTGAGTTGCTCATGGTAACATAATACCCGCATTCGGGCTACTTCCTGAATTAAAGTTTTTTTAACATCTTCATGTATATCTTGATTCTCATTTAAGTCAGATTCTTCAGTTATTTTTTTCTTAAAACTTTCCTCAGGTGCTTGTTGCTCCATACTTTGCTGATCAAAACCGTCCTCAATTTCATCATCAGTTTCAGTTTTATCAAAATTCATTTCATGATCAACCTGAACTGTGTAAGTATCAGATTTCAATCCTCTCGTATTCTGATTTTCTATAGCGATTTCTAGTGTTTTAGAATATGATACATCCTCCTTCTCAAGTTGCACTTTGATATTATTATTATCAATAAATTGAGTATCCCTTTTCTCTCCATTTATATAAACAGAACAATTTTTTCTAAATCCAAAACCTGAGATGGAAAGTTCTTCTGGCTTATTAACTTTTAGTCGAGAAGGAGTAATATAATGAATTTTCCCTGTTGCTCTTACTTTTGAAATTGTATGCCAATTCCTTTCAATTCGCCCAGTATCACGCGATTTGGTAATTGTCGTCTCTACAAAATGATGCAGTAAGAGTTTCAAGCTTTCGACTCCTACCATTTCATCACCTATTTGAACAAGTTCATGGCTAAAAGAGACTATTAAATCAGAATATTTTTCTGCTTCTTTCAGCTCGTTTTCATAGTATTTTTTTTGGGATGGAGTAGAATTCTTATCGATGGGAAGAAAATAACATCGGAAAGCAGCAGCGAATTCATCAGTTTTCCCCATCTTTTCACTAGCTAATTCCAAATCAAATATAGTACCACCTTTGGGTTGCCATACCTCAGGTCGAGCAAGGACAATTCGTTGTCTTTCATCCACTTCGGTTATGAATCCAGGAGGACGGGGAGCTCCACGAATCAACTTTTGTTGAAGTTCTTCAGTTCGATTACGTAGCTCTTTTAATTCTTCGCTAGATCCTCGCAGTTGCAGATATACTGTAGTTAGTACGCTCCAAGAAACTAAGGCACCAGCAATTGCACCACCTACGGAGTACTGTTGATACTGGCCGCTAGCTTCAGAACTTAATATGCCAAAACAAACATACGCAGCAACTAAACCCATTACTGCAATAAAAGCCCATATGATAAGATCAAATAATCTTTCTCCATTCATATCTTCTCCCCCCATCCTTTTTAAGTACAAAGTTAAAAGTATAGCATTTATTGTTTTAAATTGTTAAATATTTTAAAGAAAAAGGGGAAGTAGCTTAATATTTTCAAACTCTGTTGCATTTGGCAATGTACACGGGCACCATAATGACACCAAGAACCGGAGCACTTACGTCCATTGCAAACAATTAAAAACTCAGACTTATTATGTTATTCTGACAGATACTCTTGACGATTAAATTGTGATTTTTCAACCTCAGTGAGTATTGACTCACGTCTTTATCCCTTTGCTTCAATTTCACCGACATATTCCAACGCTCCAGGATCTGAATCGGTAGCACGAGCAGCACGGAAGACTACTGATAAAAATCGATTTCCCTTGGCATCATCACAAGATGCTGAGGCATCATTTGTAATTATGTAAGATGGAATTTGTGGAGATCCTCCTAGTCCACCGAGTTTATGGGTTTATAAGGAAGTTCAGGTCCGAGCCCGAGGTTGTATAAGATGCGAAAATCATTGCCTATCCAAGATTGTCAAAGACGCCACCGTCAGTAATATAGTGAGCTAGAAGGAAGTGACCTTCCTTACTTAAGAGATTGATTAAAAACCTAATTAACTCGCATCTTCCGAAAATGAGCCTCTCGAAGTACCCCGTTGTTAGCCTGGGATAGACTTAGAGTTATATAAAATTGCCTCCCGCGCGGGGGGCGGTAGGTTCGCTTATATAAGAACTCCCAAGAGTTGGAGATCTTTATTTTATTATTTAAATCCGTTATTACCATATAAGACTGGAATTTGAAAAACCTATTGAAGTCGGGGCTCGAATTAACCTCTCATCTGCGATAAATTATAGAGTTGTACGAGCATCTCGTATTAAACAAATTCAGGTCTCATCTTGAGACAAGTATTTTCGAAGCCTGTTAAATTTCGCTGTCCAATTCCAATATTCTTTATTGATTACCTCGCGAAATTAAAGCTAGGAAAAAATCGGTAGTGAAATTAGGTATTGCAGTTCTATCCACTGGGTATTACGATATAATTATACAGTATTTGATATCAAATCAGTCTTAAAAGAGAGTTGAAAACGGGTTAAATGAATATTTGAGAGTCAATATAGCACAAAAGGGAGTTTATATGGGGCGTAAAAAGAAAGAGTATCCAGAAGTACGAGGCCAAATGAAACCTGGTGATATAATCGCTTTTTCCGGGAAAGCCAATTTTTCAGAACTTATAAAGTGGGCTACACGTGCGCCTGTTTCACACGTCGGTATTATTTTGCAGTCCAAATTATTGGTAGATAACGTTCCGCAAAGCGGTTATTTTAACCAAATAATAGAATCTACATCTCTTGACGGATTTTCTGGCGTGTCAATTAGTCGCCTTAGTGACCGAATAGAAACTTATAATGGGGGGATTTGGTGGCTCCCATTGAGTGATGAAGTCAGATCTAAACTCAATTTTGAAGCATTTTATAACTTCTTATTACACCAAGAGAAAAAGCCATACGATACGCCACAAGCGGTTAAATCTGCTCTCGATGCCTTGGATAATGTCCCTTTGCTAAGTGCTGCTACTCACAATGTCGAGGATTTTAGTAAATTCTTCTGTTCAGAACTGGCTGCGGCTGCTCTTGAAAAAGGTGGAGCGATTGGTAGCATTAACTCTGCTGAGGTTACACCAATTGATTTATGTATGTTTTCTATCTATCAGAAAGACTACTATCTACTAAAATACATAGTTGACAAGGACATGGATAAAGATATGGAAAAAGCGACTCACATTCGCGCTTATAATTCTATATCTCCTGAAGGTTGGGGAGAATAGGTAGGTTTATGCGATATATACTATACTGAATCCGTGCATTCGCAAATCTTAATAGAGACACAAAAAATCTTATGAGAACTTAGCTGGTTGATGTTTCAACGATCAGATGATTATCAAGAACTTTTACTACAAATGATACATTAAAGAGAGGTTATGACTAGTTCAACCAAAGAGTCAATTAAGGATGAGAAACTTAAAATCGAGGCGCAAAAATAAATAAGGAGATTCGTTGGTTCTGGCTTACTCCTGGAGTTATTGCAATACTTAGCCTCATTACGATCTGGCAGGGGCGTATGAGTCAAGAAAACCAGCATGCATTTCTCATGCTTCAGGTCAAACCGTTGAATGTGTTGACGAAATGGTTTCCTCCCTTCTGACCCATCTCGCCCAGTGGGATCTCGTTTACAGGCTCAAGCATGAGATGGATAGCTCCCGTTTACGCCGGTATTAAGAAAATTGGTTATCAGGGATTCCCTCGGGGTGTTTGTGGTGCAGACTCTGTATTTATAAAAGGGCTTCGAGAACTTCGAAATAAGTTACATGCTATCCGATCAATTGATAATGAAAAATTCTAGTTGATAACAGCAAACTTCGAATGTCTTAGAAAACAGGAGATCATATGTTTTACTTTCGGATTAACCGGTTAAAAATAAAAGATAATCGAGAAGGACGACGATTTATAATCTTTGGGAGAGATCTGGCAGAGGTAAAGCTTTTTAGTTTCATTTCGACTGAAAATGTTGATCTACCTGAATTCGATGAGTATTTCGTTACGAATGAACAAGCCCGAAAGAAAGAAATAATTAAATCAGCAGTTAGTAAGGTCGCAAGCTCTCGAATTTTTACTGAAATTGAAAACGTTAAAGACGATCATATTTTAACATTTGGTGATACGGGCTATGTTTTATATCAAACTGAAAAGATACCGCAAGACTTTAACTGGATGTTCTTGGCTATTGAATCAGACCGGAAGAGTAGAGAAATAGCTGAAGATTTTGAAAAAGTAGTAGAAGATCCGGAATTTGATAAATTTGCTGATAATATTATTGGCTTTTTATCTGCTGGGCCCACCGCACCATACACCTTTGCAAAGGAGGCAGCAAGATTTATCGGTAAAATTATAACAAAACAGATGAAAAATAATAAAGATGACTTGATAGGAATCCTGTATATGTCCCTCAATAGAGCCGAACATTATCTCCATGCAGATCGGAAAAAGGATGGTGTGCCGGACCTTACAAATAACATGTATATAGATTACTCACTGTTTGGATTCATAGAATAAGTTCATCCTCAACGGCATTGAAGATTTGTGTATTCAATTTCTATATTTCCAGTGTAATTATGACTTAAGGACGTTACAATTGAGTGCCTGCCTTCCTTCCCGACAAAGTTATATTATAAATGCACCAGTAGACGTAACGCACCCCAGGTCACGGCAATATCCCGAATTCGGGAGATCAGTTTTAGCATTATCCTTTTACCTTAGACGATAGGTGAAGGCCGTGGCCCGACGGATCGAGATTCGGAACTGCTCGAACAGCTACCCGCCAACCCTCTACAATACGAGTAATATGAGCGGTGGAACCGACAGGAATTGTCCAATTATGATGTCGTGTACGCCTTCTTTGACAGGCTGTATAGAGAATTGTATACCGTTTACGGTATACTTCAATTATAAAATTGATTAATAGATAAATTCTGTAGGCTTTCTAAACCTTAAATAAAGAAACTCAGATTTTTTATAGTAATTTTCAAAATAGTCTAAAATTGCATTTATCCTGGTAAAATGATAGGAAAAACCGTAGTGATACCTTGTCCTACGCAATACTCTTCATTCTGTATTCCATCCGATTCCCCACCTGAAATAATATGTGTAGCTGGATATAGCCATACTCCTCTAACTCGTGTTTCGGATATGAAAGTAAATGTTTCACCTTTAGCTACAAAAAGGTAGATTCTATCTCTAGGCATTATTGTGCGCCATCTATTGGTATTTGAGAATCTTATCCGAATCCACAGGGTTGGGTTACAATTTCTAATCGACCAATAAGTACCCTCGAGGTCTGGTTGATTATCATTATCATCTGGTTCGGGGAAATGCGCTTCTGCGTTATAGACTAAGCCTTCCTTGTGCTTGACATCCGAAAATACAGTACCCCAATGTACATTTTTCCATTTTCCATCGTATTGAAGGTCAACTCTGATTCGTATATCTGGTCTCCAACCCCCACCAGAACCCCAATCCCAATGTCCACCTCTATAGCCAATTCTATATCGACCTTCATTATTGGTGACAGCTTGTCCCATATAATCATCAGTATCAGGAAAGTCATCTGCATCAAATGCACGAACTCTTACTCCCTGAGCCGGTTCACCTGGGTTACCTACTTCAGGCCATGTTGAATTTGACCAAGTAATAACTCCAGACACCGACCTTGCTAATTCACTAGGGGGCGTTACTACTGCATTGATTCTTAGATCGTTTCGAAGTCTCCAATTACCTCTAATTCCAGACTGCCATACCTTTATCCAGCCACCTGGTGCTTCAACAGGTGCTAAGATTCTAACATATATATCTGGACGCCACCAAGTCCACTCGTGAGGTGCAGGATCCCAATGTCCTCCTCTATAATTAATACTATAATCTCCATTCTGATTTGATATATCACTCCCCATATAATCATCTGAATCGAACTCGTCATGATCATATGCTTCCACTCGATAACCTTCAAGGGGTTGCATATTATCTGTTGATAAAATACGTCCTAAAATACGTCGTGCCATTTTTTCCCCTTCAATTTATATGTGTTTCGAAAGTGTCATTGAACAAATCAATTTGTTGTAGTATGACTGGAGAATCTTGGTGACTATCTCCTCTGATCTTAGAATGGGATATTCTGTAATTTTTTTACTTAAGCCATAATTTTCTTCGATCTCTCTCAAGGATATTCAATAATATTTATTCAAGACTATTTATAAGTTATTAATTGTCTAAATTAAACTCATTCCCTAAAATTACTCCCGAATTTTGCTACCAAATATTTCTTTCGAGGATACATACAAAATAGATTTAAAATGTAATGGTAGAACAGCATTTACAAAAAGTAAAACAATCGACCGAAGATCAACTGCACTTTCTTATGTGAGGGCCTTAGAAGCATCAAATAAAAATGGTTCCACATCTTTAGCCTTTGCTTCCATATCCAATTGTTGACACTTGGTCAAAACGGCTTCCTTTAAAGACTCTGGATCCGATATAGAGACTTTGGCTTCCAAGTACTGGTAGTTTGGTTTGATATCCCGGCCCATCAGAAAAGCCAGGTCATAGAAATCCCTTCCCTTATTGCGATCCCTGTTTATAATGGCATATAGTTTTTGAGCCATGAGAAGTGGGGGTGTGGTCCAAATGGTGGAAAATACTTCAAAGCGGTTCAGCAAGAACTGTTCGGGATCATAGTCAAAATGCTGAGGTTCGGTATCCAACTGAATGAGGATCTTCTCTTCCTGGTGGCCGGACAACCCTTCATCAAAAAGTAATCCCGGAAACTTAATATGACAATGCCAGGCACCTTTCATCATCGTTTTAAGCTCAACCTCGTAGCCCTCCCGTTCAAGGCCTTTTTGAATCTCATTTGCTACCTCTTTGAAAGCATCTTCTTCCAGGGAAATATTATCAAAATCCAAATCCTCGGAAAAACGGCGATTCCCATGTACAATTCGGAGACAGGTGCCTCCCAGAAAGCAAAGGTCCGTTGCAAACGGGCTCTCATACAAAATTTCCAATATCTTGTATTGGAGATATTCCCTGAGCATAAAGCGGGGAAAACGATGCAGCTCTTCAGAGTAATAGGGCCGGATTTCGCTAAGTGGCAACATCAAGATATGTTTTTAAAGTGCTCAAACGATTACTTAACGCAGGTGAATTGATGTAGGCTTCGTACCGGTTTAGTTTTTCTATCGAAATTCGATTATTGATTTCTAGAGCATTCCATCGAAGAGCTTCTATATCATCTGCTTCCTTTATTTCGGGATGCAGATATAGATAATCGATTAAGGTTTTTTCCGGTTCAGCCATAGCGTACCGATGATCATTCCATTCCTCAAGCTGATATCCAAAGAACAGTGACGGTTTGAGATGACGATAGGTAAAATTGCCGATTGGGGTATTAAACGAATTCGTTTTTAGTGTCGTGCAGGAAGTGATCTGAAATACACCTTCTGGAATAAAGCCATAACGTGATAAGGCTGACTCCAGGGAAACATAAGAAGGATGATACAGTTCGTTCGCCGTGTAATACAGAAAAGGTTCATCCACCTCTTGATCAGAGAAACAGTAATAGCGATTCCGAAGTTTTTGGATGTAGCCCTTTTTCTGCCACTCCACCAGTCGGCGGCTATCAAATTCGGGGAAATGCTTCTCAATCTCCCGGACTGAAAAGTTCGGAAAGGCTTTCATTTCCTGACGAAATTCGGTGTAATTCATACCATTTGTTTCTATTTCTTGTTAATAATAACAATTATTAGAAACAAAAAATATTTATTTGTTTTTCAACTACTTGTATGGGCCCTGAACCTGTAAAACTATTGTTTGTGAATGTAAACAGTAGTTCAGTGCAAACCATCTTTTAATTGCCTCCTCCTTTATATGCGAATATTTAGCTAGAATCATATGAAGCCAAGCTCTTATTTAAGCTAGTTGACCATTTTTTAAATAAGAATTCTTTTGATTGCTGGAGTATTTGCCAATTTAGCTTTTATAGTTAATCCTGTTCAACTATGGGCAATAGTCTCCAAGTAAGGTTTAAGATGGTTTTAACACGAAGCTTAAATAGCCCTATACGGAATTATAAGGGATATTAAATTAAGACAGAGAGAAGTTCTCTGCACACCTATCAGAAATTAAGGGCAGGGAGAATAACATGAAGAAGATTGTCTTAATATTTGCATGTATTGGTGTCGGTATCACCAGCGCCTTTGCCCAGGGGGTTTATGAGGTTAAGAAAGTCTGTAACGGCCATCGAAGTTCGGCAATGGTTGTGGAATATCAGAAACAATATTATGTAATTACCTCAAACACGGGTTCATTTACCAGAAACATCCTTGTCGCAGACATCCCTGCTATTAATTTTGATGGATCCAGCCAAATGAGGTTTTTAAATAGTGCTGGAATCACCTCGTTTGACTTCGTCAAAGTGGTCAAGCCGGGTCAATTCGTACGTATCAACAACCGCTGGCAGCGATTCTTATACAGCGGACTACCGGGAGCGAGAAGCGTATGCAGACAGATAGCCTACGGATACTGATGCTTATGCTGGTGAAGGGGGGTTGACTGTGTGATTCACTTTCAGCCGTATTCTCTTCAAAGGTACCCATCCTCTAGAGATTCGGATTTTGATTTCGAGAAGGCTAAACTCTGAGTTTGCAAAGCCCTCTACAAACCAATATCAATAATTGACCACATACCCCAGATTATTAGTATTAAACCGGTAATACGACCGATCCAATCACTTTTCGGGAGAATTTTTTCAATCAGAACGAATCCGGCAATGATGGCTACCCAAAGGAGATTCATTACGCCTGTCACAAAGAGCAACGCCATTAGAGCCCAGCAGCAACCCACACAATAGATTCCATGTTTGAGCCCCATTAGAAAAGTTCCCTTCATCCCGCTCCTCCATTCTTGAAGTATAAATCCCAAAGGAGATCGGCAGTGGCGGAGGCAGGCATGCTTTAAAGATGTCAATTGGAATATACCGGCAGCCAGAATTAGCATACCTCCCAACAGGGGACTGGTGGCTACCATCATGGGGGAAAGCAGGGCAACAGAATGGAGCCCCCATTGTGCAAGTGTAGCCAACAAGCTAAAGCCGGTCCAAACCACAAGGTAAGCACCAAGAAACATAAATGTTGGCAGTAAAACTCCGTTTTCCTCTTTTCGTTTAATATGGACTTTGTAAAACATGAGGACCATGGGAGTAGCAGAAGGAGTCATCATGGCGATCATCATCACTGTCCACATGATAAACATCATGAGAAAATCATACAGGTCCCACGATTGCATGTGAGGAGTCCCCACTTTCATCTCCAATGCCAGCTTTGTAATGTACAACCACGCCAGTACCGTAATAGCTGCCAGGCCAAGAATTACGATTACTCGGTCTTTTTTCACACTACGGAGAATGAGGTCATTTACAGAATTTGATTTTTTTGCCGGTTATTTAAAGACTTAACCGCCGTTCCATTGGGCAAAGCCCTGCACCCCGGATTGTGTTTCAAACTGATGAGGAAGATCCGGGTCAGTCCATTTGGAGCCGCTGGGGGCTAATTGTCCTATGTGATCCTCAAACTGGAGGGCTACTGTGAACCCCACGTCTTTCATGGTCATTTGTTGCCCTTCCTCATTCTTGAGTAATTGCGATTTTATAGTACCAAAATCCCCTATAGTTGCTGTAAGAGTGTCTCCGTTTTCCTGCACTTCTATGGCTGTAATTTTCGTTGGCAGCCATTCAGAGATAAGTCCGCCGATTATTTCCATCGGGCCTCCCTTTTTCCCTTTGAAGATTTCTTCCAACTCTCTTTGTTGATCTGCTGTTGTATTCTCATCAATATAAACGCGAGAAGTTCCATTTCCATCAAAAAGGGTCGGTCCCGGAAATATGCTGGACATGGCAATTTTACACCCACTTAGATCCGTACCATCGGAATTTCCCTCCTCGATTAGAAAAAGAAATGGAGAATCACAGGTGTCGTTATCAAAAATCATAAGATCCTCTACACCATACCAACAGGGACATAGCATATTGCAATTGCAGGATTCTATCATTCGAGCAGTTAGGTTCCACGACATAATATTTCCTCTTCAATTAATTATTCAATTATATGGGAGGCCGTCAATTATTTAATAAAGTAGGGAGGCTATCTGTATAAAAAACAATTTGTTACATCATAGTCTTAAAAAAAATGGTGATAGTCAAATACACAATCTATGTAGTTGAAAAAGGCAGTCAAAGATTCAGTTAGGTTCATTAATACGATATTTTTTGCACAGCATCGCCTCCAGTTATATTTGCATACCGCTTGGAGTATTACCATGGGGAAAGCCCTATACGGAATTAAGAGACCATGAGGGATGTTAAATTAAGACAGAGAGAAGTTCTCTGCACACCTATCAGAAATTAAGGGCAGGGAGAATAACATGAAGAAGATTTTCTTAATATTTGCATGTATTGGTATCGGTATCACCAGCACCTTTGCCCAGGGGGTTTATGAGGTTAAGAAAGTCTGTAACGGCCATCGCAGTTCGGCAATGGTTGTGGAATATCAGAAACAATATTATGTAATTACCTCAAACACGGGTTCATTTACCAAAAATATCCTTGTCGCAGACATCCCGGCTATAAATTTTGGTGGCTCCAGCCAAATGAGGTTTTTAAATAATGCTGGAATCACCTCGTTTGACTTCGTCAAAGTGGTCAAACCGGGTCAATTCGTACGTATTAACAACCGCTGGCAGCGATTCTTCTACAGCGGACTGCCGGGAGCGAGAAGCGTATGCAGACAGATAGCCTACGGATACTGATGCTTCTTTCGGTGAAGGGAGTTGACTGTGTGCGTCACTCTCAGTCGTCCTCTCTTTAAGGGTACCCATCCTGAAAATATAGAGCTCAGTACCACCCAAAACATCACAGGCCGCCCGTATTGCATGTTCAAGCTGTTCTCTATTCA
Organism: Aliifodinibius sp. S!AR15-10; assembly: GCF_031569985.1. NCBI lineage: Bacteria > Pseudomonadati > Balneolota > Balneolia > Balneolales > Balneolaceae > Fodinibius > Aliifodinibius sp. S!AR15-10. The sequence continues at coordinate 18,045 of NZ_JAMQKA010000001.1, read as the reverse complement.
TAGACTTGATCCTGTTCAGATTTAAGTTTTTTAAGCTTAGCACGTTCACTGTCCTTCAATGCAGGCCAGAAGGGTAGGGATTGCCGCAATCGGGTAGAACGTTCTGAATCCGACTCTAAAAACTTCTTCAGACGTTGTAATGACATGCTTTCCAAAATGTGTTTCCATTCCTGGAGTTCTTTTTTCTCACCAGAACTGGTTTCTGGAATGCGATCTTCAAGATACTTTATCGTACGCTGAATGATTTCCGGATACGTTTTAAGAAGCTCAGACCAAGCTTTAGAATCAATGAGAGATTGACTGTCCAAATACTGATGAGTTCTTTTACCGTTTCTTTCATCTTTTAAACTAGCCAGATAATGGTGTGGATCCGTTCCCCAAAGTAAGATGATAGTTTTTCGTATCGATTGCAGGTCTGGACTCTATATCAGCAAAAGTTACACCATTAACTTCAATGGTTACATCAAACTCTTTTTCAATACCAGAGTCACGAAGTCGGTTTCTAAATTGATCTGTATTTTTATCGATAGACTTAACGCCCCCTATAAGAGATATGCGAATAGGGTCCCCATACTCATCGGATCCCTGAGCAACTTGTCCAAATATCCAGGCTGATTTGGGTTTTGACTCAAGACCTTTCATTGTCTCTTTCAGATTCTCAATCAAGGTATCGTAGTACTCTTTCTCCGCTTTAAACAACTCTTTAATTGTAGGTGCCAGGGGATGGGCATTTCTAATCTCGATATGCTGCTTTTTGCCACTACCGGTGTACTACTTTGTGGATACCGGGCAGGGACAGACCGGTCCGATCAGCCAATTCACTGTGACTCATGGTTACTTGGGCTTCAACCAAGCACCGAAGAAGACGTACATTTGCCTCATATCCCAATATCTCATTTAAGGGATTCTTTAAAGCACTGTTATTATTGCTTATCGGACGCATTAACTAGTGTTGTAAATAAACTTTAGTTTATAGCAAATATTGTCTGGTTGGGAGCAAGATTCTTTGTAGATTAAAAATGAACAAGCCTATTCAATCTTGTTTTCTACTGATCAACCATTCTTCAATATCTGACCTAAGCCAACCCACAGCACGACTTCCCATCTTAATCTTGGGAGGCAGGTTGTCTTCATTTTGCATTCGATAAATAGTAGCAATACTCATGGAAAGCATATTAGCCAGTTCTTTGGGCCTGACGATTCTGCTTTCTGGTTTATTCCCACTCTCAGTGACATTCCAACTTTTTGAATTAATGGCATGTACAACTTCCTGTTTAAAATCTTCGAGTTCCTCTCGAATAACTTTTCTTACCGCTTGCTCAATGGTTTCCGTTAAATAAGTTTCGATGTCCATATGCCTGTATATTTAGTTGAATATGGCATGATTTATCGACCAAATTAAGGATGAGGAATGAATAATTCTGATGTTTGAGGCTCTTAGAACGGAAATTTAAAAGAGGGATGACAGTATATGTCAGTCTCCTGCTTATACTTATTTATAAACCTATAAAATTGTTACACTGCAAATAATGCGACCTCAAAAACAGTTAAAAAGCTATGTCTTAATACCTAACAAAGTCCAAATTCGTAAGAGCGCTTGATTGCCCTACTAAACTCTATTATAAACAACACAAGGAGTATAAAAGCACGTTGGAAGATAATGAGTTCATGCAAGCTTTAGCCGAAGGCGGACTCCAGGTCGGGGAGCTGGCCAAGCTCTACTTTCCGGGTGGACATGATATCCCGATGATGCAGGATAAGGCAAAATCCCTGAGCGAAACTAATGCCTTACTGCAGCAAGAAACGGTGACCATTTATGAGGCTGCTATAAAACACCAGAATTGTTTCATACTGGTGGATGTCCTGCAGAAAAAGGATAACCGCCTGGATCTTATTGAGGTTAAATCCAAGTCCTGGGCACCGGATGAAAGCTTTACCTACAAGAACAAGGATGATATTTACAGAGACTGGCAAGAGTACTTATTTGATGTAGCGTTCCAAACATGGGTGGTACGGCAAGCCTATCCCGATTACCAAATTGAGCCCTACCTGATGCTCATCGATAAGACGCAGAAAGCTACGGTTGATGGGCTGCATCAACATTTTAAAATCGTTGAAGAAAACGGTCGAAGTGAGGTTCAGGTGAAAGAAGGGGTCAGCAAGGCAGACCTTGGAACGCCTATCCTGCGAAAAGTCCATGTAGGTGAGTATGTGGATCAAATCTTAAACTGTAACGGACGAGACCCAGAACACAAGTTGGAAGCGGCCGGATTTGAGCAATGGATTCAAACGCTCAGTGAATATCTGCAGGCCGATAAGAAGTATCCTGTTACTACAGGTAATAAATGTAAAGACTGCGAGTATCGCATTCCTCCGGACAAACTTTCAGATAACGAAAAAAGTGGTTTCGTGGAGTGTTGGAGAGAAGCTCATCATTGGTCCGATAAAGAGCTGGCTAAACCGCATGTATTTGATATCTGGAACGACCGGCGGACGGGAAAATATCTCGACCAGGGTGTATATCACATGGAAGAACTTATTCCGGGGATGTTGAGAGCCAATCCCGACACACTCTATGAGCAAACAGAGTGGAGTTACGGGCAGCGGCAAACGGTTCAAATCATGAAAGCTAGTGGTCGTCATTCCCAAGATGAAGCGGTACTTACCGGACTGTTCAAGGAGATGGAAACCTGGAACTATCCGCTTCACTTTATTGACTTTGAAGCTGTTACTCCGGCTATTCCCTTTCACAAAGGACAGAAGCCCTATAAGAAAACCCCTTTCCAGTTTTCCTGTCACAGTATTTATGAGGATGGCAGCTTGGAACACACTGCAGAATGGATTGAGGATACGCCCGGAAAGTTTCCCTGTTTTGATTTTGTTCGGGAGCTAAAGAAATGTCTGGAAGGGGATAACGGAAGCATATTTATGTATCATCACTTTGAGAATACGGTGCTCAATGATGTCATCGATCTATTAGGTGAACGTCAGCCGGTTGATGCTGAAGAACTCATTGAATGGATTCAGACCATCACCAAAGGAGGATCGCGTGAGATGATCGACCAGCAGCGGATGGTGGTCAATTATTACTATTCTCCTTATATGAAAGGATCCAACAGTATTAAAGAGGTGCTGCCTGCCGTACTGAATGAAAGTCCTAAATTAAGGGAGATCTATTCCCAACCGTACAGCGGACTCAGTATTAAAGACAAAGTGCTCTATAAAATTGACGAGGGGACAGGCAATGTCTTAAGTCCTTATAAGCTGCTGGATCCCATCGGTTACGGCATACCGGATTATGAAACGGCCGAAGAAACGATCGCTGAGGGCGGTACGGCCATGATGGCATGGAGTCGTATGCAGTTCGATGATGTATCAGAAGAAGAACGTGAAGCAACTTTTGAGGCACTGCTAAAATATTGTGAGTTGGATACTCTGGCCATGGTGATGATCCATCAGCATTGGGAGTATTTAAAAGCTAGTTAGCTATAATTCTAAAATTTTTTCTATGGACAATCCTAAAACTAGAGTGCAGTTGCCATTTGCATTGAAAGATGGGGTCATTAAACATATTGATGAAGTTGAAAATGGTTTGAAGTGCGGCTGCATTTGTCCAAAATGCAAGAATGACTTGATTGCTCGTAATAAAGGAAAAATACGAACACATCATTTTGCTCATACCGATAATGCTGATTGTCGGGGTGCTGTTGAGACAGCAATTCACCAAGCAGCAAAACAAATTATATGTAGTTCTACTGAGATAGCTACTCCGGAATTTAAGATCAATTCGAGGATAAAAGAGGAGATCTCAAGTTCATTGTTAGATAGTTTTCGTAGGTATTCAGATCTAAACTTAAGCTATGAAACTGTAGAAGAAGAGAAGGCAGTCAGAGATTATCGGGTTGATGTAGCACTCTTTAAAAATGAAAAACCAATATTCGTTGAGATTACAGTAACCCATAAAACCCCAAAACACAAGATCTTAAATTTTTTAGACAATGAGGACCTTCTATTTGAGATTGATCTAAGAAAATGGATCAACAAAAATTTCAGTAAAAAAGATTTTAAAGAGGCTGTTCTCAATTCAAGTGATAATAGGAAATGGCTAGTTACTCCTAAGAAAGAATCCTCGAATGGCACTTCTGGAATAAGCAATAATCCAAGTGAATTAAAAGTGACTAATTCATTTTGGTATTTAAAAGATGGTGATGATTTCAAATCTGATTTTGAACAAGCTTTAAAGGAATGTGCCCCCTTAAAAAAAGAAAATGCTCAGCTTTTTTTGAGTGATATTGAAAAATTGCAGAAAGCTTTAGACTTGGATTGGCGAATAAATCGAGTGAAATTACTCCGAGCAAAATCGTACAAAAAGATACTTGAGCTCAACAAACTAATCTCAGAAAATAAATTTAATGCATCTTATCTAAAACCTTACATATCAAACGTTTGGATAATGGAAGAACACAGTCATATCTGGCAATACCACTTAGTTAGGCATTTTTTCGCAAGTGATAATCTAGTAGATAGCTTCTATTTGGATAACGTAATAAGCTGGCTCAGTAAAAATTATTCAGTGTTACCCTTTATTAAGAGATTAAATAATTTGAATGTATATAATCAATGGAACAGCAAAAAATTTCAGCAATTAATGGAACGGGTGATCAAAATTAAAATGCCATCAGCACCAATTCTACCAAGTTATTTTACAGTTTCCGCAAATTATTTAAATGCACTGGTCAAGGATGGATTCCTATCCCGAAAATTATCAAGATATACTGTAAAAAAACCGTTATGGACTAGCCGATCTCAATAACTTCTTGGCCATTAAGCTCCTCCTTATGATTCGGATGGCAAGTCATGACTATAGTCTGATATTGCTCTGAGAACTGATTTATAGCTTTCACCACCTCTTTCCTACGCTCGGGATCGATGTCCACCATCGGATCATCCAGAATTATAAAGCTGGTTCCTTCTTCCAGGAACTTCTCGCATAACGCAAACCGCCAAGCCAAAGCTACAGTGTCTTTGGTCCCGTGGGAAAGCAGGTTGTAGGTCAGCGAAGTTGCCTCTTTGGTTTTAAAAGCAGTGGGCATGTCGCTTTCCATATCCACGGTAGAAAAGCGGTCGCCGACCATCAGCTCCAGCCATTTTACGAAGCTTGTTTCAAGGCCTTTGTAGGTGTCGCTATCCATCGATTCGATCAGTTCCAGAGATTTTTCGCGTACCCAGGCCAGCGTTTCGGCTCGGTTGTTGATACGCTCAAACTCAGCTTCTGCTTCTTCACGAAGTTTCTGCAACTCTTCCGATGAGGTGTCCGGGGCTTCTGCTTCCAGCTGCGTTCGTTCCTGCTTCTTTTCAAAAATTTGCTCCTTCAACTGCTGGATATCGTTACCCAGCTGCTCCACCTCTTTGATAAATTCTCCGGAAGATTCATATCCCTCAGGCAGGGAAGGAAGATCATCGAGATCACTTTCCAGATCTTTGATCAATTTTGATACTTCTGCCAGTTCAAGAATGACCTCATCGGAGGAACCGTATTTTTCGGTCCATTCTTCGATCTTACTCTCTGCCTCTTCTGTTTCTTTTTTAAGCTGATTTAACGCTGTCTTGGTTTCAACAATATCCTCTGTAATCTCCTCGGAGCTCCGCACCTCGGACAAATCCCCATAGGCTTCCAGCTTTTCTTTAAGGTGCTCCAACTTTTGATCTCCCAGCTCATTCTGATAAGCCTTTTTAGCTTGCTCCAAATCATTTTCCTTCTTTTGGTAAAGTTGGGCATAAGACTCTGCCTCTTGGGCTGACTCTGCCTCAAGGTCCTCTAAATAACGTGAAAGATTTTCCTCCTTTGTCTGCAGGGTTTCGATCGTATCCTCAAGATCTCCCTCACCTGAAAACACCTTTATCATAAGTCCGTCTGTTTTCAGGGTAAATCCACCGGAGGCCGTTTGATTGAGCGCTTCCCCGCACTTTGTCTCAATTTCTTGTTCATCCTGACCGGCTTCGGTATAACGAAGGGTTTGATCTGAATCACTTTCGATATGAACCGTAAGCTTGGCTGCTTCTATTTTCGTTTGGAGTTGCCGTACATCTGACTGAAGCTCTCGGAGTTTTTTTAGATCCTCCTGTGTTACTTTTTTTGCCTCATTTAATTCTCTCTTCACTTCTTCTACTTGCGATGCGAGCTGCTCAATTTTTGCAATTCGTTGTTTTAGCTGTTCGGCCTTCTGTTTTTTCTGTGCCTTTTCTTGCTCTTGTTGAAGTTCCTCTAATTTTTTCCGGTGGGTCTCAAGCTTGGGCTCCAGGTTCTCTATATTATCTTCAAAAACAGGCCATTTTTTGCTTACATGAAGTAGGCGCTCTTTTTTCTCTTGGGCTGACTCTAATGTTTGCTCTTTAAGCTGTCGTTCCTGGATGCCTTTTTTTAAGGGACTGAGCTGCTCAAACTTCTCCTTCTTTTTCTCCTGCTGGAAAACTAGGGCGCTCAATGTTTCATTCAACGAATCCAGATCATCTTCAAAACGCCTGGCTTCTTCCAGATCCAACCGGAGCTGCTCTTTCTTATAATAAGCTTCAACAACTTTACCGGTACCGACCTTGTAGGGATTCTTGATGCCGCGATTGTTTTCGGGATACTGCTGCTGGCGATTCCACCGTTTAAAATAATCCTCATATTTTTGATCGAGCAGTTCCCGGAATCGATCGACGGACACGCCGCCTGTTTCCATGAAGTTCCGGCGGAGGATATTACCCAGCTCTTTCCTCACTTTGCCTTCCTGCCTCATCTCCTGCATGGTCCGATGCAGGCCAGACTGATCGGCAAGCAGAATAGTACGGATGGTTGCGGGGGAAACCGGGAGCAAAGATTCAATCTGGTTTTGCACTTCGTCCTCTTCGGTAATTTCGGAGCCATCAGGAAGCTTTAAAGAAGCACTACCATTCCGATTCCCTTTCTTCCAGATCTTGTGAATACGAACGACACTATTTTCGGAATTTCTTAGTTCCAGGCCTACCCGAATAACATCTCCGCCAATGGCAGGAAAATAGCTTCCCATGATATCTTCCACTTTGGTCCGGGTCAGCGACGTAGTGGTCAGCAGGGCATGCATCACGGCTTGAAATACGGTGGATTTACCTGCTTCGTTAGGCCCCAACAAGACGTTCAGTCCATCTTCAAATTCAAACGTCTTCTCCTGGATTCCGGCAAAAGGATGGAGAAATACTTTTGACAACTTCATTGTTGCACCTCTTTTATCAACTCATAGGCCATCTGCAGCTTCTCTTCTTCCTCATCCTCTGAAAAGGAGGACAGCAGTTGTTCAGGAAATGAACCTTCGGAGAACTCTTTCTGTATTTGATCGGAAGTGACCTTGCGGTGGACCTCAGCGTCATCAAGGCGAAGCTCCAGTACGGAGTCTCGAATTTGTGAGCGGTTTTCCTGCCAAGCCTCAAATGCTTCCTCCTCCAACTTCCCGTATACTTCCAGTTCCACAACAGTTTGCTGCCAGGAATCCCTGCTAAACTGTTCTACCAGATTCTGCACATCTTTGGTAGATGAAATCTGTTCGGCCATCTGTATAAACCGGTAGGTTCCGGTGCTAACGATCTCAGTTGTTATCTCTTTGTCTTCTCCTATAGTATGGAGGAAAGCACGTCCTTCATGATTGCAGGAAAACCCGTCGGGTTCCGGTGTTCCGGGATTAAATATGATATCCCGTTTGTCGAGCTTTTCCGGCCATGTGATGTGCGTGTGCCCCATTAGCCAAAGATCAACGCCCGATCGCTCCAGTTCATTGATGGTCATAGGAAAATACCGCTGGTCAAAATCGGGGGATACTCCTTCTATACTTCCGTGGGCAATACCGATATGCAGGGCGTCCCTGTCTTTTTCTACTTCATCTACCCATCCGATGGCATGCTCTGCCGAATGCTTGGCATGGCAGGGAGTGGGATAAATCACTACTTCCTGTTCAAATACCGACAGTTCAAGCGGTTCTTTTTTGTCCAGCACCAATACATGTTCTTCGGCTTCTTTCTTAAAACGATCCCAGAGCTGGCTGTCGGCGGTGATGTAGTCGTGGTTGCCTGGCAGGACCAATACCACTTCACCGGCAAACTGATTTATCGCTCGGACGGCTTTCTGAATATCTCCCACGTTCATTGAAGTCCGGTCAAACAGGTCGCCGGCTATAACAAAAATATCGGTTTCTAATTTATTTGATTTATCTATGGTCTTTTGGAGGGTTTCGTACCGTGCTTCGGAAAGTGTGTCTTGCGCCTCGGGTAAATTTCGGAAGGTGCGACCTAGATGGAAGTCTGCAGTTGCAAGTATTTTCAAAGGCATAGTTCGTAAATTTTCGGCTAGCTTTCCAACTTTCGAATTTTCATTATATGGTACTATATCAAAAAAAATCTAACTGACTCATAGAGACTATAAAAATAATTGGACATGAAATAATGTCTAATATTAATTATATAGCATCGCATGGGGCTTATTATTAAATATCTAAATTTGCAAAGCGCTTCTTAATATCCCTAGTATTTAAACAAGAGAAAACTAATTTATATATGAATACAACTTCATTTCATGACGTAGCAAGAGAGATAAATGAACTTAGGAATCAGCTCTCCTATACTAAAAGAATTGGTTTCTTTTTAGGTGCGGGTACCTCTAAATCACTTGGCATTTCAGATATTAGTGAACTGACATCAAAGGTCAGATCTGAACTTACCTCAAATTTTGAAAGTACATATAATTCGATTGATAGTGATTTAGAAAATCTAGGCATAAGTGATATAAATATTGAAGATATTTTAAACCAGACAAGATTAATAAGGAATATCACTCGAAATAAAGAGGATAGAAATTACAAAGGCGTTTCGGGAAAAGATGCCAAAGAGCTTGACATTAAATTGTGTAATAAAATTTATGAAATACTTATTGAAGAACAGGATTCAGCTGATCTAAACCCATTAAAAAGATTTGTAAGCTGGGTTAATTGGCTAAGTCGAGATTTTTCTAAGGATATTTTTACAACTAATTATGATTTATTACTTGAAAAGGCTTTAGAGAGTACAAAAATACCATTTTTTGATGGGTTCATTGGGGCTGACGAACCTTTCTTTGTACCTGAAAGTCTAGAAAAGTACCGGCAAGAAAGTACCCCACCTACATCTTGGATTAAACTTTGGAAATTGCATGGATCATTGGGTTGGTTTTGGAAGCATGATGATGGTAATAATAGTAGAATAATTAGATTAGGAGGCCGTGGCAAAGTTCTAAAAGATTATGAAGAAATTGTGATTTATCCTTCACGAGAAAAATATGAATCCTCCCGTAAACAACCTTTTATCTCATATTTTGACAGGCTAAAATTATTTCTTCAATCTGGTGAAGGTGTGTTTATTATTAACGGTTATTCATTTTCAGATGATCACATTAATTCAATAATCTTCGATGGAATAAAGCAAAATAACAGGCTCCATGTTATTGGTTTTTTCTACGATGATTCAGTATTAGAGAAGATCAATGAAATGGGTAATACCTATTATAACTTCTCTGCATACGGGCCCAATAAAGCCATAATAAGCGGTGTTTTGGGTGAATGGAAAAAGGAAAACACTAATAACTTGCTAAATAAAGTATGGGACGAAGATGAATCAGCCCTTAAATTGGGTGATTTCAAAGAATTAATCGATTTCTTACTACTTACATCAGGAGATGAAGAAACTATTCTTTCAAGGTTAGAGGAAAATGAATAATTCAATCACATATCTGGGGAAAGTAATTAATGTAAACTCAACAAGAGTCGAAGTTGAAATATCCAGTGAAATCCCTTCGGCGGCTCCTATCATTAACGGCAAAGTCTATAAAATTGGTCAGATTGGAACATTTGTCAAATTTCCAATTGGAAACCTAACCTTATTTGGGATTGTATCATCTGTAAGCAATACCCCAACAGTTGATGATGAGCCAGAAGAAGAGTACCCAAGACCAGATTACGGGAAAAAATTCTTACAAGTTCAACTTGTCGGTGAACAGATAGGAAATACAGAATTTAAAAAAGGAGTAGGTACCTACCCAACAATAAATGATGAGGGCCATTTAGTAACAGAAAATGACCTAAAGTTCATATATGGAGATCAAAAGGATGGGACAATTGAAATTGGGAAACATGCCTCATCTAACACTCTACCAGTTAACATTAACATTCATGATTTAGTACTTCGTCATTCTGCAATTTTGGGTTCAACTGGAAGTGGTAAATCAAATACCAATGCATATTTAATAAAAAAGATCCTTAATGATTACCCAGGATCAAGAATTGTTTTAATAGATATTCACGGCGAATATGAAGCTGCATTCAAGGATCAAGCTAAAGTTTTTAAAATTAATAGCTCTGATAATCCTCTTCACATTCCCTTTTGGACAATGAACTTTGATGAACTAGCTTTCTTTTTAGTGGGAAGGCCAGAAGGTCAAGAAAGGCCAGCAGATAAGAGATTACGTGAAGAAATACTAAGAAAAAAAAGAGAGAACAGTGAAAAGTTAAAAGCTGGTGGCATAGATGAAAAGTTTGTGACAGTAGATTCACCAATCCCTTTTAATCTTAGAGAATTATGGTACAAGTTCAATCGTGAACTAAATGCTACTTATAATGAAACTGAGCAAATAGCCGAGAATGAAGCTCTTATTGAAGAAGGCGATCCCGAAGAATTGAAACCCGCTAAATTTGAGCCATATTCTATCGGTGGAGGGGCACCCTTTAAGTCAAAAGAGCAAACAATGTTTGATTATGAAAGAAAAATACTATCTAGACTTAAAGATGACCGGTATGATTTCATGTTTAATCCAGGTCCATATAAGGATGTCGATAGTAAATATGATATAGACAAACTTCTACGTGACTGGATAGACAATGATAAAAGATTAACAATCCTAGATCTTAGTGGTGTACCCTTCGAATTTGTTGATATTTCTGTAGGTCTAATAACCAGATTTATCTTTGATAGTATGTACTGGGGTAGATCCGAAGAATATACAGGGCGAAATAGACCGCTATTAATGGTATATGAGGAAGCTCATAACTACTTACCTAGTCAAGATTTCAATACGAACTCATTCGGATATGCAAAAAAAGCTGTTGAAAAAATATTTAAAGAAGGTAGAAAATTTGGTATTGGATCGATGGTAATTACACAAAGGCCTTCTGAAATTTCAAAGACTATTTTAGCACAGGTTGGTACTTTTATAGCTCTTAGATTAACCAACAGCAGAGATAAAAGTACGGTTCAAGCATCTGCCCCTAATAATATGTCTAGTTTGATTGAGCTCTTATCATCTCTAAGAGTTGGTGAAGCAATTGTAGTCGGTGAATCCATTAAAATACCATCTAGAGTTAGAATAAAACTTGTAGAACCAAGACCAAGTAGCAATGACCCCAAATTAGTTGAAAATTGGAATAAAACTTACCAAGCTAGTGATAATGATTATCAGAGTGTTGTTACTAAAATTAGGATACAAAAAGATGACATAAATACAGAGGAGGATAAAGATGAACAGAATACCAGTTGATTCTTCTAATATTGCCTCAATAGGTTATGATCAAGATAGAGCTTTGCTTGAAATCGAATTCAATAACGGTAGGATATATGAATATTATGATGTTCCTCAGTATGAATATGACCAATTAATGGCAGCGGAGTCCCATGGCTCATATGCTAATGAAAATATTTATGATCGATATAAGCAACAAAGAACAGCTTAGATAAGCTGAAATAATTTGGATTTTATCTGGCAGTAACGACCTCTTCTAATGGTGGTTACTATAAAATTCAGATTTCTACAAACTCGGTTCATGCAGCTTATCTGCTGACCATTGCGATCAAACGTTAAACATTTAGCTAGTACAGATGTGTTTTGCCACAAAGCCACATTAACACATATGTGGTAATGGACTATAAATGACGAAAACTGTATTACGGAAAGTCAAATAATCAGATTATTAGAAGAGTAGGGAGTGATTTAAAGAGAACGTTATACGTTCGGAATTCATGTTTTAGTGGAAAGTCTGATTTTTGATTATAAGTGATGAGCAAACTTTCTGTCTTTGTGGTTTACCACATTGCCACAAAAACATCTATATGTTTTTATGTCTTTTTATGGTCCATCGGTTAAAAATCGTATGACAAACGGCCTAATTATCAGATCTTTAAAGAAAATTTTAAAGATTATTCTTACCCCTCCCCCCAGTGTGTAATGTATTGGATGAAGAAGAAATGTCCATTTAAATCAATCTGACTGGATTTTACTTTTTAAAAAAATCTGATTTTTAAAACTTTTTTGTTAAACAATTGCCAATTGTCTAACAAATTTCTGAACATTGAAATCAGGACCGGTTAAACAGTAAATTTGCCAGGTTTTCACCGGCCAATCTCCACTTTTTGCCCTCGATTAACCCGTTTAGTTGCTGATTTGACATACTTTTTAGCTCTGAAAGGTACCATTTTTGGGTAGTTCGGTTTATTACATCCCATTCTTCCAGGTAAAAGCCTTTGTCTGTGAATTGTACGGAATGGTTCGGTAACTGACGGAAAAGTTCGACTAACTCCTCAATCAACTGGTCTTTTTTCCGGCTTCTGCAGTATCGCATGCGGCATCGGCCGCTGCAGTACTTCGCATCTATGCGTTTGTTTGAGATATCAACACCACAGGAAAGGCAGCAATGTTCGGAATTGTTAGACATGTAGAAGAAAATTTAGCTGTTAAACGAAAGGGTTAAACAAACGAGGTGACTCCAAATAGTCACCCTCAATTACAGATTTTAACGGTAGGCTTTGATCATATTTTTGCGTAGAAACTCCTCAATCCCTTCTCTGGGATAAAGTATCTTGCGCCCTTGTTGGAAATAGGAAATCTTACCTTCGTCCCGGTAGTTTTGAACGGTCCGTCTGGAAACTTTTAACATCTCCATCACCTCTTCGGTTGAAAGCCAGTCTTTCTTGAAACTGTTCTGATATTTGGGAAGCTCCTCTTTGACAGCTTCTTTGATTGCTTGTGTAAAAGCATCGAGCAGTTCGTCGCTAAATGTAATTTGTATGGAATTTTTCATGGTTTATAAATTAGAGTTATGCACTTCAGAGTAAGTGCTTATTATTTTTGAAATTTTAGTCATTCATGAAGCATTTTTAAGCTTCCAGAGTGGCCGACCTAGCTTATCTCTCATGTCCCGTATAATTTCAAAATCTTCATCTTTGTTTTTTCTATTATATACGCGTTCATTTTTCTCGTCGTAATCGAAAATCATATCAGTATTACGATTTAGGTCATTTCTAATAGTTTCAGGGTAGGGGAAGAAGGCATTAGGCTTATTAAGTAATTCTGGTTTTTTACGTTTATAATAGCTGCAGTTACTTCGCCTAAAAATCGCTTCTTTAATCTGGTTTACAGAAAATTGTGATATGGATCTTTCAATATGTCTGATAAGAACTGCATTAGACGGGTCTAGAGTATCTGAGAAAATTTCATTCCAATAATTGATTACCTTCCATACCTCATCGGAAAAACCAGTACTACTATTAGTAGTATTTTTTTCAGTTTCTTTAGGTACTTTCTTTTGAGTGTTCGAATTTCGAACTAGTTGCTGGTTTGAATTTTGAACTACCATCGGTTCAGGTTTCGAACTACTTGACATATTAACCTTAGGTAAACAGTACGTATATCGATTGGTATTTCCGGAACGATCTACTTTGACCAGTTTCTTATTGACCAATCCTTTTATTCCTTTGGAAATAGTCGATTTGGATAAGCCGGTGCTCTTTACCAACTGGCTATAAGGGATTTTATCAGATGTTTTGTCAAAACCGACTGTTTTACGATAAATCGCCAGTAGTATCTTGAGCTCTCCCTCAGTTAGTAATTCCAAAAATTCATCAAAGATGAAATTTGGAATCATGGTAAAGCAGATATGTTCGGGTAATCTCGGCATAGACTTCTGTTAGCTCAGGTGGAAGATGCGTTCGATTACCTTTCGCTCAAAATATTTGCGGCGGCTTCCCCCGAACTGGATAGACGGGATAAACCGGGGATGCTCTTCATCTAGGTTCGACCGGTTTAGAATGGTACGATAGTTAAGGCCGGTAAGATCCTCAACTTCCCGTGCCGTGATATATTTCTTCTCATTGATGCGATGTTTTTTTGAATTGAGAAGCATGTCCAACTTCTTTTCAATTCTCTTTAAAGTCTTTTCTTCCATTGGGTAAAAGATTTAATTAGTGTTTGTCTTTCACCCATGAGTGTAGCCTACTGATGAATTTAAACCAAAGTAGGGTCTGCACTCTCAACCTGCAGAAATGCTGCAGATGGAAAATAAAGTCGATTTACAAGTGCAGAACCCTAACAGACTTTTTTACTTTTTGGCTGAATTTCGATCTCTTACCCACTGTTTGGCAGCTTTTTTTGTCCTTTTTTCTGTTTTCTTAGGAGATAAGTGATCGTAATTCTGAATGTGATATTCATTTAGAACTCTCTCGATTAGTTCATCACGGCTAATATTAGTATTGGAAAAATATACTTCTTTACAAGCATCGGCTGCTCGATCAACTGTCTTTTTAACTACATTTTCTTCCATTGGGTAATATTCAGTTGTTAACCTTAAATGATTTTCAACCTCCCTTAAAATTTTTAATTCTAAAAAATCCTTCCCAAGCCGCTTGATCATATCAATGATCTTATACAGAACCGGTTTATTTAGTCGAAATACCTTGACAGGTGAATCCTTTTTTTGTCCTGTCTTATATCGATAGTATTTATAGACAGATTCTACAGATTTATATCGATAGTATTTATAGACAGATTCTACAGATTTATATCGATCTTTATTCAGATTTAATTCATCAAATTCTTTCAGGTCTAGATCAAATAGAATGGTTTCCAGGCTAGAAACTTTTCTTTCATATTCAATTTGCATGTTCTCCACCTTGATATCTTTCTCTAGATGCTTTTTGGTAGTACCACGATATTTTTCTTTCAGTTCTTCGATATATGCAGCTTTTTCTCCCAACAACTCAAGATAGTCTTCGAAGACATATCCTTGTAATTTTCTTCTCAAAAAACCGCCCGTATTGTACGCACTTGCCAGTATCTCGATATACAGTTTCTTATTCTCTTGCATCTATTCCTCCTATAAGAATGAACCTTAAACGTCGATACTATCGACATATATTTAAAGCATGTCGAAATAAATATTATATTTCGACATGCTTTGCAAGCCTATTGATAGTATCGATGCATTTAATAATTTAGCAGATAACTGCATATGGCCTTCAATCCTGAAAAACCATACAATGACCTCCCCAAACTGCCACCAACAATTGATTTAGAGACTCCAGCTGTGCTAAAAAAAGCTATCAGAGCCAACCGAGAATTGGCGGAACTGAAGGGGAAAGCAGGTATTATACCTAATCAAGGTATTTTAATAAACTCCCTAATCCTGCAGGAGGCTAAAGCCAGTTCGGAAATTGAAAATGTAATCACGACCAACGACAAACTGTACGAAGCTTTTTCAGCAGGGGATAAAAACTATGATCCTCAAACCAAAGAAGTTCTTCGGTACCGGCAGGCTCTTTGGGCGGGATTTAATCAATTGAATGAGCGGCCTCTTTCCACAAATCTTTTTATCGATATCGTTCAAACCATCAAGCAGAATGAGTCTGGTATTCGTAATACCCCGGGTACCGTTATTGCGAATCCTAATACAAACAAGATTATTTACTGGCCACCTGAGGGGGAGGAATTAATCAGGGATCTGCTTGGAAACCTGGAAACGTTTATCTACAGCGATAATGACGATCTGGATCCTTTAATCAAGATGGCTGTTATTCACTATCAATTCGAGGCTATACACCCTTTTGATGATGGAAACGGCCGGACCGGACGTATCCTCAATATTCTATATCTTGTATTGGAGGAGCTTCTAACGTTACCTGTGCTATATATGAGTGAGTATATTATCAATCGTAAGGCAGATTATTACAAACTCCTGAGAAAAGTCACAGAAGAGGAGGATTGGGAGTCCTGGATTTTGTTTATGCTGGAGGCTATCGAAAAAACAGCCATAGAAACCAAATCTAAAATTGAAGCGATAAATAACCTGTTAGAGGAAACAATCGAAGAAGCCAAAGCCAGGCTGCCGGACAGGGTCTACTCCAAGGAACTCATCGAGCTTCTTTTTGAGCAACCATATTGTAAGATTAAGTTTCTTGTCGATAAGGGAATTGCCCAAAGACAAACAGCGGGCGATTATCTGAACGAACTGGAAAACATCGGGATTCTTGAAAGCAAAAAGTCCGGCCGTGAAAAACTGTATCTTAATACAGCGTTATATAACCTCTTGTCCAACGAAAAGTACTGATTACTTGTCGACGATTTCGACACATGTCTAAAACGTGTCGAAAATTTGGCGTTTTATCTACATTTTTTTGAGATATGTCGATGATATAGACATGCTCATTGTACCTTTTTGTGTGGACAAAAAGGTACCCAAAAACCCACCGGCCGGTGAATTCTGGGCGGCGGCTCGGGTCGCCGCGCGGGATAATTTCAATGGTCCATCACGGCCAGTAACTGCTTGGCCGAGGGAGCCGGTGTGAAATTATCCTTTTCGCGCATCGACCTCCGCCTCTTTTCCCGCCAACAATTCAAAGGTCCGGAATTAGGTAAACAAAAAGCAATAAAAAGCTTGTGATTAAGAGTGGATTACCAATCCACTATCCTTCTCAGCCTTTTTCCTGCTATATTAACGAGTAGATAAAAATCATTTAATACAGATTTATATGAAAACGAAAGAGCTGATTGAAGAGATAATGTCTCTTCCCGTTGAGGATCGGGTATTGGTTGCCGATTCTGTATTGCGATCACTTAACACTCCCGAAACGGGGATCGATAAAAAATGGACGAAAGAGACCAGGAAACGACTGGAAGATTTACGTTATGGTAAAATAAAAGCTATTCCAGGAGATGAGGTCTTTGACAAAATAAATAAGCGGTTTAATGATTGACCTACTCAAGTACCAGGAAAGAGCTTTTGGTATCATCCCCGAAAGCTTCGATGGCCTCTCTGTTTTTATACAGTAGACGGTACATATCATCTGTAGTACAATTTCCCCGCTGAATCCATATTACCTTGGGTGGATAACCCTTCACAAAGCTACGCTGGTGAAAATCTGAATCTTTAGAAACGATAGTATATCCATGCTTTTCCGCATATTCCCAAATGACGGAGTCTGTTGCTTGCTCCAGACCAATATCTTTGACATGAACTGATTCTGGGAATGTATCTTCTAACAGTTCTTTTAAACGGTGGGACAAATTTTGATCAAATAGAAGCTTCAAGAGGATATTTTGGTAAGCTCTCGTTCGCGATTAGCTGCAAAAGCGATACAAGCCCGGATATCGTCTTTGGTCAACTCGGGAAAATCCTGTAAAATCTCATCCTCCGACATGCCGGATGCCAAATATTCGAGTACATCATAAACGGTTATACGCATCCCGCGAATACAAGGCTTTCCGCCTCGCTTATCGGCTTCTATCGTTATGTATTTTTTGTAATCCATGTAATTAATATATTTTTATCGCTTTTTAAAAGCAATTAAAGGCGGATATCATTCCTTGATTCGGAATCAAAACCAATAACTATGCAAAGGCCAGTAATTAGATGAACAAATAATCCGCCCTAAGCTGGTGGAGCGATGGGTAAGCTGAGCGACCGGAGCCGTTAAAAAAGTAACCCGGTATGGATAGGAGAGAGTTACTTAATGCTTCAAAGCAACTTTCGCCTGTAGGTCTCTCTAAGTGAACATCTGAGTTTCTTTTAGGCGGAGGAAGAGCAGCTTTGAGCGGAAGCAGGTTCAGGCGGCGATTTTTTTGGTATTCTAAGACTTAGTCAAGAAGATTCGGTTATCTGATGTTGATAGATTTTCACGTAAGGAGTCCCTCGTTTGATCACCGCAAACACCCGATACAGCAACTTGCAGACGACGGCATTGCGT